>JAIPCE010000060.1 GCA_021738345.1 Rhodoferax sp. | reverse complement strand
GGAGTTGCAGATTGTGGTTGGCAGCTCGCAGGGCGTGCACCATCACTTGCCTGGGAACAGCGGTGTTACCGGCATGCACCGCAAGGGACGCTTCCGGGGACAAATGCCAGTCTGACCCGAAGCGCAGTTCACAATAGGCACCGATGAACTCAAAAAATGAGGCATACCAGACCGTGGAGTCTGCGCTATGGTCGCTCGGTCGGGACGGTGCGTACCAACCCTTGACCACCTCCACCAAGAACCCGTTTGCAAGCAAGCGTTCACGGTGTACCCTGGATAAATCGCGGGTTCTGAGCACCCGATTGCCCTGGTCTTGTAAGGCTTTTAGCTGTCGCAAGGACTCGGCTAGTTTTTCATTGGGTTTTGCCATGGCTTGCCTTATGTCAGTTACCGTTTGAAGCGCATTGCATCTTACGATTTAAAGCGTATCGTGCTTTATTGTTTCAAGCATAACGCGCTTCACAACTTCAAGCGTATCGCGCTTTTCGAAACACTGCAGCGCTACCACGGGCGTGTCGTCTGCCCAGCGGTTTAACAAGGCTGGCTACACCATTTGAGCACGGCGAAGCGCCTGCAATTCGTGCATCAAATCGAGCAAGGGCACATGTTCCAGGCCGCCCGCCATCGGAAAGCGTTGGCTTGCGCTGCTGACCACCAGCCGGCGCGTGGCACCCACATCGTCGCAGGCAAGGTGGTATCCCTTGCTCACGGTGGGCGCACTCGAGCGCTTGATCTCCACGGCCCAGAGCCCACCGCTTGGCAACTCCAACAACAGGTCAATTTCGGCACCGACGGCAGTGCGGTAATAGCTGAACCGGGTCATGGGCGGCGCACAGGCCAGCAGGTTTTCGATGATCCAGCCCTCCCAGCTGCCACCCGCAACGGGGTGCGAGAGCAGTTCACCCGGTGCGCCCAAGCCTAGCAATGCATGTACCAAACCGCTGTCACGCACATACATCTTGGGCGCTTTGACCAGTCTTTTGCTGGATTGTCTGGCCCAGGGTTGCAAGCGGCGTACCAGCAACACATCACACAACAAATCCAGGTAGCGGCCGATGGTTTGCCCGCTCACACCCAACGATGCCGCCAAACGCGCGGCGTTGAGAATCTGCGCCTGCTCGTAGGCCAGCATGGTCCAAAGACTGCGCAGGGTTTGTGCCGGTATCCGTGGCCCCAGCAAGGGGATGTCACGCTCCAAATAGGTGGTGATGTACCGTTGGCGCCAGCGCATGCTTGCTGCATCACTGCGTGCCAGGTAAGAACCCGGAAATCCCCCACGTAGCCACAAAGACTCAAGCGCTGCGGCCGAGTTTGTGGGCAGCTCTGTGAGTATCAAAGGGACCAGTTCCACATAGGCCAAGCGCCCCGCCAGGCTCTCGCTGGACTGCGCCAACAACCCCATGCTGGCAGAACCCAACAACAAAAACTGACTGCTGAGCGCACCACTCCGGCGCCGTTGGTCGATGACACCGTGCAGCACGGCAAACAGGCCTGGCATACGCTGGACTTCGTCCAGGATGATCAGTCGATCGGCATGTGCAAGGAAAAACGCGACGGGATCACTGAGCTGTACCAAGTCGCCAGGCAGCTCCAAATCCAGGTACAGCACACGTCGTACCGCTTGCCCCTGGCCAGTCTCGGCCAGAATGTGCATAAGCTGGTGCGCCAGCGTGGTCTTACCGACCTGGCGTGGCCCCAGAATTGCAACTGCCGGAAACTCCTGCAGGTAGATATTCAGTTCTTCCGATGCTTGACGCTTGTACATCATTGCAATCGATCCACACTTTGGAAGATTTGCAATGTTTGGTACACCGTTCGAGTGCGATTCAAAGTGATGTGGCAATTCGGTTTTGCCCCCTCGCCACAGCGGGGAGAAGGCTGGGGTGAGGGGCTTCCACAGGTTCCAGATTTCTATTAATCATGCAAAACATGCACCCCTCACCCTAACCCTCTCCCCGCTGGGGCGAGGGAATGAGAGTCCACATCACTTTGAATCGCACCCACACCGTTGGCAATAGGAGGTTCAGGCGCGCGGGACAGGCAACCGGCGCTACCATCGCGCCACAATGCATCCCATCCAAAACAACGTCGTCACCCCTTGAATCACATCGACCCTCTGAGACCCACCCGATGCGCCGCCGCCAATTTGTTCAGGCGGGTCTGACCGCCACCTTGCCGCTGGCGGCCTGCACAGATCCCGCAAACTTGACCCACATCGGCGGCGGATTTGTCGGTGTCGATGTGGCGCGTGGCCACAGGCTGCGCGATGCCTTGCGTGGGGGCACGGGCTGGCCTGCTCCGACCAAGGTGCTGCGCACCGAGGTGGTGGTGGCCGGTGCGGGGGTGGCGGGGCTGGCCGCTGCACGTGCCTTGCGCCTGCGCGGCATTGAGGATTTTGCGGTGCTGGAGCTCGAAGATGCGGCTGGCGGCAATAGCCGCAGTAGCACCTTGGGTGGCATGGCTTGCCCGCTGGGAGCGCACTATCTGCCTTTGCCCGGGGACGATGCGCCCGAGGTACAAGACCTGCTCGAATCCCTGGGGCTGCGCCAGCGCATTGCAGGGCGTTGGCAATACGACGAGCGCCACCTGTGCCACAGCCCGCAGGAGCGGCTATTTTTTCAGGGTGAGTGGCAAGACGGCCTGCTGCCACTGCAAGGCGTCGGGCCTCAGACTTTGGCCCAATACCAACGGTTTGCGCTGGCGGTGGACCAAGCCCGCTCGGCCGGACACTGGAGCATTCCGGTGCGGCGTATGCACCTTTCGCCCACGCAGCGGGCTTTGGCGGCCATCAGTTTCGAGGCGTATTTGAACCAGCACCAGCTGACTGATGCCCATTTGGGTTGGTACCTGGACTATTGCTGCCGTGACGACTATGGCGCGGGGCTGTCGGCGGTGTCTGCCTGGGCAGGGCTGCATTATTTCGCCAGTCGCCACGGTTTTCATGCGCCTGGCAGTGACGGCCCCGAGCGCGATGGCCTGCTCACGTGGCCCGAGGGCAACGGATGGCTAACGCGTCAACTGGCCCTGCCGCTGGGTCAGCGTTTGCACACCGGACGGATGGTGCTGCGCGTCGCTGACACCCGCAGCGGGGTTGAGGTCGACGCGTTCAACGTGGCGAGCCAAAGCGTGGAGCGTTGGCAGGCACGCAGCGCGGTGGTGGCGTTGCCGTTGCATGTGGCGGCGCGCGTAGTCGAGGACGCACCCCAGTTTCTGCTTGACGCCGCAAAAGGCGTGGTGCACGCGCCCTGGCTGGTCGCCAACCTGCAGTTGCGTGCCCCCTTGCACGACCGTCCGGGTGCGGCGCCGAGCTGGGACAACGTGCTCTATGGTGACGCACAGACCGCGCCGGGTCTGGGTTATGTGGATGCCATGCACCAAAGCCTGCGCCCGGTGCCGGGTGCCACGGTGCTCACCTACTACCGCGCGCTGGGGCTCTCTGCGCAGGGGTCACTGCCGGTCGCAGCGTCGCTGCTCAACAAAACCTGGGGCGATTGGCGCAACGACATCCTGGCCGAGTTGTCTCAGGCGCACCCGGACCTGGCAGCCAAAACCGTGCGTTTGGACATCTGCCGCTACGGCCACGCCATGGCGGTGCCCTTGCCAACAGCGAGCGGACAGGTCGGGTTTGCACCGGCTGCACAGCCTAATCCGCGCAGCACCAGTCCAGCTCACTATCCTCCTCGCAGTCGGATCGACTGGCACCACCTGCGCTTTGCCCATAGCGACTGGGCGGGTTACTCGGTGTTTGAGGAAGCGTTCACGGCAGGACATGCAGCGGGGTGCGATTCAAAGTAAGTTCCGTTCAGTCAGTGCTGCAAGATCTTGGACAGGAAGTCCTGTGCACGGGGCGAGCGCGATTCGATGTGGCCAAAAAACTCTTCCTTGCGACAGTCTTCGACAATCTGTCCGTGGTCCATGAAGATCACGCGGTGGCCCACCTTGCGCGCAAAGCCCATCTCATGCGTGACACACATCATGGTCATGCCCTCGAGCGCAAGCTGCACCATGACGTCGAGGACTTCACCGACCATTTCAGGGTCGAGTGCGGAGGTTGGCTCGTCAAACAACATCACGATCGGATCCATGGAGAGCGCCCTTGCAATGGCCACCCGTTGCTGTTGCCCGCCCGAGAGTTGCCCCGGGAACTTGTCCTTGTGAACCATCAGGCCAACCCGATCGAGCATTTTCAGGCCACGCACCCGGGCATCGTCGACCGAGCGACCCAGCACCTTGATCTGACCCAGGGTCAGGTTTTCGGTCACATTCAGATGGGGAAACAGCTCGAAATGCTGAAACACCATGCCCACCGTCGAGCGCAGCTTGGGCAGATTGGTCTTGGGGTCGCTCAGGGAAACCCCGTTGACCGTGATGTCGCCCTGCTGAAAGGGCTCAAGCGCATTGACCGTCTTGATCAAGGTCGACTTGCCGGAACCGGAAGGACCACAGACCACCACCACTTCACCTTTGTGGATGGTGGTGGTGCAGTTGGTCAGCACCTGAAAGGCGCCGTACCACTTGGAGACGTTGTTGATGTGAATCATTTGAAATGCCTTCAGCGAATAATCCGAATTTTTTTCTGCAGTTGCCGCACCAGCAAAGACAGGCAAAAGCAGATGGCGAAATACACTAGGGCGGCAACCATGTAGGTTTCAATGGGCCGATTGAAATTCTTGCCCGCAACTTCAAAGCCCTTGAGCAGGTCATAGGCACCAATCGCATAGACCAGCGAAGTATCCTGAAACAGCACAATGGTTTGTGTCAACAGCACCGGCAGCATATTGCGAAACGCCTGCGGCAGCACAATGAGTTGCATGCATTGCCCATAGGTCATGCCCACCGCATAGCCGGCATACACCTGGCCCCGGGGCACCGACTGAATACCCGCACGCATGATCTCTGAAAAGTAGGCCGCCTCAAACACGGTGAAGGTGATGATCGCCGACAGCTCCGCGCCCATGGTGCGCCCAATGATCAGAGGTATGAGCAAAAAGAACCACAGGATGACCATCACCAGTGGAATCGAGCGCAGGGTATTCACATAGGTGGCTGCCACTGCAACCAGCCACTTGTTGCCCGAAAGCCGCATCAAGGCCAGCAGGGTACCCAGCAGGATGCCGCCCAGTGTGGCAATGAATGTAAGCTGCACCGAAAATGCAAGCCCCTTCAGAATGAAGTTGAAGACAACATCGGCGCTTAGAAAGCTGAAGTCAAGGTTCATTTGCCGGCTCCTGCCATACCGGGTACCTGCACCAAATGCTCGACAAATATCGCAGCCCGGTTGATGGCAAATGCAGAGATGAAATACAGCCCGGTGACCGCCAGGTAAATTTCAATTCCGCGCGAGGTCTCTTCCTGGGCCTGCATCGCAAACATCGTGAGTTCGGCGATGCTGACCGCAAAGGCAACCGATGAGTTCTTGATAATATTCATGGCTTCGCTGGTGAGCGGCGGTATGACAATGCGAAAGGCCACCGGCAGCAACACATGGCGGTAGGTCTGGATCAAGGTCAGCCCCATTGCAAGCCCCGCCAATCGCTGCCCGGCAGGCAGTGCCTGTATACCGGCCTTCACTTGCTCGGAAATGCGCGCAGAGGTAAAAAAGCCCAGCGCCAGCACCACCAGCACAAAGCTGGGAACCCGGCTGAATACCGGCACGATGACCGGTACCACAAAGTACCAGAGAAAAATCTGCACCAGCAACGGCACATTGCGAAACACTTCGGTCCAGATGTCGCCCGCCAGCGTCAGTGCCTTGCTCGGTGTGGTGCGCAATATGCCCACCAGACACCCGAGCAACAATGCAACGACCCAGGCCGACAATGCCACTGACAGGGTCCAGCCCCAGGCGGACATCAGCCAATTAAGGTAAGTCTGACCACCCCCATTGTCTTTGAGGAATATTTGCCATTGCCAGGTGTAGTTCACATCGACCTCCGTGTGGGGTTTGAGCGCTTACTCTTTCCGCATGTCAACACGCAAGTGCCATGCCATCAGGAAGGCAGGGTCTGCTGCGCCAAAGACCAGTGAACGGCCCGACGTGCCAGTGCCGCAGTGGCATCGATCGCCGGTAGCGGTGTGTTGCTGCTATGGAGCACCCGTGGTACCTCGGTGCATCCCAGAATCAGGCAACTAGCCCCACGGCGACGCAGCGACCGCTCCGCCGCGAGCAAGAGCTCGATCCCGCTGGGCAGATGACACCATGGCAGTCACCAGTGAGTCGCCGTACCCACGCATGTGCGATCAACCTGCGGGTTTGTCCGACAGGGCGGTGAGGTTATCTTTGAGCTCCTTGCTCATCGGAGCATTCAGATTGATGTTCTTGGGAGGGATTGGCGATTGAAACCACTTTTTGTAGAGCGCTTCAAACTCGCCGGACTTGATCAACTCGGCCAGGGTTCCATCGACCAGTTTCTTGAAGGCGGGGTCGTCTTTGCGCATCATGATGGCGTAGGGTTCGACCTGCAGCGCATCGCCCACCACGGCCAGGTCCGCCGGATTTTGCGCACTCGCACGCAGGCCATACAGCAGGATGTCGTCCATAGCAAACGCATCAGCGCGCCCTTGCTGCACCAACAAGGCGGATTCTGAATGGTCTTTGGCACCCATCAATTCAAAGCCCAGATTTTGCTCGGTATTGACCTTGCGCATGATCTGGAAGTTGGTCGTCCCCGTGGTGGAGACCACCTTCTTGCCCTTGAGGTCTTGCAGCGATTTGATGGGGGAGGACGACTTCACCAGGAACCGCGTGCCGGTGTAAAAAAAGTTGGTGGCAAAGCTGACTTGCTGCGCACGCTCAGAATTGTTGGTGGTGGAACCGCACTCGATATCGATGGTGCCGTTTTGCATCAGGGGTATCCGGTTTTGCGAGGTGACCGCTTGCGTTGCGACCTTCAAATCCTGGCGTCCTGTCACCTTTTTGACCTGATCCACCACCTTGGCACAAATCTCCCAGCTAAAGCCGGTCGGTTTGGCGTCTGAACTCAGGTAGGAAAACGGGATCGATGACTCCCGGTAGGCAAGCGTGATGGTGCCACTCGATTTGACCTTGTCCAGCGTGCCAGGTGCCTGGGCACTGGCCTGCATGGCAAAGGAAGATAACAGGGTGAGAACTAAAGCCGAACGGACAAACATGAAGCCTCCAGAAGTGATCGCAGTAAAAAGCTACAGCGAGGTGCATTCTAGGGGTCACAGAACTCTGTATCTATTGTTTATTGATGATTGTTTATCAAGCGCCCTAATATTCGTTCGATAGTGGGGCGAATCCCTTCGGGCACTGCACCCTGGCTGTCAGGCGGCGAGTGCGGCTTCGATGTCCTCTGCCAGGCTGGCGGGGGTGTCGGTCGGTGCATAGCGCTTCAGGACGCTGCCGTCCTTTCCGACCAGGAACTTGGTGAAGTTCCACTTGATGGACTTGCTGCCCAGCAGACCAGGCGCTTCCTTGGCCAACCATTGGTACAACGGGTGGGCCTGAGCGCCATTGACATCAATTTTGGCCATCATGGAAAAACTCACGCCGTAATTGATCTGGCAGAACTCCGCGATTTCACTGTTCTCGCCGCTGTCCTGGGCGCCAAACTGGTTGCACGGAAAACCCAGCACCACCAGACCCTTGTCCGCATAGGTCTGGTGCAAGGTCTCCAAGCCGGCAAACTGGGGTGTAAAGCCGCAAGCACTGGCGGTGTTCACAATCAGCATGACCTTACCCTTGAAGCCACTCAGGGCCACCGGTTTACCGGTAATTTGCAGGGCTTCAAAATCGTAGACAGTAGGCATAGTGGTTCTGGTAACAAACAAAGATGCCCTACCTTACCACCTGGTCAAAAACCCTGCAGCAGCAGAACCAAGCCACTGCGCCATACACCAGCGCAGTCTTGGACCACTTTTGTGCTCCGAGCAACGCAGTCCCGGACCACTTCGGTCGGCCACCTACGCATTGCAATAGGGGTCAGAGCCCGATTTCGTTGTGATGCAGCGCGCTCCGTACAGATGATTGTCCTGAATCGGGATCCGACCCCAATTGCACTGCTCCCAAGCCGCCAACGATGACCAGCGCCAGCGCCAACCGGCGGTCTTATCGACCTCGCGCTTAACCAAGCCAGCCATTTACTACGACCGCAGGCAACTACTGCGGGCACGCAAACAACGCATCGCAACCTCACTGCAGTAATTTCGTATTCGGCGCGCTGAAACCAAATGAGGCTCCCCTCTTCCGCCCGGCGGGGCGGGAGAGGGGCTGGGGGAGTGAGTGGGGGAGAGCGAGGTGCTTCTACTAGAAAAATAAAGCAGGGAAGCAAATTCAATTGCAGAAAGCCACTCCTGCCCTCCACCATCGCAGCCCAATAGGGGTCAGAGCCCGATTTCGTTGTGATGCAGCGCGCTCCGTACAGATGATTGTCCTGAATCGGGATCCGACCCCAATTGCACTGCTCCCAAGCCGCCAACGATGATCAGCGCCAGCGCCAACCGGCGGTCTTATCGACCTCGCGCTTAACCAAGCCAGCCATTTACTACGACCGCAGGCAACTACTGCGGGCACGCAAACAACGCATCGCAACCTCCCTGCAGTAATTTCGTAGTCGGCGCGCTGAAACCAAATGAGGCTCCCCTCTTCCGCCGGGCGGGGCGGGAGAGGGGTTGGGGGAGTGAGTGGGGGAGGGCGAGGTGCAACTGCAAGAAAAATAAAGCAGGGAAGCAAATTCACCTGCAAAAAGTCACATCAGCCCGCCAGCAACGCAGCCAACGTTGCCCCGCGCACAGTTTCTCGGCCTCCACCAGCGCAGTGCAATAGGGGTCAGAGCCCGATTTCGTTGTGATGCCTCACGCTCCGCTTAGATCATTGTCCTGAATCGGGATCCGACCCCTATTGCACTGCTCCCTGCCCGCCAACGTTGCTCGGCGGACAGTTCCTCAGCCTCCACCCACTTGTCAGGTCGACATCTCGGTCAGGATGTTCTTCAGCCAGCTCGAGGCATAGACCGCCTCCACTTCCGACAGGTCGGGTGACACGCCGCCGGAGTTGGGGACGGCGATGATCTTGCCGTCTTTGGCGGTGTAGACCGCCACCACGCTCACGGCCTCCCTTGCAGAAAGATAGCTGTAGCAGGTGTTCAGGCCCGACATCTCGGTGGTTTCCCGACCGTTCATCAGTGCCACGATGTTGGTGGCACAGACCTTGGCCTGGGAGTTGGCGGAGTAGCCCGACTTGGGCATGACCCCAGCGCTGCAGGCATCACCGATCACATGGATGTTCTTTTTCACGGTCGACTCAAAGCTAGTGGCATCCACCGGACACCAGGCCTTGTCGGGACCAATCAGGCCAGCGACTTGCGCAATGCGACCGGCGCGCTGCGGTGGAATCACATTCACCACATCGCCCTTGACCTCCTCCATGCCTTCAATAAACACCGAGCGATTGTTGGCGTCGACGGCCGTGACCTTTTGCGCGCCACGGTACTGGATCATGCCGTCGTAGTGCTTCTTCCAGCCCTTGCGGAACAGACCGGCCTTGGAGACGATGTCGGGGTTGGCATCGAGCACCACGATTTTTGACTTGGGCTTGTGCTGCTTGAGGTACATGGCAATCATGCTGGCGCGCTCATACGGCCCGGGCGGGCAGCGAAACGGCGACAGTGGCACAGTCAGAACCACCGTGCCACCATTGGGCATGTCTTCGAGTTGTTGGCGCAACAACAAGGTCTGGGGACCGGCCTTCCAGGCGTGCGGCATCAACAGCGGCGTGGTGTTGATGTCGTAGCCCTCGATGTCCTCGGTGCGAAAGTCGATGCCGGGCGACAGCACCAGGCGGTCGTAGCCAACGGTGCCCGACGACACGGTGACCGTCTTGTTGGCCGTATCGACTGCCGTGACGGTGTCGTGCACGACTTTGACACCATGGTTGGCCGCGAGTTTGTCATAGCCAATGGTCAGCGACTTGAGGTCCTTGAGCATGCCACCAAGGTACAGGTTGCTAAACGGGCACGAAACAAACTGCGTGTTGGGCTCGATCAAAACGACCTCGATCGTTTTGTCCAACATGCGCAGGTATTTGGCGGTAATGCTGCCACCGTAGCCACCACCCACCACCACGACCCGGCGCGCACCGCTGCCCGACACATCCTGGCCGTCACTCGTGCGGGGCTGGGTGGAACAGGCGGCTAGCGATGCACCCAGGCCACCAGTGCCCAGCAAGCGAAGAAAATTTCTGCGATCGTTTGTCATGGTGTGTTCCTCACTTTACGCTGGCATAGAAATGCAACAGCGACTCCAGGTCTTCTGTTGAAAGGGACTTGACCCGTTGCGCCATTTTTTCAGGCATTTTGCGTTGACCCTCCAGGTACAAGGCCATTTGCATCTGCAGGTAGGGCAGCCACTGGCCTGCCACTGCAGGTGTGTCGTCAAGGCCTTCGCGTCCGTCATCAAGGTGGCAACTGCTGCATTGCATCACCTGCAGATCGGCTCCCCGGGCGACCCGCTTCGGGTCCAGGGTTTGCACCGTGGCGACCAGTTTTTGCTCGGAAAAGTAGGTGCCTAACGCCTCAAAGTCGGCTTCGGTGTAGCCCTTGGCAATGCGACCCATGATGCTGGAGGGACGCTCGCCACTCTTGAACTTCTTCATCGCCGTGGCAATGGCAACCTGAGATTGTCCCGCCAGACTGGGCATGGCCGGCCCTGCGCTACCGCCATGGGTCCCATGGCAGCCGGCGCAGGCATTGGCCAGCATCGCAGGCGACGGCGGCGCGGCTTGCACACCCGTGATGAGCCCGCACGCTAGCAGCAACGCCGTAGCGCCCAGTTTTTTGTCCCATCGCGTTCTTTTCATGGTTGTCACCTTGTAGTTGAGGAAGTTAATAAGAATGGCGCCTTGGTTTTCAAGCCTGATGATGGCGGTGTTCAGGTGGGTTTTCTGTCATCAGGCGCGCCAGATCTGGTATTTCATGGTGGCCACCGAGCCACCCACGAGGGCCAGCAGCGCCAGCAATGAGCCTATCGCCAAGGTCGACACACCGGTCAGTCCCTGCCCGATCGTGCAGCCCATGGCGGTGACGCCCCCAAAGCCCATCAGAATGGCCCCCAACAACTGCACCCGCAAATCGTCAAATGACGCAAACCCCTCGCCCTTCCAGCGAAAGTTGCCCGTGGCAATCGCATAGCCCCAGGACCCCAGTACGATCCCGATGGCGCTCGCCACGCCAAAGCTTATTTTTAGCGACTTGTCGGTCCAGAGCATCAAGAGCTCCAGGCTGTAGGCTACCGGTGCCACAAAGCTCATGGACTCCAGCGTGCGGGTGTTGGTGGCAAAGTAGACAGTTTCCAGGGTTTCTGGGTTTTCGCCGTAGCCGATGTGACCCGTCAGATACCAGCCCGCCACCACCACCAGACCCAGCACCACCGAGCCCAGCACCTGTGCCAGGTTGGACCGAAAGCGCTTGTCCTTGAACACAAACACCACGAGCAATAGCACAAGCACTGCGGTTACGCCTTGCCAAGCGGTCAACATGGACCAACCGCCAAGCTGGCTCACGGCGGCTGGTATCGACTGGTTGGCCAGACCCCAGGTCGACAAATCGATGCGCACCGGGTCAAGAAAGCTCGCGCGCCACTGGCCAAACAAGCCCTTGAGTGTCATGTAGGCACTCAGCCCGACAAACACCAGCACCACCAGCGAGCGCAAATTGCCGCCACCCACGCGCACCAGGTTCTTGTTGGCACACCCACCCGCCAGCGTCATGCCGACACCAAACAAGCCACCTCCCACCAGCAGCGAGAGCCAGGGAAGCATGGGTCGCTGGTAGATCGATTTGGTGATGTCGACCTGGCCTAATACGTACAAGGTCGTGGTGCCCAGCAAGGCGACGGCAATGGCCAGCAGCCACATGCGCATGCGGCCCCAGTGCTCCATGTTGACGACATCCGAAATCGCACCCATGGTGCAAAAATTAGTTTTATGGGCCACGGCACCAAAGATGGCACCCAAAAGCAAGCCGCCCCAGACCACCACCGTGACCGGATTCATTCCACCATCCATTGTTGTCTCCGTTACCCGCGTTACGCGTTATAAATTCTCAGTGCAAGGTCAGGATGCTCCCTTACTTGCAGGGGCAACGTCAAGTAACTCCAATGGATTAGAGTGTTTATAACATTGGGATGATAGGGTTTGTCATAGTGCGTCTCACCGCACGTGCGCTTACAGTGCGGTGTAAATTTACAGGAGACTGGATAATGACCTCACGCCGTGAAGCGCTCAAGCACAGCGCCAGACTTGCCGCCTTGCTCGGAGCTACGGGCTTATTCCCACAGTACAGCGCCGCGTTTAACAAAGGCGCCTTTGACGCCAAATCGGTGCCCGACGCGCTCAAGGCCCTGGGCCTGGGTGCCCCCACCGAGACCACCGGCATTACCCTGCAGGCGCCCGACATTGCAGAAAACGGCGCAGTGGTTCCGATCGGCGCAGCCACCACCCTGGCCGGCATCAAACAGATATTGTTTCTGGTGGAAAAGAACCCCACGGTATTGATTGCGACCTTCAAGCTCAGTGACAGCGTGGAGGCCAATATTCTGACCCGCACCAAAATGGCAGAGTCGTCCCATGTCTACGCGGCCGCGGTCATGAACGACGGCAAGGTCATGTTTGCCAAAAAGGAAATCAAGGTCACCGCTGGCGGCTGTGGCGGCTAAGCCCCCTCACAGCACACCCGATTTATCGATCCATCTCACGATACTGGAGTCAAACTTATGGCAGATCCGATGCGCATTCGCGCCCAGATGAGCGGTGCCAACGCCACCGTCCGCGTTCTTATGAGCCACGAAATGGAGACCGGCCAACGCAAGGACGGGGCTGGCAAATTGATTCCTGCCTGGCACATCAACGAAGTCACCGCAGCGCACAACGGCAAGCCGGTGCTGAGCGCCGAATGGGGGACGGGGGTCGCCAAGAATCCCTTCCTCCAGTTCAATCTCAAAGGTGCCAAAGCCGGCGACAAGGTGTCGGTCACCTGGAAAGACAACCGCGGCGAGACCCGCACCGACGAAGCCACCGTGGTCTGACCATGCGTACCAAGACTCTGGTTCTCACTGCGACCTTGATCGGGTCGGCCTTTGGCTCTGCCTGGGCGCAAAAGTCAGCCACTGACAGCATTGCCGAATACCGTGCCATGCTGCAAGACGGCAACCCGGCCGACCTGTTTGAAGCCAAGGGTGAAGATTTGTGGAAGCAAGCACGTGGACCCAAGAACGTTTCGCTTCAACAGTGCGACCTGGGCCTGGGGCCTGGCGTGGTAAAGGGCGCTTTTGTCGAGTTGCCGCGCTACTTTGCTGACACCCAACGGGTGCAGGACACCGAGTCGCGTCTATTGCACTGCATGGAGACGCTGCAGGGCTTTAGCGCCGCCGAGATTGCCAAAACACCGTTTGGACGCGGTGAACAAAACAATGTGACCGCCATGGCGACCTGGGTCGCTGCCGAGTCCCGAGGCCTCAAATTCAATCTGTCGCAAGCGCATGCACAAGAAAAAACCATGTACGAGGTTGGCAAGCGGCTGTTTTTCATGCGTGGCGGACCGCATGACTTTGCCTGTGCCACCTGCCACAGTGGCGACGACAAGCGCATCCGGCTGCAAGACCTGCCCAACCTGACCAAGAGTCCCGGTGCCGGCAATGGCTTTGGTGCCTGGCCCGCCTACCGCGTGTCGAACGGGCAAATGTGGAGTATGCAGTTGCGCCTGAACGATTGCTATCGGCAGCAACGCTTCCCGGAGCCTATCTTTGGCAGCGACGCCACCATTGCACTGGGGGTGTATATGGGTGTCAACGGTCTGGGCGGCGAAAGCATCGCGCCGGCCATCAAACGCTAACGAGGTTGCACCATGTTTGTTTTTCTCAGACTCCCGCTCTTGTTGGCCGTCGCGACCCTGGTTGGGTGTGCCGCCACGCCTGGCACGGCCGAACTCGATGCGCTGACCCGCACCATTGCACAGTCCTCTTTTCGGGACCGGGGTGTGGCCAAGCTTGATCGCCTGCAGCAAGACGAGGCCAATCGGCTTTGCAGCGCGGCCGATGTGGCGGGCGCACCCTTGGACGATGCGTCCGCCAAGGCGTTGGAAGCGGCCAGTCTCAAGACCATCCGCGCTCCGTCCGATGGGCGCTACCTCGGCGACTGGAAAAGCGGCGAACGTATCGCCCAGAACGGCCGTGGCCTGACCTGGACCGACAAAGAGGGCGATGTCAATGGCGGCAACTGCTACAACTGCCACCAGATCAGCCAGCAAGAGCTGTCGTATGGCACCTTGGGCCCCAGCCTGTACCAATATGGCAAACTGCGCGGCGTGACCGATCCGGCCAGCCCCGAAGCTCGGGCCATGGTGGAGTACACCTGGGGCAAACTGTGGAACGCGCGCGCCTTCAATGCCTGCTCCAACATGCCCCGCTTCGGCCACAACGGCATCCTCAACGAGGCGCAAATCAAGGACATCATGGCCCTGTTGCTCGACCCCAAGTCCCCCGTCAACCAGTGAAGTTGGGGCTTGATTTAGCATGAATTTGAGTAAACGGGACTTCCTTCAGGTGCTGGGTGCCGGCACCATGGCGGGCATGGGCTTGGGTGCGTATGCCGAGGCCGAGGCAGCGACTGCCGGTGAGCGCATATACGACATTGCGCGCTTCGGCACGGTGTCTTTTCTGCACATGACCGACTGCCATGCCCAGCTCAAGCCCGTCTATTTCCGCGAGCCCAGCGTCAATATGGGTTTGGGCAATATGAAAGGGCAACTGCCGCATCTGGTGGGGGACCATTTGCTCAAGGTGGCGCAGGTTGGCCCAGGCACTGACCTGGCGTATGCCCTGACCTACCTCGATTTTGACAAGGCTGCCCGGCAATACGGCCGGGTTGGTGGTTTCGCACATTTGGCGACGCTAGTCAAGCGCATGAAGGCCAGCCGACCCGGTGCCCTGCTGCTAGACGGCGGCGACACCTGGCAAGGCTCGGGCACTGCGCTCTGGACCCAGGGGCAGGACATGGTCGACGCCTGCAAGCTGCTGGGCGTGGACCTTATGACCGGGCACTGGGAATTCACGCTGGGGATGGAGCGGGTGCAGCAAATTATTGCCAAGGACTTTGCTGGCAAGGTCGAGTTTTTGGCGCAAAACGTCAAAACCGTTGACTTTGGCGACCCGGTCTTCAAGCCCTACACGCTGCGCGAGGTCAACGGCGTGCCGTGCGCCATCATTGGCCAGGCCTTTCCCTACACGCCGATTGCCAACCCGCGATATATGGTGTCCGACTGGGCCTTTGGCATCCAGGAAGACCCGTTGCAAAAGATGGTCGACGAGGCCCGTGGTAAAGGGGCACAGGTGGTGGTATTGCTTAGCCACAACGGCATGGATGTCGACCTCAAACTCGCCAGCCGTGTGACCGGCATCGACGCGATTTTGGGCGGCCACACCCACGACGGCATGCCGGTTGCGAGTGTGGTGAGCAACGCCCGGGGCAAGACCATCGTTACCAACGCCGGTTCCAACGGCAAATTTCTCGGCGTGCTGGACTTCGAGGTCAAGGACAAGCGGGTGCAGGATTTTCGCTACAAGCTGCTGCCGGTGTTTGCCAATTTGCTGCCCGCGGACCCGGAGATGGAGGCGCTCATCACCCGGGTGCGCGCGCCGTTTGAGAGCAAGCTGTCCGAAAAACTGGCCGTCACGCAAGGCACCTTGTACCGCCGGGGCAACTTCAATGGCAGCGGTGACCAGTTGCTGCTCGACGCCATGATGGAGGTGCAGGGTGCCGATCTGGCGTTTTCACCGGGCTTTCGCTGGGGCACCAGCCTGCTGTCGGGCCAGGACATCACCCGCGAGTGGCTCATGGACATGACTGCCACGACCTATTCCTATGCCACCCTGACTGACATGACGGGTGCCACCATCAAAAACGTGCTGGAAGACGTGGCCGACAACCTGTTTAACCCCGACCCCTATTACCAGCAAGGCGGCGACATGGTGCGTGTGGGCGGTCTGCAGTACCGTTGCAACCCTGTTGCTGGCATGGGCAAACGCATTGATGAACTGCGCCTGGCCGGCAAGCCGCTGGAGGCCGATAAAACCTACAAGGTCGCCGGTTGGGCACCGGTCGCCGAATCGGCCAAGACCCAGGGCCTCAAACCCATTTGGGAGGTGGTAGAAACCTGGCTTAAGGCGCGCGGTGGTGTAGTGTCGGCCCGCGTGCCCAATATGCCCACGCTGGTCGGCATGGACCAGAACCCGGGTATTGCGGGCTAATCTCTAACAAATTCAAACTTTGTAAATAGTGAGAAGAATTCGAACATCAAAGTCATTCGCGGCGAGGGCGCCGCTCCAACAAATACAAAACTGCGTTGCTCCGTTGGAGCAGCGCCCTCGCCGCGAACGGTTGTTTGGTTCCGGCTCGTCCGGCTTAGGGGTGCGGAAATAGCTGAGGTACCGTTTATGGCGGTACCGGCGGGATACCGTCAAGGGTGGACAAGCGCAGCGCATCCACCAAGGCGGTGCGGGAATATGCCAGACTGTCAAGACTGCCCTGATGAACTTTTTTAGGAGACTTTTATGCAACGTGCTTCCCGATTCCTGCTGCTTCTCTTGTCATCGCTCATGCTCTGGGGCACGGCGTTTGCGCAGGACAAGGTGGTCTACCACTTTGACGACGCGACCACCCAGGCCACCAAGGGCCTGCGCAATATCCGCAACCACCTCGACGTGGCACCCGAGACCAAAATTGCCGTGGTGGCACATGCCCAGGGCATTGATTTTTTAATGGAGGGCGCCAAGGACGCGAAGGACCCGAATATTGACTACGCTTCGCTGGTCAGCGCGCTCAAGGCCCGCGGCGTGGTGTTTCAGGTCTGCGAGATCACCCTCAAAAACCGCAAACTTACCAAAGAGCAGTTCATCATGGACGCGGGTTTCACGCCCTCGGGGGTGGCGCGCATTGGGCAACTGCAAAGCCGGGAACAGTTTGCCTATATCAAGCCCTGACCCCGTGGCCACCGCCATGTGCGCCATCTGGGGTGTTTTGCGGCACCTGCTGGCCTGGTCTATCGCAGGTTTTGGGTGCCTGGCGGCCGCCAATGAGCCACCGCCATTGCAGCCTCAGGCGGTGGCACCGGGCACCTGGTACGTGCAGGGACTCTCCGAACTGGGGTCGTCTGCCAACCAGAACTTCATCTCTAATGCCGGCTTTGTCGTGACCGACGATGGCGTAGTGGTAATCGACGCGCTGGGCGCACCGGTGCTGGCGCAGCGCCTGCTTGACGCTATTCGGCGCATAACCCCCAAGCCGGTCACCCATGTGATCGTGACGCACTACCATGCTGACCATATTTACGGCCTGCAGGTCTTCAAGGCAGCGGGCGCGCGCATTCTTGCCCACCGCGGCGCGCGCGAATACCTGCATTCGGACGGTGCGCGTTCGCGACTGGACCATGCACGCGCTGCCATTGCCCCCTGGATCAACCAGGACACCCGGCTGGTGGAAGCCGATCAATGGCTGGACCGCACAACTCGCCTGATGCTGGGCGGCGTGCGTTTTGTGATTGAGTCGCTGGGTCCTGCACACACGCCTGAAGACCTGGCGGTCTACCTTCCCGACACTAAGGTTCTGTTTGCGGGTGACCTGGTGTTCAGAAATCGGGTCCCGTTTGTCGGCCAGGCCGACAGCCGGCGCTGGCTGGGTGCACTCGATACCTTGCTGGCCTTTGACACGCGCGCCATTGTTCCCGGTCATGGTCCCGTGACGACCGATGGGCGCACCGACCTGCAGCTTACGCGTGACTATCTGTTGCATCTGCGCACCGTCATGGGCCGAGCCGCACGCGACATGGAACCGTTTGAGGACGCGTACCGCAACACCGACTGGTCAAGATTCGACAAAATGCCGATGTTTGGTGTTGCTAACCGCATGAATGCTTACAACACCTATTTGTTGATGGAGCGTGAAACGCCGTGAGTTGGTCTGTGTGGTCTCGCGCTGACCCGAGTGCGCCGCGCCAGGCAGCGAACGACATTACAGCGGATTCCGGTGTCGCCCTTCAGCGCGGTCACTTCGCCATGCAGCGCCGCGCCTTTCTGGCCGTCGCCCTGCTGCCGGTCCCGGTCGGTGTGGCCGCGGCACCGGAGCTGCAACTGCCGCTGGCAGCGTCCTTGCGCGATGCCCTGGCACAGGCCAGCCGCGCGTCCGAGCCCTTGCTGGTGCTGGTGAGTCTGGACGGCTGCCCGTATTGCAAGGCGGTGCGCGAGCAGTACTTGATTCCGCTGCGGGAACGTGAGTCGTTAGCGGTGGTCCAGGTCGATATGCGCAGCCCGGCCAGGCTGCAGACCTTCGCCGCTGAAGCGTCCACCCACGACGCCCAGGTACGCGCCTGGGATGTCCGCATCGCACCCACCGTACTCTTCTTCAAACACCCAGGCGTGGAAGCGGCCCCTCGCCTCGTCGGCTTGGGCACGCCAGACTATTACGGCAGCCGCCTGGAAGACCGCTGGTTGCAGGCACGCGCCGCTGCGCGCGCAGTGTGAGGTTCTGCCACAGCCTATAGCGCTGCAGGAGTTTGTCGGTCAAACTATTTTGCAGAAGCGCCTCGCGTGCCCCCACTCACTCCTCCAGCCCCTCTCCCGCCCCGCTGCCAACGGTGCAGCGTGAAAGGTTCCTCAGAAGGTATTCCATCTGAGCCAAGGCGACCTCCATGCATTCATTGCTTAAACAAGGCTACTTGCATAAGTCTTGCCAAGTTCAAAGCGCTGGGCATCTTGCATGATGTCGTTACTTAGCCAAACAATTTCGCAGCGGTCTGCGCGATCAGTTTGCCTTGAAAACGCGCACCGTCGAGCTCATTGGCACTGGGCTGGCGCTGCCCTTGCCCACCGGCGATGGTGCTTGCACCGTAGGGGCCGCAACCGGTCACTTCGTCCAATACCATTTGGCCCTGGAAGCTGTAAGGTAGTCCCACAATGGTCATGCCGAAGTGCAGCAGGTTGGTGATGATGGAAAACAGCGTGGTTTCCTGACCGCCATGTTGCGTTGCTGAGGATGTAAAGGCACCGCCCACCTTGCCGTTCAAGGCGCCACGGGCCCACAAACCTCCGGCCTGATCCAGGAAGGCGGCCATCTGCGACGGCATCCGTCCAAAGCGGGTGGGCGCGCCAAAAATGATGGCATCGTAGTTTTCCAGCTCGGCAACCGTCGCGACCGCAGCGCCCTGGTCGAGCTTGAAGTGTGCTCCCTTGGCGATGTCTTGCGGAACAGTTTCCGGCACACGTTTGACATCTACCGTTGCGCCGGCAGAACGTGCCCCCTCGGCCATGGCTTGCGCCATGGTTTCAATGTGACCGTAGGTAGAGTAATAGAGAACGAGAACTTTGGCCATGACAGACTCCTGTTGTAAAAAATTGAGTAAATTGACTTACGCGGGTGCTTTTTCCAATTGGCCTTGCTGATAATCCCTGACGGCCTGGTAAATTTCTTCTTTGGAATTCATGACAAACGGTCCGTACTGAACAATGGGCTCGTTCAGCGGTTTTCCGCTAATCAGCAAAATGCGCGACTCGCCGGATGCTGAAATCACCACACCATCGGCATCCCGGTTGGTTTCCAGAATGGCCATGCGCTGCACCGGAACCGCTTGCTCGTTGATGGCAACCTCGCCTCTGTAAACGTAGACAAATGCGTTGTGCGAGGAAGGAATGTCTTGCACAAAAGTTGACCCGGCTGGAAGATGAATATCGAGGTACAGCGGTTCCGTGGTATCGCGCTGCACTGCTCCCGCTACGCCATGGCTGGACCCGGCGATGACGGTCACAGCAATGTCTTGCGCGGTACGGAACTGCGGGAGATCGGCATTTTGGTAATCTTGGTACCAGGGTGCGCGCAATTTTTGCGTGCGCGGCAGATTCAACCAGAGCTGAAAACCCTCCATGACACCGCGCTCTTGCTGGGGAATCTCGGAATGAATCAGGCCCCGCCCGGCCACCATCCATTGCACGCCACCGTTTTCCAGCAGACCCTCGTGGCCGGCGCTGTCGCGGTGCAGCATACGCCCTGCAATCATGTAGGTCACGGTTTCAAAGCCTCGGTGGGGATGGTCCGGGAATCCCGCGATGTAGTCATCGGGGTTGTCGCTGCCAAAGGCATCGAGCATCAGATAGGGGTCAAGGCGATGCTGCAGGTTCTGGGTCAGCACCCTGGTCAACTTGACGCCAGCACCGTCTGACGTTGCCTGGCCGCTGATGAGCTGTTCAACGCCGCGCGATTTGCGCACTGTGGGCACCCGGGAGTCTGCAAGGATTTTGGACATGATCGAGTTTTTGAGAGAAAGATGGCTGAGATACATTCCGATGAAGTGACTGTATTCGTCATCAATGCTTTTGATAAGTCCTGGATTTGGATATGATCGTTCCAAAAATGAACCAAATAGCCCCAACCATCGACCCGAACGACCTGGTCATCTTTGCCCGCGTGGTAGAGCTGGGCAGCTTTAGCAAGCTTGCTGAAAAATTTGGCACGCCCAAGGCCACCATTTCGCGCCGTATGGCGGTGCTCGAAGCACAGTTGGGGGAACGGCTGCTCCTGCGAACGACGCGACGGCAAAGTCTCACCGAGTTTGGTGAGCTTCTGCTAGAGCACGCGCGCCAGGTGGCTTCCGAGATGGCCGAGGTGCAGACGCTGAGCGAGCGCCGACAGGGCGAGCCAAGTGGCCGTTTGCGGGTCTCCATGCCTAGCGATGTCGCCAATCTTTTGTTGCCACAGATGTTGACCGCGTTCGTGGCACTGCACCCTAGAATTCGCCTGGACCTGGACCTTTCCGCACGTCGGGTCGACTTGATGGGCGAGGGATTTGACCTCGCTTTGCGCATTGGGGCATTGCCCGACGACTCGCTGCTGGCCGCCCGGAGGCTGGCCGATCTGCCTAATGGCCTGTACGCTTCGCCCGGTTACTTGGCTGATTTTGGTTTTCCTGGCTCGCCCGATGCGCTCTTGCAGCACAAGGCCGTTCACTTGTTGGGCCGCAATGCAGAACCCATCCCGTGGACCCTCAAGCAGGGCGATGAAAAGTGGACCGGGCTGGTGCCGGGCAATGTCAACGCAAACTCGCCTGAGCTGCTGGTTCGTATGGCGCGCGCGGGGGCAGGCATCGTCGCGGTGCCCGATTTCTTTGCCACGCTGCAAGAGCACCACGGAAAATTGATCCGAATTTTGCCGGCCTGGTGCTTGCCGGCCCAGACCGCATGGGCGGTTTTTCCGGGCAGAAAGCTCATGCCCGCCAAGACCCGGGTCTTCATTGACATGCTGCTTGCCACCTTCAACTCCGACGCAAACAATCCGGCCAAGTGAACCCGACCCCGCACTGGGGCAAAATTGCAGTCTCACCCCTTTGCACCATGAAATACCGACCCCAGCATTGCACATCTGAGTCTGCGCCACGGCTTGACCGGCGCAGCATGCCCACGCGCCAAACGCGGCCGACTGCCCGCGTTGCCTACCGGGGTCAACAGCCGATGCATGGCCGCCCATGAGCACCCATTGTGACGTGATCGTCTTGGGCGCTGGCATGGCGGGTGCCTCGGTGTCGGCGGAGCTGGCGCCCTCGCGCTCGGTCGTCCTTCTGGAGCGCGAAGACCAGCCGGGGCGCCATGCCACCGGACGTTCTGCGGCCATGTACTTTGCGTCGTATGGCAACCCCTGTGTCAGGGCTTTGACGCGGGCCAGCCATGCATTTCTGGCGCAGCCACCCGCGGGGTTTTGCGACGTGCCCCTGCTGTCGCCGCGCAGTGCCTTGTTTGTGGCTGACCTGGCGCGCCTGGACCGTCTCACCGCCATGGCCTGCGGTCTGTCGGACCCCGCCAACCTGCACCAACTCGACGCCCGGCAGGCGCGTGGCGTGGTGCCGATCCTGCATCCCGACTGGATTGGCGGGGGTTTACTTGATACCTCGGGCAGCGATATCGACGTCGCCGCCCTGCACCAGGGCTATCTGCGTGCAGCCAGGCGCGCGGGCGTACAACTGGTGTCGGGAACCGGTGAAATCGACATTTCACGCCGAGCCGGCAACTGGAATGTCAGGACGCCAAGCGGCCATTTCGAAGCGCCGGTGCTGGTCAATGCCTGTGGCGCATGGGCTGACGAAGTCGCTCGGCAAGCCGGTGCCCGGGCGATAGGCCTGCAGCCGCTGCGCCGCAGCGCGCTGCTGATTGCTGCGCCGCCCGACCACGACATTCGCCATTGGCCGCTGGTGATTGATGTCGACGAGACGTTTTACTTCAAACCCGATGCCGGCCAGATTCTGCTGTCGCCGGCCAACGAAGACCCTAGTCCGCCCTGCGACGCGGTACCCGATGAGATGGATATTGCGATTGCGGTGGACCGGTTTGAGCGCGCCACGACGCTGCAGGTGCGCAAGGTGGCGCACCGCTGG
>JAIPCE010000059.1 GCA_021738345.1 Rhodoferax sp. | reverse complement strand
AGTGATGTGGACTCTTATTCCCTCGCCCCAGCGGGGAGAGGGGTAGGGTGAGGGGTGGATGTTTTGCATGATTGAAAGAAATCTGAATCTGTGGCAGCCCCTCACCCCAGCCCTCTCCCCGCTGGGGCGAGGGGGCAAAACCGAATTGCCACATCACTTTGAATCGCACCCCTACTTAACCTGGATTGTCCTGTTTTTTGGGCCGCTCGGTAAAATCGCTGGTTCACCCTTTCACACCAGCCATGCACTATCCAGAACATTTCGACGTCATTGTCATCGGCGGCGGCCATGCCGGAACCGAGGCAGCGCTGGCGGCCGCGCGCATGGGCTGCAAGACCTTGCTGCTAACCCACAATATTGAGACCTTGGGTCAGATGAGCTGCAACCCGTCGATTGGCGGTATTGGCAAGGGGCATCTGGTGCGTGAAGTAGACGCACTAGGTGGCGCGATGGCCTTGGCAACTGACGAGGCGGGCATTCAGTTTCGCACACTCAATTCCAGCAAGGGGCCGGCCGTGCGGGCTACACGGGCACAGGCCGACCGTATTTTGTACAAGGCGGCGGTGCGTCGGGTTTTGGAGAATCAACCCAACTTGTGCTTGTTTCAGCAGGCGGTGGACGATTTGACGGTGCTGGGTGACCGGGTGGTAGGCGTGGTGACCCAAAGTGGAATTGAGTTCAGGTCGACTACCGTGGTGCTGACCGCAGGCACTTTTTTGGACGGGAAAATTCATGTCGGTCTCAATAGCTATGCGGCGGGTCGGGCAGGCGATCCGCCGGCGGTGAGTCTGAGCGCGCGTTTAAAAGAGCTCAAACTCCCGCAAGCGCGCTTGAAAACCGGCACACCACCGCGGATTGACGGGCGCAGCATTGATTTCACCCAGTGTCAGGAGCAACCCGGCGATGGCATGCCCGGCGGCATGTCTGCGACCCTGCCCGTGTTCAGCTTTATGGGGCGGCCCGACATGCACCCGCAGCAAGTGTCGTGCTGGATCACACATACCAACCAGCGCACGCATGACATCATTCGTACCGGTTTTGATCGCAGCCCCATGTTCACGGGCAAGATTGAGGGTGTAGGACCACGCTATTGCCCCAGTGTCGAAGACAAGATCAACCGTTTTGCCGACAAGGATAGCCACCAGATTTTTCTGGAGCCTGAAGGGCTGACCACCCATGAGTACTATCCCAACGGGATTAGTACCAGCTTGCCGTTTGATATTCAGTACGCGCTGGTGCGGTCCATGGCGGGGCTAGAAAATGCGCACATCTTGCGACCCGGTTACGCGATCGAGTACGACTATTTTGATCCGCGCGCACTCAAAAGCAGCTTCGAGACACGTTCGATCAAGGGTCTGTTTTTTGCCGGTCAGATCAATGGAACCACTGGCTACGAAGAAGCTGCGGCCCAGGGTCTTTTTGCCGGGGCGAACGCTGCGTTGCAGTGTCGAGGTGAGTCAGCCTGGGTGCCGACCCGGGAGCAGGCTTATCTTGGGGTGCTGGTGGATGATCTGATCACCAAAGGCGTCACTGAGCCTTACCGCATGTTCACCAGCCGTGCCGAGTTTAGACTGCAGTTGCGTGAGGACAATGCCGATGCACGTTTGACTGAAACTGGCCGTAAGCTGGGTCTGGTGGACGACGCACGCTGGGATGCATTTAGTCGCAAGCGTGATGTTGTTTCACGTGAAACCGAGCGCTTACGTTCCATCTGGGTGAGTCCAAAGAATTTGGACGCTGCTGAGTCCGAGCGGGTTTTGGGCAAGGCACTTGACCACGAATACAACCTGGCCGAGCTCTTGCGGCGTCCGGGAGTGGGGTACAGGGATTTGATGTCGCTGGCCGGTGGTCGACACCTTAGCCCGGAGTTGCCAGTGGATATTGTTTCACGTGAAACAGCGAAGTTTGACGCTGCTTCGGGTCAAAAGCTGGTCGACGGATCGTTTAGCGTGGAAATCACCGGGCTGGGACCTGACGAAGTGTCTGCCGTGCGAAGTGGTGATCCGAAAAGTTTCCCTACCCATGGTGCAGCTAGCGCGGTGATGCCTACCGACATCCTGAAAAGGGCTGAGCGGGACGCGGAGGGTCGTTTTGTCGACTCAGTGGTCGAGCAGGTGGAGATCGCGGCAAAGTACTCGGGCTACATCACACGGCAAAAAGACGAGGTCGAGCGCTCTGCGCATTATGAACATCTGCGCTTGCCGGCAGAGCTGGACTACATGCAGGTTTCTGCACTCAGTATCGAAGCGAGGCAGCGTTTGAGCAAACAGCGTCCCGAGACGCTGGGGCAGGCGTCTCGCATGTCTGGTATCACGCCCGCCAGCATTTCTTTGCTGCTGATTCATCTCAAGCGCGGCAATTACCGTGGATTCGGGAGCATGCCCTTAGCTCCAGTGACAGAGTGATGAATGTGAGACGCTCAGGGTTGCTTCATGACTAAGGAGTCGAGCAACAATAACTTGAACAGTCTGGTTGTGCTGACGGGCGCACTGCGTCGTTGCAAACCGCTTGTGCAGCCAAGCTGCACGGCGCGCTTTGCGCCTCGCATTGCATCCCTCGAGTACGCCCATCTTTGTCCAACTTATTATTGCTCGACCCCTAAGGGATGTAATGGGTCCTCGGAGTTGCAACGATGGAGTCCGCTTCATGCGGTGGGGAGTCAAAGTCGTATGTTATTTGAAAGCTGTTGCGCAATGTTCAGTCTGGTTCGCAAGGACGGGTGGCCAGAGGTTTTTGGGGCCACGTCATTCGCCGGGGTGCGATTCAAAGTGATGTGGATTCTTATTCCCTCGCCCCAGCCCTCTCCCTGCTGGGGCGAGGGGGCAAAACCGAACTGCCACATCACTTCGAATCGCACCCCATTCGGGGTGAGGGATTGACATGCCAAATATCTTGATGCGAGAGCTTGAGCGCAGTTTGCGCCGGGGGGTGGCAGCGCTTGGGCTCACGTTGACAGATTTGCAGGTGACCCAACTGCTGCATTACCTTGACCTGATTCACAAGTGGAACAAGGTGTACAACCTGACCGCAGTGCGTGATCCGGCGCAAATGTTGACCCTCCATTTGCTGGATAGTTTGGCGGTGATTCCACCCCTGAAATTTACAATTGAACAATTGATTTCTGGATGCAGCGATGGCGGTGATTCCAGTAGCGAGGGGTCGCTACTGTGTCTGCGTGGTCAAATCGCGCCAGATGCCCCGACGGGCGAACAGTCACTGGGAGCTGCAACAGTTGCAGTAGGCCCAGTGGCTGGCTTACAGTCAGAACCTCATAGGCCGCACTCGCTGGCAACTCTCCGCTTTTTGGATGTGGGTTCGGGGGCGGGTTTACCTGGTGTGGTCATTGCCATTTGCTGTCCCGAGCTGCGTGTCGATTGTGTGGATACCGTAGGAAAGAAGGCCGCGTTCATCCAGCAGGTGGCGGTCAGTCTGAAGCTGCCAGGCCTGCGCGGAGTGCATGCGCGGGTTGAGGCTTTGACCGGCCGTTACGATTTGGTCAGCTCGCGGGCCTTTGCGTCTTTAGCTGATTTTGTGTCTTTGTCGGCGCGTGCATTAGAACCTGGCGGTGTCTGGATGGCTTTGAAGGGCAAGCATCCGGCAGCGGAGATTGCAGCGTTGCCGGCTTTAGCCGAAGTGTTTCACGTGGAACAACTTAAAGTCCCCGGGTTGGATGCTGATCGATGCATTGTGTGGATGCGAGCGCCGGCCGAAGCTGCTGGCGGACTGGTAGCAGTGCAATAGGGGTCGGATCCCGATTCAGGGCATTGGTCTATACAGAGTGAGCCGCACCCCTACGAAATCGGGCTCTGACGTATTGGACTGCGTTGTCGGAGGGCGGAAGTAAGGGGTGCGGAAACAGCCAATGTACCGTTTTTGGCTGCACTGATCGGCGCATTGCGTTGTTGCCCTTCGTTCATATAGCAAGCCACACTGCACTCAGGGCGCTTCCCACTGCATCCCGCCAGCACCACCATAAACTTAGATTCTTCAGTTGGAGTGCCCGAGTGGGCTGCTGGCGGCCGTGGTCAGCCTACAAAAAGTCCAATTTCTGGGTCGTTGCCAGCGGCTCAATCGGGTACGTAGCGCTGTCACCCAAAACGTGATGCAGTTCAAAGCCAGAAAATGGCTGGCATGCTCGTACTCGCCGGCCTGAATGGTCGGTGGAGTCCTTGCATTGTGATGGTAGAGGGTGGAAGTAAATCGCTGACGTTCCTGTACTCCCTGGCGAGAATGGAAGATGGGGGAGGGCTGGTACCATTGCAACTGGAGATTTCTGAGTGTGAGCGACTTTCTCGCAAGTTTCTGGAGGATGCCTGATCTCAGTGAAAATCCACCCTGTCTGGTAATGCACTGGACGTTTTCTACAAGGAAATCAAGCATGCTTGGCATTACGGACTACGGCACCTTTGTTGTCACCATCATCATTTTTCTCCTGATTCCTGGGCCTGGAAATCTGGCGCTTGTTACTTCTACCAGCAAAGGGGGCATGGTGGGGGGGCTGGCTGCGACCTTTGGGGTGATATTGGGGGACCAGGTATTGATGTGGTCGGCGGTCGCAGGGGTTGCGGCTTTGTTGATTGCTTATCCTGATGCATTCAATGCTGTGCAGTGGATCGGTGCCGCCTATCTTGCCTGGCTCGGGATCAAGATGTTGCTGGCCAAACCGGGTGCTGCGCCGGTGTTGAATATCAAGGTCGGTCACTATTTGCGCCAGGCGATGGCGATTACTCTGCTCAATCCAAAGGCGATTCTGTTCTACATGGCATTCTTCCCTCTGTTTGTTGACCCGGCAAACCAGCGGGGATTGACTACGTATGCGTTTATGGCAGCCACCATTGCTGTGCTGACTTTTTTCTACGGACTGGCTGCGTGTTTGTTGACGCACTTTTTGGCCGAGCGGGTGCGTGCGAACCCGTTGATCAGCAGGGGCCTGGAGAAAATCGCCGGTTTGTTTCTCGTGGGTTTTGGGATCAAATTGGCGGTCTCGCAATAGTGTGCCAATGAATAGGGTTGCTTGGTTGGCAGGGTGCTATTCAAAGTGAGTGCGCCGGTATTCCATAGCCCCAGCCCTCTCCACGCTGGGGCGAGGGGGCAAAACCGAATTGCCACCTCACTTTGAATCGCACCCCAGACATGATGCCCATCTTTCCGGTGCCCATTGCGCGTGCAACCCGGGCAAAGCATGGTTTCACGTGAAACAATCGGGGTCAGTTACTTTTTCAATTCATAAACCTCCATGGCCAAAATATTCTGCGTTGCCAACCAAAAGGGTGGCGTTGGCAAAACCACCACCACGGTCAATCTGGCTGCTGGCCTGGCCAAGGTGGGCCAGCGCGTATTGATGATTGATCTGGACCCACAGGGCAATGCCACGATGGGGTCGGGGGTGGACAAGCGCAAGCTGGCCATGTCGGTCTATGACGTATTGCTGGAATCGGCCTCGATTGCCGAGGCACGCCTGCAAAGCGACAAGCTCAAGGAGGGCGGTTGCAGCTACGACATTTTGGGTGCCAACCGGGAACTCGCCGGGGCCGAGGTGGACTTGGTGAATGTAGACCGTCGCGAAAAAAGACTACGTCAGGCAATTGCCACAGTGGCGGGCGAATACGACTTCGTGCTCATCGACTGTCCACCCAGTCTCTCGATGTTGACGCTCAATGGCCTGTGCTGTGCCCATGGGGTGATTGTGCCGATGCAGTGCGAGTATTTTGCCCTGGAGGGGCTCACTGATCTGGTGAACACCATCAAGCAGGTCAAGGCCAATCTCAACGATGATCTGCAAATCATCGGGCTGCTGCGCGTCATGTTTGACCCCCGCATCACGCTGCAAAATCAGGTCAGTGAGCAACTTAAATCCCATTTCGGTGACAAAGTCTTTGATACGGTCATTCCGCGCAACGTCCGCCTGGCCGAAGCGCCCAGCTATGGTTTGCCGGGGGTCGTGTTTGATCCTTCGTCCAAGGGGGCGCAGGCTTTCATCGCGTTTGCGCAAGAGATGGTTACGCGCATTGAGGCTATGTAACCTAGTTTCCTCAGTTGACCGCTTACTTTTTTTGGTAACTCCGTATGAATACTCACTTTATTGACCTTGAAGGATGTCACCTTTTGGGTGACAGCGCTACGTGCCCGATTGAGCCGCTGGCAAAGTGCCTGGGGTCGTTGCTCGTCCTCGCGGGCAGCAGTCTGCAGCGTCGTCTCGCCTACCCAGACAATAGGCTTGGCTGCCCACGGCCGCCAGCAGCCCACTCGGGCATGTCCAACTGAGGAATCTAGGTTTAATGGCTTCTGTCCTTACCTTGCCTGGGTGGCAAAACTCCGGCCCGGACCATTGGCAAAGTCGCTGGGAAAAACTATACGGTTACACGCGCGTGGACCAGCACGACTGGATGGCTCCGTTGCGTGGTGACTGGATGGCGCAGCTCGAAGAAGCCGTGCTGGCAGCGCCTGCGCCATGTGTTCTGGCGGCACATAGCCTGGGGTGCATACTGATTGCCGCGTGGGCGGCGCATTCGCGCAATGCGAACCGGGTGCAGGCCGCCTTGCTGGTTGCCCCGGGTGACCCCGAGCGGGAAGCGCTGCAGGCCGTGCTCAAGAGCTGGTCGCCGGTCGTGACCGAGCGCCTGCCCTTCAAAAGCATTCTTGTCGCTAGCCGAGATGACCCCTACTGCACCTTTGCCCGGGCGCAGGCTTTTGCAGTGGCCTGGGGTTCGGAGTGCGTGGACTACGGAAACGCCGGGCACATTAACGCAGATTCAGACCTGGGCGATTGGCCAGAGGGCCACGCCATGCTGTTAAACCTACTTTCCTCAGTTGGACGTGCCCGAGTGGGCTGCTGGCGGCGTGTCTGGGTAGGCGCGACGACGCTGCAGGCTATTGCCTGCAAGGAGGAGTAACGACCCCAGGCGCGCTGTCAGCGGCTCAATCGGGCACGTAGCGCTGTCACCCAAAAGGTGCTGCAGTTCAAAGCCAGAAAAGTGATTGCTCATAATGAGTTACTGTCAAAAGTAAGCGGTCAACTGAGGAAAGTAGGTTAAAGGTGTCAGGTGCTGCATAGGGCACGGAACGTACCTGTCGGTGCTGACCTTTGCCACCGATTGCGTCTTGCTCACCACGCAAGGTGATGAAAATACAAATTTGAAAGAGAAGTCGCTATGGTTACAAAGAAGCCCAAAGGCCTTGGAATGGGGCTCGAAGCGCTGCTAGGCCCCAAGGTGCCAGAAGCCGCGCTAGCGCCAGGGCCGCAAGCAGAGACCGGTTTACCCAGTAGTTTGCTGCTCACAGATTTGGTCGCTGGCCAATACCAGCCGCGCACCCGTATGGATGAGGGGGCCTTGTACGAGTTGGCCGAAAGCATCAAGGTGCAGGGCATCATGCAGCCGATTCTGGTGCGGCGCCTGGCCGACGCACAGGCCAGGGCCCGGCGCAGCGCCGATGCGAACGTCTCAAATGGGGCTGCGGGCAGCATCGCACTGGATCGTCCGATCTATGAAATCATAGCCGGGGAGCGTCGTTTCCGGGCCGCCAAAATTGCCGGTCTCGACAGCGTGCCCGTGCTGGTGCGCGAAGTACCAGACGAATCCGCTGCCGCAATGGCCCTGATTGAAAACATTCAGCGCGAAGACCTCAATCCGCTGGAAGAAGCACAGGGACTGCAGCGCCTGATCAAGGAATTTGGTCTGACCCACGAGACCGCTGCACAGGCCGTAGGTCGCTCGCGCAGTGCAGCCAGCAACCTGCTGCGTTTGCTGAACCTGGCAGAGCCGGTGCAGACGATGCTGATGGCCGGCGACATTGACATGGGTCATGCCCGAGCCCTGCTGGCGCTGGATCGCGCGACACAAATTACTGCAGGCAACCAGATTGCTACCCGAAAAATGTCGGTGCGAGAAGCCGAGAGCCTTGTGAAAAAACTCAGTGCAGAATTCTCGCTGACCTCACCAAAGCCAAAGAAGGAAAAATCGCGCGATCTGAAGCGACTCGAAGAAGAGCTTTCGGACCGTTTGACCGCCCAGGTCGAAATTCAGATCAGAAAGCGCGTCAAGCGCAATGGTCGGACCGAAGAAATTGGCCAGGTGGTGATTCAGTTTGGCTCGCTCGACGAGCTCAACGGACTGATTGAGCGCCTTTCCCCAGGGGGTAGCCGTTAAACCTGGATTTCTCGGTTGACCGCTCACTTTTTTTACTAAGTCTATATGAACACGCACTGTTTTGGCTTTGAAGGGCCTCACTATTTGGGTTACAGCGCTACTTGCCCGATTGAGCCGCTGGCAGCGCACCTGGGGTCGTTACTCCTCCTTGCAGGCACTAGCATGCAGCGTCGTCGCGTCTACCCAGACAATGGGCTTTTTGTAGGCGGCCCACGGCCGCCTACCGTCCGCTCGGGTACGTCCAAGCGAGGAATCTAGGTTTAACGACTTCACACAGACCTGGCAGTTGCGATTATCTGAAAGTTAGTCTTGGCGTTTTTGTCCCGCTTTGTGATCTGGCCGGTACCTGCTGTACTGAGTTGGGTGGCTGCATGGGCAGTACTGCGGCTGGCGCAGGGGTTGGGACTGTCGACGGCTGTTGCGGCCGGCATGGCCACGGGTCTAGGCGTGTGTCTCAGCCTGTGGGCCAGCAACTGGTGGCGCCGCGTGCTCATCGCCCTGGGGTTTCCGGTGTCGTTCTTGCTTGGCTCACCCTCCATGGGCCTCGGCCACTTGCCGGCCGTGGCTTGGTTGGCACCGCTGCTCTTGTTGCTTGTGCTGTATCCGATGAAGGCCTGGCGCGACGCACCCCTGTTCCCGACTCCCCAGGGTGCGCTGCTGAAACTGCAGCAACTCGCACCCCTGCCGGCAGGCGCGATGGTGCTGGATGCTGGATGTGGGCTGGGCGACGGATTGAAGGCGCTGCGCGCAGCCTATCCAGAGGCGCAACTGCAGGGCGTGGAGTGGAGTTGGGCGCTGTGTGGACTCTGTGCGCGGCGCTGCCCCTGGGCCAACGTGCGGCAAGGCGATATTTGGGACCTTGATTGGTCGCACTATGAACTGGTCTACCTGTTTCAACGACCCGAAAGCATGCCGCGTGCCGTCAATAAAGCGCGCGCGCGCATGCGACCGGGTAGCTGGCTGGTCAGCCTTGAATTTGAGGCCACCGCATTACGTGCAACGGCCAGCTACGAGCTCGCCGGTGGCAAAATGGTGTGGCTGTACCGCGTGCCTTTCACGCTGAAATCTGGAGAACCCACATGACCGCTGCAAGCATTTCGACACCCGCTACCGTGCGCGAGGGTGTGGAAACTCGATGTGCGCAGCAGCCGGCCCTCATGGCGCTGATAACGTTGGCCGAACAACGCGATTCAGACACCGAAAGCCACATTCTGCGTGTGCAAAATTACGTCCGGATACTGGCGCAAAAACTGATGGGCCAGCCCGCATTCGCCGACGTGATCAGCCCGACCTTCATAGAAATACTGTGTGCCTGTGCGCCGTTGTATGACATGGGAACATTGGGCATTCCCGACCGCATTTTGCTGAAACCGGGTCGCTTGACGCCCGCCGAGCTTGCCATCATGCGCACCCACCCAAGCGTGGGGTACGAGGCCTTGGTGCGCGCTGAAAAGATAGGTGGCAACAGCTCGCGATCCTTGGCCATTACCAAGGAACTGGTGTATTGCCACCAGGAAAAGTGGGACGGCAGCGGCTATCCGCGTGGCCTGGCGGGACCGCAGATTCCGGTTTCCGCCCGCATCATTGCTATTGCTGATGTCTACGACGCCCTGATTTCCAACAAGGTCTACAAAGACGGCGTGTCCCACGACCGGGCGGTGCAGGTGATATTTGGCGAGCGTGGCGGCCACTTTGACCCCGACATGGCAGATGCCTTTATCGAAATCCAGGATGAATTTGACGCAATCGCGCAGCGTTACGCAGATACCGAAGACGACATGCAGCGGAAAATTGAAACCATGGCCAATGCGATTGCGGAGCAAACCGAAATGTAGCCATGGTGTAGCGGGTAAGGCATGCCCCCACGGACTTTTCGATGAGCCCTACAGAATAAAAATCTTCCCCGGATTCAGGATGTTTTTCGGGTCGAGGGCGCGCTTGAGGGTGCGCATCATGTTGACGGCACCTTGACCGGTTTCGGTGGTGAGAAATTCCATTTTGTGCAGACCCACGCCATGCTCTCCGGTGCAGGTGCCACCGAGCTGCAATGCACGTTCCACCAAGCGGTGATTCAACTGCTCGGCTTGGGCGCGCTCTTGCGGAATCTGGGGATCGATCAGATACGCCATGTGAAAATTGCCGTCACCGACATGGCCTACCAAAAAGTAGGGTAGGCCGGCCTCGTGCACTTCGTTGACCGAGTCGAGCAAGGCGTCTGCCAGGCGTGAGATCGGCACGCAGGTATCGGTCGTGATCACCTTGCAACCTGGGCGCGACTGCACCCCCGCAAAGTAGGCGTTGTGTCGGGCCGTCCACAAGCGGGTACGCTCCTCGGGCGTCTCGGCCCACTCAAAGGTGTCGCCGCCATGGTCGCTGGCAATCGCCTGCACCATGTCCACCTGCTCCTTGACCCCTGCCGGGGAACCATGGAACTCCATCAGCAGCAGGGCGCTTTCAGGCAGCGTGAGTTTGGCGTAGGCGTTGACGATGCGCACCGTGCCGGCGTCGAGCAGTTCGCAGCGGGCGATCGGCACCCCGAGCTGGATGATCTGGATTGTGGCGTTGACCGCGTCGGCCAGACTGGCAAACGAACAACTCGCGGCCATGACGGCTTCTGGCAGGGGATACAGCTTGACCGTAATCTCGGTCATGATACCCAGCGTGCCTTCGCTGCCCACCATCAAACGGGTCAGGTCATAGCCGGCCGAAGATTTTTTGGCGCGGGTGCCGGTGCGAATGACTTCACCGCTGGCCGTGACCACTTCCAGCGCCAGCACGTTTTCGCGCATGGTGCCATAGCGCACGGCGTTGGTGCCGCTGGCCCGCGTGGCTGCCATGCCGCCCAAGGTGGCGTCGGCTCCGGGGTCGATCGGAAAGAACAGGCCGGTGGACTTCACGGCCTCGTTAAGCTGCTTGCGCGTGACACCTGGCTGCACTGTAACGGTCAGGTCCTCGGCGTTGATCTGCAGCACCTGGTTCATGCGGCCCATGTCCATGCTGACACCGCCTTGCACCGCCAACATCTGGCCTTCGAGCGAGGTGCCCACGCCAAATGGAATCACGGGCACACCGTACTGCGCAGCCAGTTGCACCACTCTGGCCACCTCGGCGGTGCTCTCGACAAACACGACGACTCCGGGCGGCGGAACATCAAACGAAGATTCATCACGGCCATGCTGCTCACGTACCACCAAGGCGGTGGAGCATCGGTCACCCAACTCCGCTTGCAGGCTCGCAAGCATCGGGGCCGGGATGGCACGCTGGTTGACAGTCGGTAATAAATGGTGGGAAGAGTTCGGTGCATTCATGGCAACAGTTTACGATAGAGCCATTGATGGAGACTGCCTATGGGCCAACGCCTTACCCAAATTGCCACCCGCACCGGGGACCATGGAACCACCGGCCTGGGGGACAACACCCGGGTTTCAAAAGACCACCTGCGCGTGCACGCCATGGGCGATGTCGATGAGCTCAACTCCGACATCGGCGTGCTGCTGTGCGAACCCATGCCCGAGGATGTGCGCAGCCTGCTAGTCGACATACAGCACCAGTTGTTCAATCTGGGCGGCGAGCTGTCTATTCCCGGTTTTGAACTGTTGAAAGTGGATGCGGTGCTGGCGTTGGATGCAGCACTGGAGCGCTACAACGCGCAACTGCCCCGGTTGCAGGAATTCATCTTGCCGGCCGGCACCCGGGCCGCCGCGCAAGCCCACGTTTGCCGTACCGTCGCTCGCCGTGCAGAGCGCGCGGTGGTGGCGCTGGGCCATGCCGAAACACTCAAGGACACGCCGCAGCAGTTTTTGAACCGTCTGTCGGATTTGATGTTTGTGCTGGCACGCGTGCTCAACCGCTACCGCACCGACGGATCCGTCGGTGATGACGTGTATTGGAAGAGCCAGAAGCTGGCGCAGGAAAGCACCAGCTAATCGCTAGGCCTTGCGGTTGAGCAGCGCGTACAACACAATTGCGCCAAAGGTTGCGGTACCGATGCCGCCGAGCGCAAAGTCACCGAACTTGAGCGTGAAATCTCCGGTGCCCAGCACCAGGGTAATGGCGGCCACGATGAGGTTTTTGTTATCGGCAAAATTCACCTTGTTTTCCACCCAGATGCGGGCACCCGCCACCGCGATCAGGCCAAACACCACAATGCTCACCCCGCCCATGACCGGTAGCGGAATGGCCTGAATCACGGCCCCAAACTTGGGCGAGAAGCCCAGCACCACGGCAAGCAGGGCAGCCACCAGAAACATGGCCGTCGAGTAAATCTTGGTGGCTGCCATCACGCCAATGTTTTCGGCGTAGGTGGTCACACCGGTACCGCCTGCGCTGCCACTGACCATGGTGGCGATGCCATCGCCGATGAAGGCCCGGCCCATGTAAACGTCCAGGTTCTTGCCGGTCATGGCGGTGACTGCCTTGATGTGTCCCAGATTCTCGGCCACCAGAATGATGGCAACCGGCGCAATCATCAGCATGGCGCGTCCGTCAAAAACCGGTGCGCTGAAATTGGGCATGCCCAGCCAGGCTGCGTTCACGAGACCCGACAAATCCATGGGTTTTCCCAATCCCATGACGTTGGTCAGTAATACGTAGACCAGGCTTGCCACCATCAGACCCACCAGAATAAGCAGGCGCTGCACCATGCCGCGGGTAAACACGGCCACCAGCGCCACGCAGATAAAGGTGACTGCCTGCATCCAGCTGTCAAAGTTGCTTGCCGCCATATTTTTGATCGGCACACTGGCCAGATTCAGGCCAATGACGGCCACCACCGCCCCGGTGACGACCGGAGGCATCAACTTCTCTATCCAGGCCGTGCCCATGGCCTGCACCACGAGTCCGATGACCGTGTACAGCGCGCCACAGGCGATGATGCCACCCAGTGCAACACCCATATTGGCGTTAAGCCCTTTGCCCGCATAGCCGGTGGCGGCAATGACCACGCCAATGAAGGCAAAGCTCGAACCCAGGTAGCTTGGAACCTTGCCACCGGTCATCGCGAAAAAGATCAAGGTGCCTATGCCGCTCATCAGAATCGCCAGGTTGGGATCAAAGCCCATCAAGATGGGTGCCAACACCGTCGCACCAAACATGGCGATCACATGCTGCATGCCCATGACGGCGGTCTGTGGCCAGGGCAGGCGCTCGTCGGGCGCTATCACCCCGCCTTGCAGCAAAATGTCAGGGGATTTCTCGGTCCAGTCAAACAGGCTCATGGTCTTCCTTTTGTAGAGTTAAGGGATGCGGAAATAGCCAATGTACCGTTTCCGGCGGCACTGACGGGCGCATTGCGTCGTTGTCGTTCGCTTATGTGGCAAGCCACACTGCACTCAGGCCGTCTCGCACTGGATCCTGCCCTATCTCCAGTGCGGGAGTGGCGGTAGAACACTTTGGCGTCAGCACAAATTGTGCCTGACCGAAGAGCAAGCACCCGCAGAGCTCAAAGCGGCTTGGATTTGGGTGCGAGCATGGCCATGGTGATGCGTGAGACGCAGGTCAACTCCTGCGCGTCATTGCGCAAGTCAATCTGCCAGACTTGCGTGGTGCGGCCGATATGGATGGGCCGCGCCGTGCCGGTGACCCAGCCTTGGGTCGCACCTTTCAGGTGATTGGCATTGATGTCCAGACCGACGGCATGCCAGCCTTCAGGCGCCGCAAACACGGCGCCACACGAGCCCAGGGTTTCGGCCAGCACGACACTGACACCGCCATGCAGTAAGCCGTAGGGCTGGCGGGTTCGTTCATCGACCGGCACGCGGGCTTTCAGGTAATCGTCACCGACCTCCAGAAATTCAATTCCCAAGAAAGAAGTGGCTGTATTGGCGCTGACGGCAGTCAGGATTTCGACAGAGACGGGCTTTTTCCAGATCGGCATAGTGAAAACAGAAGAAAACGAAAGCTAACTACTCACCTGTCGTCATTCCCTCGAAGGCGGGAATGACAGATTTGGAGGGGTTGACATCATGTCGTTTCGCTGGGAGGTGAGTAGTTACCACGAAAGATGGGTGGATGGCAATTATTGCGCAACCAATTCCGCAGGCGCGACCAGCCCGCGCTTGTACAACAAGGGCGCCACTACAGGGTCTCGGCCACGAAATGCACGGTAGGCATCTGCGGGTGGCAGGGTGTTGCCGGTGCTGTAAATGGTGCGCAGCAGGCGCGCCGCCGTTTCAGGGTCAAAGGCATTGCCGGTTTCCTCAAACGCCTCAAATCCATCGGCCTCAAGCACCTCGGCCCACAGATAGACGTAATAGCCTGCAGCATAGCCAGAACTCGAAAACAGGTGTTGAAAATGTGCCAGACCATGGCGCAGCCCAATGTCTTCGGGGACACCCAGCAGACGACACTGCTCTGCCTCAAAGGCCGCAATGTCCACCGTTGTTCCGTTGGGCAAACGGTGCAGCGCCAGATCGATCAGGGCCGGGCCGGTGTATTGCACCGTGGCCCAGGCCTGGTCGAACTTGCGCGCCCGCTTGAGCTTGTCGACCAGCTCGGCGGGTATGGGCGCGCCGGTCTGGAAATGTAGCGCATGCCGCTGCAGCACCTCGGGCTCAAGGGCCCAGTTTTCAAACAATTGCGAAGGAAGCTCGACATAGTCGCGCAGCACCCGGGTGCCAGCCAGCCGCTCATAGCGTACCTGCGACAGCAGCCCGTGCAGCCCATGGCCAAATTCATGGAACAGGGTTCGGACATCGTCAAAACTCAGCAAGCAGGGGTCGGCCTTGGCGAAATTGTTGTTGTTGATAACGATAGGAAGTGTGCCGCCGTGGTAACCGGACTGGCTGCGAAACACGCTCATCCAGGCACCGCTGCGCTTGCTGGGTCGGGCGTAGTTGTCGCCAATAAAGAGCCCCACCAATGCACCCGTGTCGCGCCGTACTTCCCACAGCCGTGCATCGGCATGGTGCAGCGCAATGCCCTTAAGCTCCACAAATTGCAGACCAAACAAGCGCCCGGCGCAGTCAAACATCGCGCCTAGCATCTGGTCCAGCGAAAAATAGGGTTTCAGCGCAGCATTGTCCAGGTCAAAACGCTGGCTGCGTACTTTCTCGGCCAGATAGCGCCAATCCCAGGCTGCAATCGGTGTCGGTTCACCCAAAGACACGGCCATCTCGGTGAGTGTCTGCCGGTCCACCGCCGCAAAGGTCTTGGCTGGCTCCCAGGTCTGGTGCAACAAGTCAAGTGCCGCCTGCGGCGTACCTGCCATGCGGTCGGCCAACTCGTAATCTGCATAGGTGGCATAGCCCAGCAGGGCGGCCTGCTCCTGCCGCAAGGCCATGATCTGCGCCGCAACCACCCGGTTGTCGCGCGCGCCGGCCTGCGCGCCACGCCCCACGCGTGCGCGCCAAAGCTGCTCGCGCAGGTCGCGGCGCGCTGAAAAAGTCAAAAACGGCTCGGCCAACGAGGGCGACAGCGTCACGGCATGCATGCCCGGGGCCAAGCCGCGCTGCTCCGCTGCGGCACGCAAGGAAGCGCGCAAATATTCCGGTACACCCTCCAGAGATGCCGTATCAGGCAACTCCAGCGTGAACGCGGCATCTTCTGCCAGCAAGTTTTGGGTGAACCGGGTGTGCAACTCTGCCAGCGCAGTCATGATTTCGCCGTAGCGCACGCGTTGCTGCTGCTGCAGGCAGGCGCCCGCGCGCACGAAGTCGAGGTGCACACGCTCCAGCAATCGCAGTTGCTCTGGATCAAGCCCAAGCGTGCTGCGCGTGCGATGCAGGGCATCGATCCGTGCAAAAAGACCGGCATGCATATAGATGCTGTTCTCGTGGGCGGCCAGGCGCGGTGCCAGGCGCAGCTCGGCGGCCTGTAAATCCGGCGAGGTCTCGCTGGCGGCGAGGTTATGAAACAGCAGCTCGATGCGGTTCAGCAGGCGGCCACCCGCGTCCAAGGCGACCAGGGTATTGTCAAAGTCGGGGGCCAGCGCATTGTGGGCAATCGCGTCGATTTCATCCAAATGCTGGGCCAGTGCCACATCAAATGCCGGCTCGAAGTGACTCGCCTGGATCTGCCCAAAAGGTGGTAGCCCATGGTGCGCGGGCCATTCTTGCAACAGCGGATTGTCATGGGGATCGGTAAGGGGCGTATGGGTCATGGGTGTGGCCGACGTGTCGCAGGGTAGTGTTGCGCCGATTCTACGGATCAGAGGCCAGGCCGGGTAAACCCTGATAGAGAAAACGCTTAGGAACTTGTTAGCTCCAACGTGGGTAGGGGCTTTGATGCTAATTACAATGTCTGGTTCGAAAGTTGCTAGCCTAGGGCAACAAACCCTCGCCAATGCAGGGTACTGCCGTAAGCCTTTATAAGGAATTTATTGTGATTACAAAGCTCAGAACGATTGCCCGCGCGTGGGTGGTGGCCTCCGGTTTGGCCTTGGTGGCGGTCGCTGCTATCAGTACGCCGGCCATGGCCCAAACGACCGCGCCGGCTGCCACAGCCCCCGAGGCTGCGGCAGCGCCTGCAGCAATCCCCGCGCCGGCGGCCAAGCCCGCAGACGCAAGCAAAGCCGCTGACAACCCCTATGGACTGGAGGCGTTGTGGCAAGGGTCTGACGTGGTCGCCAAAGCCGTGCTGCTGATCCTGGCCATCATGAGCATGGGAAGCTGGTACATCCTGGCCGTCAAAATGCTGGAGCAGCGCAAGATGGGTGCCCATGCCAAAGATGCCGCCAACAAGTTCTGGAACGCCGGCACTGTGGCCCAAGGCGCAGAGGTGCTCGACAAGAGCAGTCCTTACCAATTCATCGCGGCTTCAGGGCTCGAAGCGACCAAAAAACACAGTGGCCTGATGGGTCATATTCCCTTGAACGACTGGATCGCCATGAGCATTCAGCGCAGCGTCGACCGCGTCAACCGCGAAATGCAGGGCGGGCTGTCTTTTCTGGCAACCGTCGGCTCCATTTCGCCGTTCGTGGGTCTGTTTGGCACCGTTTGGGGTATTTACCACGCACTGACTGCCATCGGCATCTCGGGTCAGGCCTCGATCGACAAAGTGGCTGGCCCGGTGGGCGAGGCGCTGATCATGACCGCCATTGGTCTGGCAGTGGCGGTGCCGGCAGTGCTGGCCTATAACTGGCTGGTGAGCCGCAACAAAACGGTCATGGACGACATCCGCAGCTTTGGCAGCGACCTGCACTCCGTACTGCTGGGAACCGTGGCCAAGCCCTGAATCTTGGTTGACGCATTGCGCCCCCCGCGCCCACCCTGCACAAGGAGGACTGTATGTCCATGAACGTCGGCGAAATCAACGGCGAAGAAGATGCCGTCATCGCAGCCATTAACACTACGCCTCTGGTCGACGTGATGCTGGTGATGCTGATCATTTTCCTCATCACCATTCCGGTGGTGACCACCTCGATTCCCGTCACTTTGCCCAAAGAACGGGTCGAGGTGCGCGAGTCCAAACCCGAGAACATCATTATCTCGGTCGACACCGCCAACAACGTCTACTGGTACGACAAAAAGGTGAGCAACGTGGAGGAGCTGGTCACCAAGCTAAAAAAGCTCTCCACCCTTAAGCCTCAGCCGGAAGTACAAATACGGGGTGACATGGCGGCGCGCTATGAAGGCGTTGGCAAGATTCTCTATGCCTGTCAGCGTGCGGGCATCGTCAAAGTCGCGTTTATTACCGAACCCCCACCCCTGGGCGGTTAAAAGCAGCCTGCAAACGCAAGGAACAAAAAATGTCAATGAACGTAGGATCTGGCAGCGGCTCAGGCGACCCAGAAGTGATGATGGATATCAACACCACGCCGCTGATCGACGTGATGCTGGTGCTCTTGGTGATGCTGATCATCACCATCCCCATCCAGTTGCACGCTGTCAACCTGGAAATGCCGGTAGGTGCCCCCCCGACCAACAACATCAAGCCTGAAAAAATTCAGATCGATATCGATGAAAAGAGCACGGTCTACTGGCAGGGCCTCCCGGTCAGCGGAGCTGAGCTCGACCAGAAGATGACCGAGGTTTCTCAACTGCCGTTTCAGCCCGAAGTACATATCCGCCCCAACAAGGCCAGTGAGTACGCCGTGTTTGCCAATGTGCTGTCGACCTCCAAGCGCAAAGGCCTGACCAAGATGGCTGTCATCGGAAGCGAGCAGTTTGTCCAATGAATACGCTCGGGCTGCATCCGGTCTATAAGCCTCAAGACCCTTCGAGGCGGTACAAGGGTATCGCCATTGTGATTGCCTTGCACATTTTTATCGGCTGGGGCATTGTCTCTGGCACGGCCAAAAATGCGCTGCTGATGACCAAAAAAACGCTAGAGGCCGTGGTCATCCAGGAGGTGATCATTCCGCCTCCGCCACCCCCACCACCCAAGCCGATCAAACCGCCCGAGCAGCAGGCGCCCAAGGTCGAAGCACCGCCGCCGCCCTTTGTGCCGCCACCAGACATCGCACCGCAAACGACCTCGGCCGTGTCGATCGCCTCCACGCCAACGCCGCCGCCGGCGCCGGTCGTCATTGCGCCGCCGCCCCCGCCGGCACCGCCCCCGCCACCCGCACCGGTGCAGACCGGTCCCAAGCGACAGGAAATCGGCGTGGCCTGCCCGACCCAGGTGGCGCCCGAGATGCCGCGCAAAGCCTTGCAAGATGGGACCGAAGGCGTGGTGCGGGCCAAGATCATGATCAAGGACGGTGCCGTGCAGGATGTCACCATCGAATCAGGACCGCGGGTGTTTCACTCGGCAGTGCGTACCGCCATCATGCAGTACCGTTGTTCGGGCACCGGCGAGGTCATCGCAACCCAGGAGTTTGCGTTCAAGGTGGAGTAGTGCGTTTTCATTAACCAAGGCACGCCCATGCAAGCATGTAGCTCAGGTGTGATGAAAGACCCGAAATGAATGAAGTTGTCCGTCGGATTCCCCGCCTGAAATGGCTGGGTGCGCTGGTGCTGGCGGGTTCCGTGTTGCTGGGTGGCTGTGGTGAGGTGTCGAACAACCCGCACCCGGCCGGCTCGGAAAAGACCAACACCATTTTCGTGCCGTTCTATGCCCGTTCACCCAAGTACCTCGACCCCACCAGTTCTTACTCGAACGACGAAACCCCGTACACCTACCAGGTCTACGAGCCGCCCTATGGCTACCATTACCTCAAGCGCCCCTATGAGCTCGTAGGACGTTCAGCCGAAGCGGTCGTGGCGCCCAGGTATCTGGGCAAGGACGGCGCCGTATTGCCCGATGGCACGCCGGGCGAGGCAGTGGCCGAGACCGTGTTTGACCTCAAGATTCGCAAAGGCATTCGCTTTGCGCCGCACCCGGCTTTTGCCAAGGCGCCCGACGGCAGCTACCGCTACCACGCCATGCAGCGCGGCGACGTGGTCGACAAATTCAAGATCACCGATTTCCCCGAAACCGGCACGCGTGAACTGAGCGCCCACGACTATGTGTATGGCATCCGCCGCATTGCCACGCCACGCATCAAGTCGCCGTCGTTTTCGACCATGGCGGAATACATCATTGGCATGAAGGAATACGGCGAGACCATCGCCACCGCAGACAAGGCCTTGCGCAAAAACCTGCCACCCACCGAGCGCGATCTGCCTTGGCTGGACTTTCGCCAGTATGCTTTTGAGGGCGTTCAGGCGCTCGACGACCACACGCTGCGCATTCGGGTCAAGGGTAAGTACCCCCAGTTCAAGTACTGGCTGGCCATGACGTTTTTTGCGCCCATTCCCTGGGAAGCCGAGGCGTTTTACGCGCAGCCGGGCATGGCGGCCAAAAACCTCACCATGAACTACTGGCCGGTCGGCACCGGGCCGTTCATGTTGACCGAATTCGTCGAAAACCGCCGCCACGTGCTGGAGCGCAATCCCAACTTCCATGGCGAAACCTATCCCTGTGACGGCGAGGCCGGCGACCGCGAAAAGGGCTACCTGGCCGACTGTGGCAAGCCCTTGCCGTTTGTCGATAAGGTGGTCTTTGGCATTGAAAAAGAAGGCGTTCCGCTCAAGGCCAAGTTCATGCAGGGGTATTACGACTCGCCTGCTATCGAGCGCCTGGACTACGGCACCGACATGATCGTCGCCATGGGCGACTCCAAAGAAAAAGAGCAGGAGTTTCGCGAAAAGGGCATCAAGCTGCCCACCACAATTGAAGCCAACAACTGGTACATCGGGTTTAACTGGCTGGACCCGGTGGTGGGCAAAGGCAGCTCACCTCTTGAGGCCGAGCGCAACCGCAAATTGCGCCAGGCGCTGTCGATCGCCATCGAATGGGAAGAGCATATTGCCATTTTCGAGAAGGGCCAGGGCGTACCTGCGCAAGGGCCCTTGCCGCCGTCGCTGTTTGGATTCCGCGAGGACGGCCCGTCCGGCTTCAATCCCGTGGTCTACCAGCGTGGACCTGACGGCAAACCGGTCCGACGTTCCATTGACGAGGCCAAAAAACTGCTTGCACAAGCGGGTTATCCGGAAGGCCGCGATGGTAAAACCGGCAAGCCGCTGGTGCTCAATTTTGACTACCAAAGTGCCGCCTCGCCACAAACCAAGGCCCTGCTCGACTGGTATACCCGCCAGTTTGCCAAGATTGGCGTGCAGCTTGAAATCCGCGCCACCGACTACAACCGGTTCCAGGACAAGATGAACAAGGGCGTTGCGCAGATATTTTTCTGGGGCTGGCTGGCCGACTATCCGGACGCAGAAAATTTTCTGTTCATGCTCTACGGCCCCAACGCCAAGGCCCTGACCAATGGCAATGGCGAAAACAACACCAACTACCAGAATCCCGCATTTGACCGGGCCTTCGAGAAAATGAAGTTCCTCGACGATGGCCCGGAAAAACAAGCACTCATTGACGAAATGATCACCTTGGTGCAAAACGACGCGATCTGGAGTTTTGGCTACTTCCCCACGTCGGCGGCGGCCTACCACCAGTGGATCAACAACGGCAAGCCGACGCAGATCATTCGCAACCACATTGGCTATTTGCGCCTCGACCCCCAATTGCGTGCGCAAAAAATTGCCGCTTGGAACCAGCCGATCTGGTGGCCCATTCCCTTGATTTTGCTGGCGCTGGTTGCCGCGATAGTGCCGGCCTGGTCGGGCTACCGCCGCCGCGAGCGCGAAACCGCCGCCCGTACCCTGGCTGCAGCAGAGGGAAATCCATGATCAATTACATTTTGCGTCGCCTGGGCTATGGCTTTCTGGTTTTGGTCGGGGTCAATCTGCTGACCTTCGTGCTGTTTTTCGCGGTCAATACGCCAGATGACATGGCACGCATGAATATTGGCGGCAAGCGGGTGTCCCAGGATGCCATTGAAAAATGGAAAGTGGAGCGTGGCTACAACAAGCCACTGTTGTGGAACGATGCCCAGCCCGGGCTGGAAAAGGCCACCAAGACCATCTTCTTCGAGCGCTCGGCGCAACTTTTTGCCCTGGAGTTTGGTGCCTCGGACAGCGGGCGCGACATTGCCTACGAGCTCAAAAAACGCATGGGTCCTTCGCTGGCGCTGGCCTTGCCCACGTTTTTACTCGGAATCTTTGTGGTCGTCGTCTTTGCGTTGATGATGGTGTTTTTCAGAAACACCTACCTCGAGTTCTGGAGCTTCACGCTGGCGGTGTTCCTGATGTCAGTCTCCGCGCTTTTCTATATTTTACTGGGGCAATTTCTGTTCAGTAAATTGTTGCGCCTGGTGCCGATTTCGGGCTTTTCCAACGGACTCGACATGGTGGTGTTTCTTGCTTTGCCAGTGCTGATTGGCCTGGTGGACCGGCTGGGCGGTCAGGCGCTGTTTTACCGGACCATGTTCCTTGAAGAAATCGGCAAGGACTATGTGCGCACGGCCCGTTCCAAGGGATTGTCTGAACCGGTGGTGCTGTTCCGCCATGTCTTGCGCAACGCACTACTGCCTATTCTGACCAGCACCGTGGCGGTATTGCCGCTGCTGTTCATGGGTGCGCTCATCATGGAGTCGTTCTTTGGCATACCCGGCTTGGGTAGCTACACGCTCGACGCCATTGCGGCGCAGGATTTCGCGGTGGTGCGGTCTATGGTGTTTGTCGGCTCTGCCCTGTATATCCTGGGTCTGATCCTGACCGACATCTCGTACACCATCGCCGATCCCCGAATCCGTCTGGGCTAAAACTCAATCTAGGTTCACATGCCAAAACTTGTATTTCTGGCCTCGGACATCGCGCTTTTTGTGTTGCTGGCAGCCATTGCACTTTATGTATGGCACGCGCGCCGCACGCCCACTTTGCGCCAAACCTGGCGCATCGTGTTGCACGACACCTCGGCCATGTCGGCCTCGGTGATTCTGGCGGTTTTTCTGCTCATTGCGGTGCTGGATTCCCTGCACT
>JAIPCE010000058.1 GCA_021738345.1 Rhodoferax sp. | reverse complement strand
CTATAGCAACTGGCTGGGCATTCTCCAGGGCACCCTGGTGGAGACGTTTGAAAAGGGCGGCAAAACCATGACGCGCGGCCTCAACGCCGACCGCGTCTATACCGGCCCGGACGGCAAGAAAAAGGTCACGCTGCATGGCCGCTCGCTCATGTTTGTGCGTAATGTGGGCCACCTGATGACCAACCCGGCCATTTTGTACACCGACGCAGCCGGTGCTACCCGGGAAATCCCCGAGGGGATTCTCGATGCGGTGGTCACCACCACGATTGCCATCCACGATTTCAAACGAACCAAGAAGGACGCGATTCGCAACTCGCGCAAGGGCTCGGTCTATATCGTCAAGCCCAAAATGCACGGCCCGGCCGAAGTGGCGTTTGCCAACGAACTTTTTGGCCGTGTGGAGCAGATGCTGAACCTGCCTGACAGCACCGTCAAGCTCGGCATCATGGACGAGGAGCGTCGCACCAGTGTCAACCTCAAGGCTTGCATTGCCGCCGCCCAGAGCCGCGTTGCGTTTATCAACACCGGCTTTTTGGACCGGACGGGCGACGAGATGCACAGCGCCATGCAGGCCGGTCCTATGATTCGCAAGGGCGACATGAAGGCCAGCGCCTGGATTCACGCCTACGAGAAAAACAATGTGCTTGTGGGCTTGCAGTGCGGCCTGCGCGGCCGGGCCCAGATTGGCAAGGGCATGTGGGCAATGCCCGACCTCATGAAGGCCATGCTGGAGCAAAAGATTGCGCATCCCAAGGCCGGTGCCAACACCGCCTGGGTGCCCAGCCCGACCGGTGCCACGCTGCACGCGCTGCACTACCACCAGGTGCTGGTCAGCGACATCCAAAAAGAGCTGGAGTCGGTACACGCCAAACGCGACCAGAAGCTGGAGCACGATGCGCTGCTCAATGGCTTGCTGCATGTTCCTGTCACCAGCACACCCAACTGGAGCGCTGCCGAGAAGCAGCAGGAGCTCGACAACAACGCCCAGGGTATTCTGGGCTATGTGGTGCGCTGGGTCGACCAGGGCGTGGGCTGCTCCAAGGTGCCCGACATCCACAACATCGGTCTCATGGAAGACCGCGCCACTCTGCGTATTTCTAGCCAGCACATGGCCAATTGGCTGCACCACGGTGTGGTCACTGCGGCCCAGGTGACCGAGACTTTCCAGCGCATGGCGGCTGTGGTTGACGGGCAAAACGCCGGCGACCCGCTGTACAAAAAGATGGCCGGCCACTTTGACACGTCCATGGCCTACCAAGCCGCAACCGACCTGGTGTTCAAGGGCCTGGTGCAACCCAGCGGCTACACCGAGCCACTGCTGCACGCTTGGCGCCAAAAGGTCAAGGCGGCGGCGTAAACCCAGGGGCTTCACGGCCTCTACTTCCTGGTATGCATGCAATGTGGGCCTGGTTTGATCGGTTTCCCTTGCCCTGGCTGGTGGTGCTGGCGGTCTGGATGGGGCTGGCACCTTTTACACCTGAGCCGCACCTGGTAGAAAAGCTGCGCATGCTAAGCCAGGGCACCCTGACGCGCCCGCTGGACATTTTCGATCTGTGCATGCATCTGGTACCTGCGGTGTTGCTGGCGCTGCGCCTCTGGCGCCGAAGCCTACGAAAGCCGCCTGATAGCGCGTGACAAATCAATGCTTACCCAGAGAGGGGAGGCGTGGGGGCTTTCAGGATGGCGATGTTTCATTGATAATTCCCATCCCACTGTATTCGGAGGTGACATGACCCCACAATCGCCCTCAGACGGTGTCGCCCCTACCGGAAGCGACTACTCGGCATTGCCACAGTTTGTGCGCAAAAGCGGTGGAGCGGTGTGGGTTGACCCCTCCAAGTTGCCCGCAGAAAAGGCGTTCTGGGTGTTTGTGGAGCGCCTTTTTTCGCAGGGCGCGAGATTTGTCGGCCTTGATTACGATGCTTTTCAAGGGCTGCTATTCCCTACGGGGGTATCCAAAGCCGCAAACAAGGAGATACGCCTGGCCTCCGAGATTGTGGTGTTTCCCGCCGTGCGCAGGGCGCTCTACAAGGGCGTACGTCTGATGGACCGCGACGCCCGGGCCGAATACATGTTTGAGCCGGCGTTTCTCGAGGTGGTCTACCAGGAGCCGGTCTACGGCGAAACCGATGCCTTTGGGGAAACGCCGGTCGTGGGCTCGCGTGAAAAGACCCGGCTTGACCCGACGCAGCTTGACCTCGACGAATTTATTGCCGACATGTGGACCAAGGGCGTGCGCTTTGGCATACAGGTGGCCACCGTACAAAAGGCAATCGCCGCCAACAAAGCCGACCGAGTGGTGGTGGCTAGCGAGCTCGCGCCCAAACAGGGCCACGATGCCGAACTGCATGAGGAGTGCGAGGGCCTGCACCGCGACGACTCACCCATGATCAAGGCCGGCAAAGCCGATTTGCGTCGTTTCAAAAACCGCTTCCCTCAAATCGCCAAGGGCACGCGGATGATGAAAAAAATACCGCTGCAGTTGGGCGAAAACGGATACAAGGTCACCGGCGATCCGGTCGCGCCTGATGTACCGAAGGATGTGGATTTGAACACGGTGTCGGGTCCGGGCACCAAAATACTGACTCTGCCTGACGGCGAATTCATTGTGGCTGTGCATGACGGATTCATCAACATCGACACCGAGTCGAACCAGATTTCCGTCACTGAGAAAATCGAAAACAAGGGTGGCATCAGCGCCAAGACCACGGGTGACCTGTCGCTTACGGTCGACGAGTTTGTGGAACATGGCGAGGTACAGGAGGGGCGCACGGTGGAAGGCAAACACATGCGGTTCACCTCCACGGTGTTTGGCTCTCTGGTGTCTGAGGGTGGAAGAATTGAGATCGACGACAACCTCAGTGGCGGCAGCGCAACCAGCCCCAAGGGCAGCGTTACGATCAAGAAGCGCGCTTCCAACGCGCGGATTGAGGCGGTGGGGGGCAACATCGACATTCACTACGCGGAAAATTCCAGCATCATTGGAACCAACGTGCATATTGGGCACGCCATCAACTGTGAGGTGATCGCCGACAGCGTGCGTGTGGACCTGGCGCAGGCGTGCAGCGTTGCCGGTCGGTGCATCGAGATTGCCACCGCCGATGCGCGCAAGGGCGTGGCCTCGACCGTGTCGGTGCTGGTGCCGGATTGCGCAGACTCCGACCGCAAGATTACCGCACTGAAGACCGCCATTGCGGATCTGGCGCGCCAGTTGGAGCTGAAGTCAGCCGATCTGAAAAAATGGAACACCGACCCCGACTTCGCCAAGTTTCTCTCGATCCGCGACATGGTGCGCACCGGCAAGGTCACGGTGTCGCCGGCGCTAGAGCAAAACTTTCGCAATATGCAAAGCAAGCACGCGGGCACGCTCAAACTGGTGGAAAAGTTGGGTCAAGAGATAGCGGCTGTGCAACAAAGTACCCAGAGCAAGCAAGCCGCCATCCAACAACTGCAACAGGCGCAGGCCAGCGAGTCCGCCGGGCTGAGTTGTCGCATCGTCAAGGTGGTTGGGGAAACCCAAGCCAGATTGCTGCATACCCGCTTGGGCGTGGCAGACTTCAGTGGCGTTAGTGGAAACGACCTGGGCAAAATGCTGCGCGATGGCTCGGGTACGCCACAGCGCATTTTTTCTGATGACCACGGTAACGTGGAATGGGTCTACAAACCGCCAACCTAGCTCTGCGCTGTGGTTCGTTATTGCGTGCGAAGCGGGCCGGATGCGGGTGGTTCGCGGCTCGGATCTTCACGTAACGGTAAAGAACCCTGCGGCTCACGTGACCTGGTGCAGTGCAATCAAATTTATCAGTGCCGTGACGACCTCGTTTTTGAACCCCACGCGCGCTCTGCCCACCCCGTCGCCACCGCTGAGAATCAGTTTTTCAAGGTATTCGACGCAATCGCGGTGGCCCCAGAACTTTTCAATGGCCTGCGCAATGCGCATGTGGTGCTTGGCGATGACGGCCATTTCACTGTCGATGCGGGCCTGGATAGGGCGCTCGTGCAAGGGCATGGGGCGGGTGGGCAGGTTTTCGTCCTCCCATTGCAGCGAGGGAAAACCCGTTTCCTGAAAAGTGGGGGCTTTGAAATCTGACACCTGTAGTTTCCTCGGGGTTGCTTCTTGCCCGCATTCTGGCACGCATTTTTGAATTCGTCGATTCGATTCGACACAGCTGCTGCAGCGCCCACAATCTGCGGGCACAATCTGGTAATCCCATATTTCTCAGGAGCTTTGCCATGGCCGACCCCCAGACTGCCACGCTGACCCAGTTGCGCAATATTCAGGGCAAGACGCAGAAAACCATCGCCGAACTGCACGCCGTCATTGCAGCCAGCGGACTCAGCAAAACGGGTGAACAGCGCAAACTTCTGATGGAGCAATTCAAGCTCGGGTATGGCGATGCCAACGTAGTGGCCCTGTTTTATGGCAAGCTGATTCCCGAGCTGCAGGCTGCACCAGGCGCGGCTCCAAAGCCTGTGTTAACCGAGAGCGACCCGCTGGATGCCATCTATGCCGGACCCAAAGCTCCGCTTCGGCCGCTGCACCAATCCATCATGGCGGTGTTGCAGGCGATGGGCGATTTTGAGGTCGCTCCCAAAAAGAGCTACGTCAGCCTGCGCCGCAAAAAGCAATTCGCCATGGTGGGACCGGCCACCAAAGATCTGATAGAGATCGGGATCAATGCCAAAGACCTGCCAAGCCACCCGCGGCTCAAAGTGCAACCCCCCGGTGCCATGTGCCAGGCCACGACCCGCGTGGGACACATCGACGAGGTTGACGCCACTCTGACCGGCTGGCTCAAACAAGCCTTCGATTCAGCTGCCTGAGCCCATGGGCGACGGTTCGGCGGGCGGCAACCAGAGGGTGGATGCACCCATTCTTTCGGTAAAAAACCTGAGCAAGCGCTATGGCGACACGCAGGTGGTCGACGGGGTGTCGTTTGACATTGCACCTGGTGAATGCCTGGGGGTCATTGGCCCCAATGGCGCAGGCAAAACCACCACGATTCGCATGTGTCTGGGCCTTACCCTGCCAGACGCAGGGAGTGTCACGGCCTTTGGCTTGCCCATGCCACGCGATGCACTGGCCATCAAGGCGCAACTCGGGGTCGTGAGCCAGCTCGACACCCTAGACCCGGACTTTAGCTGTGCCGAAAATCTGCTGGTGTATGGACGCTACTTTGGCATGCCTGGCGCTGCCATTCGCGCCCGTATCCCGCAATTGCTGGAGTTTGCCTCGCTCTCGCACAAGGCCAGCGCCAAGCCGGTAGAACTCTCGGGCGGCATGAAGCGCCGTCTATCGCTGGCGCGTGCCTTGGTGAATGACCCCAAACTCCTGTTGCTCGACGAACCGACCACTGGCCTCGACCCGCAGGCGCGCCACCTGATGTGGGAACGTCTGCAATTGCTGCTGCAGCAAGGCAAGTCGATCTTGCTGACCACCCACTTCATGGACGAGGCAGAGCGTTTGTGCTCGCGCCTGCTGGTGTTGGACCATGGCAAGAAGATTGCCGAGGGCACGCCGCGTGCGCTGATCGCAGAGCATCTGGAGCCAGATGTGGTCGAAGTCTTTGGCGCAGGGGCGCTGGAGCTGACCCATAGCCCGCTGCGCTCCTTGGCCTCACGGGTGGAGGTCAGCGGCGAAACCGTGTTTTTCTATACCAGCCAGGCCAAGCTGCTGTTGCAGGCTCTGGGCGATACGCCGCAGTTGCGCACGCTGCACCGCCCGGCCAATCTGGAAGACCTGTTCCTGAAGTTGACTGGCCGACAGATACGCGAGGATTCCTGATGGCACCGCGAGCCTATCCCCCGATGACCCCAAACCAGTTCTCGGTTTGGCGTGCGCCGCAACTCTCGCTGCGCTTTTGGCCGGTATTTCTGCGCAACCTGCTGGTCTGGCGCAAATTGGCCATTCCTAGCCTGGTAGGCAATATTGCCGAACCCCTGATGTGGCTGGTGGCGTTTGGCTACGGCATGGGTGCCTTGGTCGGGCAAGTGAACATGGACGGACCCCATGGCAGCTTCCAGGTGCCCTATATCCTGTTTTTGGCCAGTGGCTCAATCTGCATGAGCGCCATGAATGCCGCCACCTTCGAGGCCCTGTACTCAGCGTTTTCGCGCATGCATGTGCAAAAAACCTGGGACGGCATCATGAATGCACCGGTAGGGCTTGACGACATCGTGCTGGCAGAGATGCTATGGGCCGCCTTCAAGTCGCTGTTTACCGTCACCGCCATTCTGGGCGTCATGCTGGCGCTCAACATCAGCCACAGCCCCAAATTGCTGGTCGCCTGGCCCATACTGTTGGGCGTGGGCATCACCTTTGCCTGCATTGCGCTGATCGTCAACGCGCTGGCCAAGGGTTATGACTTTTTCACCTATTACTTCACGCTGTTCCTGACACCCATGATGTTCCTGAGTGGTGTGTTTTTTCCACTGGAGCAGTTGCCGCATGCCGTGCGGATGGTGGCCGATTGGCTGCCCCTGAGCAGCGCCGTGGCCTTGGTGAGGCCGCTGTTCATGGACCAATGGCCGGCTGATGCACTGCGCCACGCGACGGTGCTGGTGGTGTTTGCGGCAGTGTCGTTCTGGGTGGCCCTGGCGCTCACACGCAAGCGGTTCAGAGCTTGACCCTGGCGCAGTACTTCCATGAAAGCTATCCTTCTTCGTGCGCTGGCTTTGTTCGCGCTGTGCTCTGCAATTTCAGCCGCTTCCTATTACATATTTGATGCGTTGGCGGTGCTAAGAAACACCCCGGAGCTTCGCCGTGCCTGGGTCCTGATTTTGCCGGTGCATGCATCCTGGATTGCCTACCTGGTTTTCAATCTGACGCCCCTGCTGTACCACGCCACGCGCACCGCTGCGCTGCGGCCGTTCCAAGGCAACCATTACCAATACCTGGGCTGGCGCATCGAGCTGCTGGAAGATGAATTCCACTACCGTTGGATTGCCACCGAGCGCGTGCGCACCATCGTCGGCCAATTGGCCAGCGACCATGCGCTGGGCCAGATTTTCCGAACCGGTCACCAAATGGAAGGCAAAAAAGGCTATTTACGCGACGATGCGCTGGTGGCGCACCTGGCCAACGCCACCACGCCGCAGGCCATCAAGTTCAAGAATTGGGCTGAACGTAATATCGCCTTCCCGGCCCGTAAAGTCCGTGAACGTCTGGGCATCAAGGAGTCCGACCCCTGTTCCGACCCCGACGACTTGGAGTAACCTACCCACTTTTACAGGAGTCGTGTCCATGCAATACCGTCGTTTGGGGCGTAGTGGCCTGCAGGTCAGTGAGTTGTCTTTGGGGTCGTGGGTCACCTACCACAACCAGGTCGATACCCAAGCCGCCGTCGAGATGATGGCCGCGGCGTTTGACGGGGGCATCAACTTTTTTGACAACGCCGAAATCTACGCCAAGGGCCAAAGTGAAGTGGTCATGGGCGAAGCCTTCAAAACCTTGAAGTGGCCGCGCCTCAACTATGTGGTGTCGACCAAGTTCTTTTGGGGACTCGACCGTGAAACGGTGGGCATCAACCGGCGCGACACGCTGAACCGCAAGTACCTGATGCAAGCCATTGATGGCTCGTTGGCGCGCCTGCAACTGGACTTTGTCGACCTGATTTACTGCCATCGGCCCGACCCCCACACTCCGATCGAGGAAACCGTCTGGGCCATGAGCGACATCATCCGCCAGGGCAAGGCGCTGTATTGGGGCACAAGCGAGTGGAGCGCGGCCGAGATTCGGGCCGCTTATGACATTGCCGAGCGCCACCATCTGCACAAACCCGTCATGGAGCAACCCCAGTACAACCTGTTTTGCCGCAAGCGGGTGGAGGTCGAATATGCCCGTCTGTACGAAGACCTGGGGCTGGGCCTCACCACCTGGAGCCCGCTGGCCTCGGGCCTGCTCACCGGAAAATACCGCAACGGCGTGCCCGAGGGCAGCCGCGGCTCGATAGAGAGCATGAGTTTCTTGGTAGCTGGTCTGACCGATGCCGCCAAAAACGCTGCGGTGGCGCAACTCTCAGACATGGCAGCCGACCTGGGTGGCAACGCGGCCCAGCTCGCCATTGCCTGGACCAACCGCAACCCCAGGGTCAGCAGCGTGATTTTGGGCGCCAGCAAGCCGTCCCAATTGCAGGACAACCTGGGCGCCCTGGCGCTGACCCCCAAGCTGACCCCCGAGGTAATGGAACGTATAGACGCCCTGACCAAGCCGCTGACCACCTGATCCTTACTTCTCGACCCGCTGCGTGCTGCGGATCAGGTCGGCGGCTTTTTCGGCGATCATGACGGTGGGGGCGTTGGTGTTGCCGCTCACCAGACGCGGCATGACCGAGGCATCGACTACCCGCAAGCCCTGCACGCCATGTACCTGCAGCGCAGCATTGACCACCGCCAGGCTGTCTTTTCCCATGCGGCAGGTGCCGACCGGGTGGTAGACCGTATCTGCATGCTCGCGGATAAATTGTTCCACGTGCAGATCGCTCACTGCCTGTGCCGACGCAGCCGTCTCGCGGCCACCCAGTGCGGCCAAAGCGGGTTGCTGCAATACGTTGCGCATGATTCGAAAACCACGCATCAGACACTCCATGTCCTCGCGAACGCCCAAGAAATTGGGGTCGATCAGCGGGGCATCAAAAGGGTCCTTGCTGGCCAGTGTCAGCCGGCCCCGGCTCAAGGGGCGCAACTGGCACACATGGCACGAATAGCCATGCCCCCACACCGTGGCGCGGCCGTGGTCTGCCAGTTTGGCCACCGTAAAGTGAAACTGCAGGTCAGGGGTGCGCTCCTGCGCTTGGCTTTTAACAAAGCCACCGGCCTCGGCAAAGTTGCTCGTCAGCAGGCCTGTGCGCCGTTGCCGCCACTCCAACATCCCCTTGATGGCAGCCAACACTCCGGCCGGTGAGGTGCCAAAACTCTGTGTCAGACCCGGCACATTGACCACCTGCACCACGTCCAGATGGTCATGCAGGTTCTCACCCACGCCGGGAAGGTCGAGCACTGTGGCAATACCCTTTTCTGCCAGATGCTGGCGCGGCCCGATGCCCGACAGCATCAGTATCTGCGGCGACTGCAGCGCGCCGGCGCACAGCAGCACTTCCGCTCCCGCGCGCAATTGCTTCAATTCCCCGCCCTGCACAAACTCCACGCCTATCGCCCGCTGCTGCTCCAGCAGGATGCGGGTCACGTGCGCGCCGGTGAACACCTGCAAATTGGGGCGACGCAAGTGCGGTGTGACGTAGGCCTTGGCGGCACTGAAGCGTTCGCCGTTCTTGTGGGTGACCTGGTACAGGCCCACGCCTTCCTGGCTTGCGCCGTTGAAGTCGGGGTTGACCGCATAACCCGCCTGACGGCCGGCCTCGACGAACACCGCACCCAGCGGGTTCGGGCTGACCGGGTCCATCACGTGCAAGGGACCACCGCTGCCGTGCCAGCCACTGGCACCACGGGCGTTGTCTTCTGTGCGCAGGAAATACGGCAGCACGTCCTCAAATGACCACCCCGAATTACCCAGCGCAGCCCAGTGGTCGTAGTCCTCGCGCTGACCGCGGATATACACCATGGCGTTGATCGAACTCGATCCGCCCAACACTTTGCCCCGTGGTTGGTAACCACGGCGACCATTCAGCCCGGGCTGCACCGTGGTCTCGAACTTCCAATTCGCAGCGCCAGTGCGGGCGATGACCGCCAGACCGGCAGGGCAGTGAATCAGCACACTCTGGTCAACCGGCCCGGCCTCCAGCAGCGCCACCGTAACCTCGGGGTCTTCACTCAGGCGTCCGGCCAGCACACAGCCCGCCGAACCCCCGCCAACAATGATGAAATCAAACATACGCATTCATTTCCAATGGGGAGTACGCAATTATTGATGCCCTTGGCGCGTGTTGGGTCGGCAATTTGCTTTATCGTACAGGTATGAACACGCTCTATTTTGAAGTTCGCAAGAACCAGCTCGGTACCACCGAGTTTCGCAGCACGCCAAACGGCGCGCTTCTGGATGGCCAGATTCGGGTCCGTATTGACCGGTTTGCCCTGACCTCCAACAACATCACCTATGCCGCCATGGGCGATGCCATGCAGTACTGGCAATTCTTTCCCGTGGCACAAGACCCGGTGTGGGGCCGCATACCGGTGTGGGGGTTTGGCACGGTCGCCGAGTCACGCCACCCGCTGCTTGCGCAAGGTGAACGGCTGTATGGCTATTTTCCCATGGCATCGGGTCTGGACATCACGCCGGGAACGATTTCCGGCGCCCATTTCTTTGACACGGCCCCGCACCGAGGCGGCCTGCATCCGGTCTACAACCAATACATGCGATGCGCCGCCGATCCGTTCTACAGCGCCGACACCGAAGACCTGCAGGCGCTGTTACGGCCCTTGTTCATTACCTCCTGGTTGATCGACGACTTTTTGGCCGACCATACGTTCTTTGGGGCCACGGCCGACCCGGCGCGTCCGGGCCTTGTGCTGCTTTCCAGTGCATCTAGCAAAACTGCCTATGGCACGGCGTTTCAACTGCTCAGGCGCGAAGGCATCGAAGTCGTGGGCTTTACCTCGCCGGACAACGTCACGTTCTGCGAAAGCCTGGGCTGTTATCACCGGGTGCTGACTTACCAGCAACTCGACCAGATTGCCGCCGATGCACCAAGCATTTACGTCGACTTTGCGGGCAACGCCGCATTTCGGCTCGCGTTGCACAGCCACTGCAAGGCGCTCCAATACAGCAGTTCCATTGGCGCGACCCATGTCGAGGAAATGGGCGGTGCCAAAGACCTGCCTGGTCCCAAGGCTACCTTGTTTTTCGCGCCTGCACAGATCAAGAAACGCAGCGCCGAATGGGGCAGCCAGGGTCTGTCGCAGCGCCTGGTGGAGTCGTGGCGTGCATTTATCGAAACTGTGTCGCACGCCGATCACCCCTGGATGACCGTGCAGCACCACGTCGGCCCAGATGCGGTGCTCGCCACCTATCTGCAGGTTCTCGGCGGACGTGGCGACCCCCGCATAGGTCACATGCTTACTCTGACAGAGGGCACTTGACATGACATCTATTGCCTATCGAATAAGCGCCTGAATGCAGCACCCCTTTGCCGCGCTGACGCCAGATGTGGTGCTGGACGCGCTCGATGCGGTGGGGCTGCGCGGCGACGGCCGACTGACCGCTTTGTCTTCGTACGAAAACCGTGTTTACCAGGTGCAGCTCGAAGACCGCAGTGCGGTGGTGGCCAAGTTTTACCGCCCAGAACGTTGGAGCGATGCGCAAATTCTTGAAGAGCACCGCTTTGCGGAGGAGTTGATGGCCGCCGAGGTGCCGGCCGTCGGACCGCTGCACCTGCAAGGTGCCAGTCTGCACCATTTTGGCGGCTTTGCCTTCTCGGTCAGCCCCTATCGCGGCGGACGAACGCCCGACTTTGACGATTTCGAGGTGCTCGAGTGGATTGGTCGCTTTCTGGCGCGCATCCATACGGTCGGCGTGCAGCGGCCGTTCGATACCCGACCGGCCTTGAATCTGGCGAGCTTTGGTACCGAGTCCATGGACTGGTTGTTGGCCCGCCACCAGGTACCGCTGGACGTTCAGTCGCTCTGGGCTGCCACTTGCAAAAGCGCGCTCGCGCTGGTTGCCGCACACCCTGTGTTAAAGGAAGCGACCTCTGGAAGCAACCCGATCCGGCAAATGCGCCTGCATGGCGACTGCCACCCGGGCAATATCTTGTGGACGCCCCTGAATGCCGCTGCCGCCGCCGGACCCGGCCCGCACTTTGTCGACCTCGACGATGCGCGCACCGGTCCGGCGGTGCAGGACCTCTGGATGCTGCTCAGCGGCGACCGCGCCCAGCGCACCCGCCAATTGGGCGCGCTGATTGACGGTTACGAGCAGTTTCGGGATTTTGACCGGCGCGAGCTGGCCCTGATCGAGCCACTGCGCACCCTGCGCCTGGTTCACTACAGTGCCTGGCTGGCGCGCCGTTGGAACGACCCCACCTTTCCGGTGAACTTCCCCTGGTTTGGCACCAGCGATTACTGGCAAGGACAGGTCCAAGTGCTGCAAGAGCAAATCGAAGCCATGCAGGAAGACCCGCTCGTGGTTTGATTCAGATTACGAATTTTCATTTTTATAGCAAGGCGCCGCGCGCCGCGATGGGCCACAGGGCCTCGACCCGGTCACCCCGGATGCACACCAGCTCGTCGTACAGGTTCACCGTGGGGTCGCAGTGGCCTGGCACCAGCATGACCGTGTCGCCAAGCGACAGTGAGGTGCCGACTGGCAGTTCCAGCACGCCATGCTCATCGGATGCCGCCACATATTTGAGTTCGGGGCGCTGCCACACCACGGGCATGCCCGAGTCGACGCTCGATGCTTTCAGCCCGGCATCGAGCACCGCTCGACCGGGCACGGCGCGGCTCATGACCGTGCTGCGAACGAACAGCGCATGTTCAAACACCACCGCATCCGATGCGGGTTGGTTATCGCGGTAGTCCCGGTCCATGAAGATGTAGGAGCCGGCCTGTATCTCGTTGAACACGCCGGAATCGCGCTCCAATAGAAAAGTCCCCGTTCCCGCGCCGGTGATGCGTGCCACCTGTAGCCCGTCCGCCTCGATCAGCGCCCGGCTGTGCTGCGCAGCCTGTGCCGCAGCCGCAATCGCCTGGGCGCGCTCTGCGGGCGAGCGCTTGTGCTGGGCGGCGCCGTGGTAGCACTGCAAGCCGCCAAAACGCAGCGCCGGGTGGTCTGCAATCTGACGCGCCAATTGCGCAGCCGCAGCTCCGGGTGGCACACCGCAGCGGTGCCCGCCGACATCGACTTCAACGTACACATCGAGCGTGACCGACTGGCTTCGCGCCACCAGCGCCAGCGCGTGCACCTGCTCGGCGTCATCCACCAGCACGCCCAAACGCGCGCGGCGAGCCAGCTCCGCCAAATGCAGCAGCTTGCTCGCTCCCACCACCTGGTTGGTAACCAGTACGTCGGCAATGCCGGCATCGACAAACACCGCCGCTTCGCCAAGCTTTTGGCAACACACCCCCACCGCCCCCATTGCCACTTGGCGGCGGGCGATTTCGGGGCACTTGTGGCTTTTTGCGTGCGGTCGAAGCCGCACCGCTTGCCCCTTGAGTGCGTCCGCCATACGCTGCAAATTGCGCTCAAACGCATCAAGGTCCAACACCAGAGCCGGGGTGTCGATGGCGCTCAGTGGGTCGCCAGGGGCGGCGGCTTTCCAGGGGTTCATGGCGTGTTTCCTCGCATTGCTTACTCCAGATTCTGCACCTGCTCGCGCATTTGTTCGATCAGCACTTTCATGTCGACCGAAATCCGGGTCAGGTCCAGTGCGGCGGATTTGGAGCCCAGCGTGTTGGCTTCGCGGTGCAGCTCCTGAATCAGAAAGTCGAGCCGTTTGCCAACCTCGCCGCCTTTGTGGATCAGACGTTCGATTTCGTCGAGGTGGGAGTTGAGTCGTGTGAGTTCTTCTGCCACGTCGATGCGGATGGCAAACGCGGTCGACTCTGTCAGTGCGCGGTCTTGTGCTGCATCGGGCGCAATCGCGCCATCGGTCAGGGCCATGGCCTCCTTCCAACGTTCCATGAAGCGCTGGCGCTGTTGCTCCACCAGTTTGGGAACCATCGGGCCGGCAAGGGCCGCTAACGTGCGCAGTTCTGCCAAGTGTTGCAGCAGCATGGCCGAAAGGCGCGCCCCTTCCCGCTGGCGTGCATCCAGCAGTGCAGCAAGTACGGTTTCGGCCAATGGCAGCATCGCATCACTCCAGTCACGCGTGCCGCCTTGTTCGTTGGCCGCAATCCGCAGCACATCGGCGACACTCAGCGGCTCCGCCAGTGGCAACCACGACTGGATGCTGTCCTGCACCGCATTGAGTCGTTGCAGCAAGCGTGCCGAGGGGTCTGACACGACACTGCTCGCTGCAAGTTCAAAGGCGGCACGCACTTCGACTTTGCCGCGTTTGAGGCGGGTTACCAAAAGTTCGCGCAGCGCCGGTTCAAACTGGCGCAAGTCCTCGGGCAGCTTGAACGTCAGGTCCAAAAATCGGCTGTTGACGGATCGTATCTCCAGCCCCAGTTGCCCTTTTGGCAGGTGCCTGGAGTCAGGCTCGGAGGTGGTGGTGGCTGCGCTGTGCTGAGCACTGGCATAGCCGGTCATGCTGTAAACTGGCATTGCAATTTCCCGGTACGTGGATTGAGCCCAAGAATAACCCGATTCAGACGTATCAGACGTGCATCCAACCCTAATTTATGTCGAAGGTAAAGCCCGCCCCTCTCCCTCCCGACACCATGATTGGTGGCTACCGGATTGTTCGCAAAGTTGCGGCAGGCGGGTTCGGGTTGGTGTACCTGGCACTTGACACCGACGGCCAGAAGGTTGCGGTCAAGGAGTATCTGCCCTCTTCGCTGGCCACCCGGGCCCCGGGCGAACTGTCACCGCAAATTCAGGCCGAAAAGTTATCGCTCTATCGCCTGGGCCTGAAAAGTTTCTTTGAGGAAGGTCGCGCGCTGGCGCAGATATCGCACCCTTCGGTGGTGAGCGTGCTGAATTTCTTTCGCGAAAACGAAACGGTTTACATGGTGATGAATTACCTGGAGGGTGCCGCCCTGCAGGACTTTATAGTGACCGCGCGCGACCTCAAACAGGCCAAGGTGTTCCGCGAGTCCACCATCCGGTCGCTGTTTGACGAAATTTTGCGTGGTTTGCGCATTGTTCACCAGCACAAGATGCTGCACCTCGACATCAAACCGGCCAATATCTTCATCACCGACGACAACAAGTCGGTGCTGATTGACTTTGGTGCCGCGCGCGAAGTGCTCAGCAAGGAAGGCAACTTTGTGCGGCCCATGTACACGCCGGGCTTTGCGGCGCCCGAGATGTACCGCCGCGACGCCGCCATGGGTCCCTGGACCGATATTTACGCCATCGGGGCCTGCATTTATGCCTGCATGCAGGGCTATCCGCCCAATGAAGCGCCGCAGCGGCAGGAAAAAGACCGCATTGCGATTGCCCTGGCGCGCTTGCGCGGGGTGTATTCAGACAACCTTATCGAGGTCGTGGAGTGGTGCATGGCGCTTGACCCCTTGTCCCGACCCCAATCGGTGTTTGCTTTGCAAAAGGAGCTAAGCCGCGAAGGCGAGCGGCGTTACACCAAATTGAGTGTGACCGAAAAAGTGCGCATGCAGTTTGATAACCTGGTTGCCGACAAACAGAAGCCAGCCGCTGCGGCGGCGCCTGTGCCCGCCAAGCCACCATGAAATTTTCTGTTTTTCAACTCAGTCGCAAGGGTGGGCGCGAGAAAAATGAAGACCGCATGGGTTACTGCTACACCAAGTCGGCCGGACTTTTTCTGGTGGCCGACGGCATGGGTGGGCACCCGGCTGGCGAGGTCGCGGCACAAATTGCGGTGCAGACCATCTCAACCCTGTTTCAGACCCAGGCCAAACCCGAAATCGCCAATGTCAGGGCCTTTTTTGACACCGCCATCCTGGCCGCCCACCGGCAAATATTGCTGTACGCGGCGGAACACGATCTGACCGACACCCCGCGCACGACCCTGGTGCTGGCGCTGTTGCAGGAGGGCGTGGCGCACTGGATGCATTGTGGCGATTCACGCTTGTACTTTGTGCGCAATGGCGAGTTGCTGGCGCGCACCCGCGACCACTCGCATGTCGAACAACGCAAGGCCGCGCGGCACGCCGGGCAGGCGCTGTTGCTGGCTAATCGCAACGTGCTGTACACCTGCCTGGGTTCTCCGACCCGCCCGGAATACGACGTGACCGGCCCGCTGTCGTTGTTGCGGGGCGACAAGCTGCTGCTGTGCTCCGACGGATTGTGGGGCGTGCTCGAAGACGCTGACATCGTGTTGCATCTGTCGGGCCACGGCGTGTCCCACGCAGTTCCGGAACTGGTGGAGCGCGCCCTGATCAAAGCCGGTCCGCGCAGCGACAATGTCACCCTGGTCGCACTGGAATGGGAGACACCCGATGCCTCCCCGCCCCTGCGTGGCTCGGTCAGCACCGAGCACATGGACGAAGGCGTCTTTGCCTCCACGGTCCAGGTCGGCGGTGTGGAGCTCTTCATGGATGATCTCGACGACGCAGGCATCGAACGCTCCATTGCCGAAATCAACGCGGCCATTCGGCGCACGGCGTCGCGCCGTACTTGAGGCCCCCCGGTGCCTTGCAAAGCATTCTCTTGAGAGGTTTTATGACTGACTATGTTCGCGCCCACGCGCGTGCCGCGCACCAGTTGCGCCCGGTGCGTATCAGCCGGGGCTATACCGTGCACGCCGAGGGTTCGGTGTTGATCGAATTTGGCGCTACCAAGGTTTTGTGCACCGCCTCGGTCGAGGAAAAGGTGCCGCCCCACAAGCGGGGCAGTGGTGAAGGCTGGGTGACGGCCGAATACGGCATGCTGCCGCGCGCCACCCACACCCGCAGCGACCGCGAGGCCGCGCGGGGCAAGCAAAGCGGGCGTACGCAGGAAATCCAGCGACTCATTGGCCGCTCATTGCGCGCGGTGTTTGACCTCAAGAAACTCGGTGAACGCACCCTGGTGCTCGATTGCGACGTGTTGCAGGCCGACGGCGGCACCCGCACCGCCGCCATCACCGGCGCGTTTGTGGCCGCGCAAGATGCCGTCAATGGCTTGCTGGCCGCCGGCAAAATTACCGAGAGTCCGGTGCTGTCGCAAGTGGCTGCGATTTCGGTCGGCATCGTGCAGGGCACACCGTTGCTTGACCTCGAATACACCGAAGATGCAGCCTGTGATACCGACATGAACGTGGTGATGACCGGGGCCGGCCACTTTGTTGAGGTGCAGGGCACGGCCGAGGGTGCCGCATTTTCGCGCACCGAGATGGACCTCCTGCTCAGTCTGGCCGAAGCCGGTATTGTTGAACTGATGGCCTTGCAAACCGCTGCGTTGGCGGGTCAGGCGGCAGCATGATGAAAATTGTGCTGGCCTCCAATAACCCGGGCAAGCTCGCCGAGTTGCAGGCCATGTTGACACCGTTGGGGTGCATTCTGGTGCCGCAAGGCGAGTTGGGCGTGCCCGAGGCGCCCGAGCCACACCGCACTTTTATTGAAAACGCCTTGGCCAAGGCGCGTAATGCGGCGACGCACACCGGCCTGCCGGCATTGGCCGACGACGCCGGCTTGTGCGTCGACGCGTTTGGTGGCTTGCCAGGCGTCGATACCGCCTACTACGCGACCCAATTCGGTTATGCCAAGAGCGACGGCAACAATGTACGCGCCTTGCTGGAGCAAATGCAGGGTCAGTCCAACCGGCGTGCGGCCATGGTCAGTACCTTGGTTGCCGTGCGCAGCCCCAACGACCCCGAACCGCTGGTGGCCATGGGTCGGGTCGAGGGATTGATTGCCAGCGAGCCCCTGGGTAGCAATGGCTTTGGTTTTGACCCGGTGATGTGGATTCCCGAGTTTGGAAAGACCTTCGCCGAGCTGCCGGTCGAAGTGAAAAATGCCCACAGCCACCGCGGGCGCGCGACGCAGGCTATGGCCGCGCTGATACGCGAGCGCTGGCTCAGTGCGGCGGCGTTGCCCGGATGAATCCCGCGACCGGCGCCGCTGCGGCTGACCCGGACCGGCACGGCCCGGCGCCGCTGCGCGACGTCTTGCACACGCTGCGTCCGGGCTTGCTGCAACTGGCGGCCCTGCCACCGCTTTCCTTGTATGTGCATCTGCCCTGGTGCCTCAAAAAATGTCCGTATTGCGATTTCAACTCGCATGCAATGCAGCCCGGACAAGTCCCCGAGCAACATTACGCCGAAGCGCTGATGAGCGATCTGGAAAGCGCCTTGCCGCTGGTATGGGGCCGCAGCGTGCACAGTATCTTCATTGGCGGCGGGACCCCGAGCCTTTTTTCTCCTGAAAGCATCGATCGCCTGCTGAGTGACATTCGGGCCCGCCTCACACTGGAGCCGCTGTGTGAAATTACGCTCGAAGCCAACCCGGGCACCTTCGAGAAAGACCGTTTTCGCGCCTTCCGACAGGCCGGTGTGACACGGTTGTCGGTCGGGGTACAGAGTTTTAATGACACGCACCTGGCCGCACTGGGGCGCGTGCACGACCGGGCGCAGGCCATCGCCGCAGTCAACGAGGCAGCCCAGGCGTTCGACACCTTCAATCTGGACCTCATGTATGCGCTGCCCGGGCAAACCCTGGATCAGGTCGGGCAGGACATGGCCACGGCACTGCAGTTTGCCCCGCCGCACATTTCGATCTACCAGCTCACGATCGAACCCAACACCTACTTCGCCAAGTTTCCGCCGCCGGTTCCCGAGGAGGATATCGCGTACGCCATGCTCGATCACATCACCGAATTGACCGCTGCCGTCGGACTGGATCGGTATGAGGTATCGGCGTACGCCCGACGCGGGCACCCTTGCCGGCACAACCTCAACTATTGGCAGTTTGGTGATTACCTGGGCATTGGGGCGGGGGCTCACAGCAAGCTGAGCTTTGCGCACCGGGTCGTGCGCCAGGTGCGTTTTCGCGACCCGCTGCGCTACACGGCGCAAGCGCAGATGGGCAACGCCGTGGCACAAGACGAAGAAGTCGCACGGTCCGAGCTGCCGTTCGAGTTCATGCTCAACGCCCTGCGCCTGCGCCATGGGTTTGCCCTGCGAGACTTCACCGAGCGCACCGGCCTGGCACTGACCGCCATCGAGGCGGCGCTCAGTGCCGCACAAGACCAGGGACTGATTGAGCGTGACATGCAGCGCGTCTGGCCGACTGCGCGCGGCTTTGACTTCTTGAGTGACTTGCAGGCGCTTTTCCTGTCCCAGTGATGCGGCCCAGCACAGCGTGCGGCACCCACACCTTATACCGACCCCACCCAGCGCTTGCGACTGGTGCGCAAGCTGTAGCGGGCGCGGTAGGCGGCGGGCATCTCGCCGGTCTGGCGGGCAAAGAGGCGCCTGAAAGTACCGGTGTCCTGGTAGCCACACATCTGGGCGACCTGTTCGACACTCACATAGGTGGTCTCCAACAGCACCCGGGCGCGGGCTACGCGCAGGCTGTGCAAGTAGTCCAGCGGGCTTTGGCCATAGGCGCCGGCAAAATGGCGCAAGAGCGTGCGGGCGCTGGTAGCTGCCGCCTGCGCGGTGGCGGTCAAGCTGTAAGGCTCGGTCATGTGGTCTTCGAGCCAGCGACGCGCCCGTTCCAGCGCACCGGCGGGCAAACCGCGCGGCTGTTCGCCCTGCACGACCTGCATGCTCACCTGCTGACGCGCCTCGGAGTGCAGGTAAACATGGGCGGCTGACTGTGCCAGCTCGGCCACAGGGGTGTGGCGCAGCATGTCAATCATCACTTCGGTGGCCAGCACCGGAGAGTCGCAGGTCCAGATCCGGTCGTCCACCGTCCAGGATCGGTCCGTCAGTAGCGAGACGCCTGCGCTGTGGCGCCGCACCGGCATCACAAAGGCCCACGGCACCACGGCGCAGCGCCCGTGCAGCAAGCCCGCCTCGCCCAGCAATGCCGCCGCGTTGAACAAGCCCGCCACCAGTCCGCCAGCGGCATGAACCTGCTCCAGCCGCGCAAGCGCCGGGCTGGCTCGGGCAACGATTTGTTCCAGATGCGGTCCACTCTGCGCGTGCCATCCGGGCACCACCACCAGGTCGGCCAGACCCCGGCACGGGGCGCTTTGGGGCAGTGACCGTGGCGCGCGGCCACCGCCTATACACCACCAACGCCAGGCGACCGGGTCCGGGACGCGGGGTGTGCGCATGGCAGACACCAGATTGATGAAATGCAGCACGTCCACCACCGCCAGCGCGGCTCCGGCCATTACCTCCGGCCCCCAGAGGATGTCGACACGCAGCAGGGAATGGACTGCTTTGGCAGGCGATGGCATGGCGAAATATCCCGCTAAGTTGGCATTGGATGCACTTTAACCCGGTCCGTGTTCCTCGTACCATCCGGTTTCCTATTTTTACAAGGGGACAACGATGACCGCATTGCATACTCACCCGTTCGCCTGGATCGCGACTCCTGGCACGCTGTCGCGCCGCCACCTGCTTGCCGCCGGTGTGGCCACCCTGGCAGCGCCGCTGGCACGGTCGCAGGCCGGGTTCCCGAGCAAGCCGATGACCCTGATCGTGCCGTTCACTGCTGGTGGAGCGTCCGATGTCGGCGCACGCATGTTGGGCACCGAGCTTGGCAAGCAGCTGGGCCAGACCGTGGTGGTGGAAAACCTGGCCGGCGCGGGGGGCGCACTGGCAGTGCAAAAACTCATTCGCGCGCCCGCAGATGGCCACACGCTGCTGTATGGCGGCATGAGCGAGAGCCTGTTGGTGCCAATGATCAATCCCAGCCTGGGCTACAAGCCCGAGGACATGCTGCCGGTGGCGCTGGCCGGAAGCTCGCCGATCTTGTTTGTCGTACGCCCGGATTTCCCGGCCAACACGATGGATGAACTGGTCGCACTGGTGCGCAAGAGCCCTGGCAAGTTCAGCTTTGGCTCAGCCGGCATTGCCTCTTTTGCGCATGTGATGGGCGAAGTGGTCAAGGAGCGCGCGGGCATGTTCATGGTGCATATTCCGTACCGGGGCGGGCAGCAAATCATCACCGATGTGATTGGCGGCCAACTCGACATGGGCATTACCACGGCGGCCAATGCCGCGTCGATGATTGCCAACAAGCGGGTCAAGGCGCTCGGCGTGTCAGCGGCCGAACGGGTGCCAGTCCTCAAGGACGTGCCCACGTTTTCCGAATCAAAAGCGCTCAAGGGTCTGCAGATGAGTGTCTGGGCCTTCGTCTATGCACCCAACAATACACCCGCGGCCGTGGTGGAGCGGCTCAACCATGCCATCAATACCGCGCTGATGGTGCCCGCGCTCAAGGAAGCCCGTGTGCGACTGGCGTCCGACCTGCCCTCGCTCATGACGCCGGCACAGTCCCGGGCCTTTATTGCCGCAGAGCAGGCGCTGTACAAGCCGGTGACCAGCCGTATCAAGCCGGAGTGAGCCATGCCCGATACGGACAAGCCGGACGGGCAGTCGGCGCTGGCCCTAGCGGCCTACGCGAGCGATTTCGTGGGCGCCCGCCAGCAGTTTCGCGAGGCAGCGGCGCAGGCGGGTGCTGTGCTGGCAAGCCTGCCACACCCACAAACTGGCCCAGATGGCGCTGATCTCAGCGTCGATTTGGCCTGGCTGGGCCCGCTCGGGGCGAACCGGGTGTTGGTGCTGATCAGCGGCACGCACGGGGTAGAGGGCTACCAGGGCAGCGCCGCCCAAATTGGCTTCTTGCAAACCACGGCCGGTACGCTGCCGGCTGATACTGCAGCCCTGTTGATCCACGGCCTGAACCCCTACGGCTTTGCCTGGGTACGCCGCGTGAATGAAGACAACGTCGACATCAACCGCAATTACCTCGACTTTTCGCGCCCCCTGCCGGCTAATCCAGGCTATGCGCAGGTGCACGACTTGATCCTGCCCGAGGCGCTTGCACCGGCGGCGCTGGCGCAGTTGCAGCAGCAGCTCCTGGCTTACATGGCGCGGGTGGGCAAGGCGGCAGCCGCCACCGCCATCACCGGTGGCCAGTACACCCACCCCGACGGCATTTTTTATGGCGGCCAGGCGCTGTGCTGGTCCAACCGCCAACTGGCGATCATCGCGCGTTGCCACCTGCAGGGTGCGCGGCTGATCTGCGTGCTGGACCACCACACCGGTCTGGGGCCGGTGGGCCACACCGAGCTGATTTGCCGCCACCCGCCCGGTTCGCCCGAGCTGGCGCTGGCCCGAGACTGGTTCGGTGCCGACGTCACCTCTCCGGCCCAAGGCGAGTCGGCCTCGGCCGTGATTGATGGCAATGTGCGCATGGCGTTTGGCGGCCTGTGCCCACAAGCGCAGGTTGTGTCGGTTTGCCCCGAGGTCGGAACTGCCCCCGAGACCCAGGTGCTGGCGGCCTTGCTGGCCGACAACTGGCTGCACCAGCGCGGTGTGCCGCTCTCGGTACAAGGACAGGGTGTGCGCCAGCAACTGATGGACGCGTTTTGCCCAGGTGATGCCGCCTGGCGGCTGCAGGCTTACACGCGCGCTATGGCGATTCATCGCAGCGCGCTTGACGGGCTGAGCCGTGTGACCCTCGAAAACCTCGCCCGCACCGGTATGAGCCGAGCATTTGACATCCCGCAGCGGCGCTTGCGCGTGGGCGTGTGCGGCTTCTTCATTGAGTGCAACCGATGGGCACCGCCGAGCACAGCAGACAGCTTTGCGGCTGGCATGGACCTTGCCGGTGCAGAACTCCAGTCCGAACTCCAGCGCGAGCAGCCTCGCACCTTGTCCGATACCGCCGGGTTTGTGGCCGCCATGAACCGGCTCGGACCCTGGGAGCCCGTCGCCCTGCGGCTGGCAGCGGCCCAGCCCGGTGGCCCGGTGCTGCACAGCTACTTTGAATCCCTTGCCCGGGACATTGAAAGTCGCCTGCGCGCGGCAGGTCCGCTGGATGCGGTGTTCATTTCCTCCCACGGCGCTGCGCTGACCACCGAATGTGACGACCCCGACGGTGAGTTGTTTGAACGTATACGCGTGCTGGTGGGGCCTGCGGTGCCGGTGGTGGCCGTGCTGGACCTGCACACCAACGTCTCCGAGCGCATGACCCGTGCCCTGTCTGCGTGTGTTGCCTACCGCACCAATCCGCACACCGACCTGCGCGAGCGCGGCGAGGAGGCTGCGCAGCACCTGCACACCTTGCGAGTGCACGGACCAGGCGTGGTGGAGCTTGTCAAACTGCCCCTGGTGCCGCCGGCCACCACCCAGCTGGTGGCGCCCGGCTTGCCTTATGCCAATCTGATTGCGCTGGGGCAGACCCGCATAGGCGGGCCGATCTTGAACGTGTCGTTGTGTGGCGGTTTTGCGCTGGCGGACTGCGACAAATGCGGTT
>JAIPCE010000057.1 GCA_021738345.1 Rhodoferax sp. | reverse complement strand
GCCATCTCCAGCCGATGTTCCGCACCAGTCAAACTCCGCTCCTTGTGCCAAGCGCTTCCAGTGGGAATAACGTGCAAAAGATCTAGCTGCAATTGATTCAACGCGGTCTGTGCAACGGCTATGTGCCCTTGGTGGGGAGGATCAAACGCTCCACCAAATATCCCGACATGCCGCACAGTCGCAGGCTTGACGCTCAAACCCAATCTCGACGCACCAAAAACTGTTGGTACAAGGCTTCTTCAGGAGAGCCGACATCAGCCAGTGCCTGATAGGACCAGCGCACCAACGGTGGCATGGACAGCAGAATGGACTCTGTTCTGCCCCCGGACTGCAAGCCAAAATGGGTGCCACGATCCCATACCAGATTGAACTCGACGTAACGGCCGCGGCGATAGAGTTGAAACTCGCGCTCGCGGTTGCCATAGGACGTGTCCTTGCGCCGTGAAACAATAGGCATGTAGGCAGCCAAAAAGGCATCGCCCACCGACTGCATCAGTGCGAAACCATTGGCAAAACCACCTTCAGAAAAATCGTCGAAGAAGATACCGCCAATGCCCCGCTGTTCATTTCTGTGTTTGAGAAAAAAATACTCGTCACACCACTGCTTGAAGCGAGCATATTTATCCTCTCCAAATGGCTGCACGGCGTCACGGCACACCCCATGGAAGTGGCGCGCGTCTTCCTCTCTCCCGTAATAGGGCGTAAGATCCATGCCACCGCCAAACCAGCACACCGGCTCCTGCCCAGCGCGACCAACCGAAAGCATGCGAACATTCATATGCACGGTGGGTACATGTGGATTGCGCGGATGAAACACCAATGACACACCGAGCGCCTCAAAGGGCGTACCAGCAAGCTCCATGCGATGCTGTGTGGCAGACGCGGGTAGCGCTGGTCCTTGAACATGGGAAAAGCCACAGCCAGCGCGTTCAAATACTTCACCCCCCTCCAAAATCCGGGTCACACCATTGCCCTGCAACACTTCACCCGGCGCCTTTTCCCAGGCGTCAACCACAAACTGCCCACCATCAGCCTGTGCAACGGCTGCTGTAATACGCAATTGCAGAGACTGCAAATAGGCGCGCACGGTCCCGGTCTGACCGGAAGAGGAATGACTCATCATCACAATGTGCTCTGTTCTATTGGGTCTTGAAAGCACGGTGACCGATATCGGTCCGATAGTGCATGCCGTCGAAATGGATGCTTTGCAGCACCTGGTAGGTGCGTAGCTGCACCTGCCGCACACTGTCGGCCAGGGCCGTGACGCACAAGACGCGTCCACCAACGGTCATCAGAGTGCCCTCCGTGAGGGTTGTTCCCGCCTGGAACACCATGGCGTCGTCCGCTTCCCGGGGAATCCCGCTGATGGCATCCCCCTTGCGTGGCGCCAAAGGGTAGCCGCCCGCCGCAAGCACGACGCCCATGGCAGTGCGACGGTCCCATTCAAGCTCCAGATTTTCGAAGTGACTGTTACCGGCAGGCTCGGTTGCAGCAAGCAAGACCTCAAGCAAGTCGGTCTTGAGCCGCATCAAAATGGGCTGGGTTTCTGGGTCGCCCATACGACAATTGAACTCGAGCGTCTTCACCTGCCCCTTGGCGTCAATCATCAAACCCGCGTATAGAAAGCCAGTAAAGGGAATGCCATCTTTCTCCATCCCCTTGATCGTTGGCAGAATAATTTCCCGCATGGCCCGTGCGTGGACCTGCGGAGTAACCACCAGCGCTGGCGAGTAGGCCCCCATACCGCCAGTGTTGGGACCCTGATCACCATCCAGAAGACGTTTATGGTCCTGGCTGGTGGCGAGCGGCACTACGTTTCTACCGTCACACAGCACCATGAAGCTAGCCTCTTCACCTTCAAGGAACTCCTCAATGACCACCCGAGCGCAACCTTCGTTATGCGCCACTCCGAGCGTGTTTTCTACTAGCATGAAGTCGATTGCGGCATGGGCCTCAGCCAAAGTCATGGCCACGACAACACCTTTGCCTGCTGCCAGTCCATCTGCCTTGACGACAATCGGCGCGCCCATCTGGTCCACGTAGGTGTGCGCAGTCGCGGGATCCGAAAAGGTCGCATACTCGGCAGTGGGTATGGCGTGGCGGCGCATGAAAGCTTTGGAAAAGGCCTTGGAACTCTCCAACTGTGCCGCCGCCTTGGTCGGACCAAAAATGCGCAAGCCGTGCTGACGAAACTCATCGACTATGCCGGCGGCCAGTGGCCCCTCCGGACCCACCAGGGTCAGGCCAATCTTGTTGGCCTGGGCCCATTCCCGCAGCTTCACGATATTCGCAATCGCCAAGTTCTGCAAGCGCGCATCCAGAGCCGTGCCACCATTGCCTGGCGCCACATACACCACCTGAACCTTTGGCGACTGTGCCAACTTCCAGGCAAAGGCATGCTCACGCCCACCACTCCCAACCACTAGCACTTTCATGAAGGACTCCGGTAAGCGCTCGTTCCACAATGAACGGTCTGGCAAAGTTTAAAACCACGTGGGCCACCCGGTAATGTGGCGACAGGGCGAAGCTCAAACAAAAAAATCATAGGGCGGCGTTATGGTAAATCTCCTGGGTGTCATCCAGGTCCTCTAAAACATCCAGCAGCTTTTGCATGCGCTGCGCATCATCTTCAGACAGCTCGATGGTATTTTCTGCACGCATGGTGACCCCGGCTCCATCGGCAACCAGACCGGCAGCCTCGAGCGCTTGCTTAACCACCTCAAAATCGGCGACCGAGGTCAAAACCTCGATTGCGCCCTCCTCGTCGCTAATGACATCTTCTGCGCCCGCTTCCAGAGCCATTTCCATCACCTTGTCCTCGCTGGTGCCGGGTGCAAAAATCAACTGCCCACAGTGCTTGAACTGAAAAACCACCGAGCCTTCAGTCCCCATGTTGCCACCATGCTTGCTAAATGCGTGCCGCACCTCGGCAACCGTGCGCACCCGGTTGTCGGTCATCGTGTCGACCACAATGGCGGCACCGCCAATACCGTAACCCTCATAACGAATTTCTTCATAGCTCACGCCCTCTGCATTGCCCGTGGCCTTGTCGATGTTGTATTTGATCCGATCAGCAGGCATGTTGGCAGCCTTGGCCTTATCAACGGCCAGGCGCAACCGGGGATTGGCGCTGAGATCTGCTCCACCAGCACGGGCAGCGACCGTAATTTCGCGGATGATACGTGTCCATATCTTTCCACGTTTTTCGTCCTGGCGGCCCTTGCGATGCTGAATATTGGCCCATTTGCTGTGTCCTGCCACGAGAAATCCTTTAAAAATTCGTTACCCTATTGCCTTGATTGTACTTTTTGAGGCACCCATGGCATCTTTCGACGAAGCTGGCATTCTGATTGGTCAGCGGCAGCACGGCAGCAACCCTCTGCAATGTTTTTTGCGGCCAGACAAGGCCAATCGGCATGGCCTTATCACCGGGGCTACCGGTACCGGCAAGACGATCACCCTGCAAACCCTGGCCGAAGGATTTTCACGCAATGGCGTGCCGGTTTTTTTGGCCGACATCAAAGGGGATTTGACCGGGATTTCCCAGCTTGGAATCGGCACGCCAAAGCTCAGCAACATCATTGCCGAACGTGCGCTTCCCACGCCCGAGTTTGCCGCTTTTCCCACCACCCTGTGGGACGTATTTGGCATACAGGGCCATCCGGTACGTGCCACCGTCAGCGATCTGGGTCCCTTGCTGCTCGCACGCATGCTCAATCTGAATGAAACGCAGGCCGGGGTGCTGCAGCTCGTCTTCAAGATTGCCGATGACGACGGATTGCTGTTGCTGGACCTGAAAGACCTTCGCGCGATGTGCCAGCATGTGGGCGACAACGCGAGCAGCTACACCACTGAATATGGCAATGTCAGCGCAGCAAGCATTGGCGCAATCCAGCGCGGACTGATGCAGATCGAAGGCCAGGGCGGCACCAAATTCTTCGGCGAGCCCATGCTTAACATTGCCGACTTCATGCAAACAGACACCCGGGGTTGGGGCGTCCTCAATATTTTGGCGGCCGACAAGCTGATGAACTCGCCGCGCCTGTACGCCACCTTCCTGTTGTGGATGCTCAGCGAGCTATTTGAAACCTTGCCCGAAGTGGGCGATCTGGACAAACCCAAAATGGTGTTCTTCTTTGACGAAGCCCATTTATTGTTCAATGATGCACCCAAGGTATTGATCGAACGTATCGAACTGGTGGTACGGTTGGTGCGATCCAAGGGTGTGGGCGTGTACTTTGTCACCCAAAATCCACTGGACATCCCCGACACCGTACTGGCACAGCTGGGCAACCGCGTGCAGCACGCGCTGCGCGCCTTTACGCCACGGGACCAAAAAGCCGTCAAATCGGCCGCTGAGACCATGCGCGCAAACCCCGCACTGGACATCAGCACGGCCATTACGGAACTTGCCGTTGGCGAAGCCCTGGTCAGCCTGCTCGATGACAAGGGGCGGCCAACCGTCACTGAACGTGTCTATGTACTGCCTCCATCGAGCCAGATCGGTCCCATTACAGCGGAGCAGCGCAAGCAATTGCTTGAATCTTCGATTGTGGCGGGCGTATATGAGCGTGCAGTCGACCGGAACTCTGCCTTTGAGGCACTCAAGGGGCGCGCTGATCAACGCATGCCTGCGCAGTCCAAAGGCGGTATGTCGCCGCCCGACTCCGCTCCTACTCAAACCGGCCAGAGCTCGCGTAGTTCGTCGGCTGATACCACCCAAGCTCCCGAGCGGGGCTTGCTGGACGGTTTGGGCGACCTGTTTGGCGGCGGCACCCGCCGCACGCGGGCCAGCGCCGGCGAACAGATGATCAAGAGCGCGGCAAGTGCAGTGGGCCGCGAGGTCGGCCGACAAATCATCCGCGGCGTACTGGGCGGAATTTTCGGTGGCTCCAGACGGTAGCCGATCAAAATAAAAAACTCACCAAACAACGCAACAAAACGACTGGAATCATGATCCCCATTGACCCACAAGCCCGCGCAAACGTCCACCTGATTGACCATCCGCTGGTGCAGCACAAGCTCACCTTGATGCGAAAAAAAGAGGCAAGCACCAACAATTTTCGTCGACTCCTCAATGAACTCAGCAGCCTGATGGCTTACGAGGTCACGCGTGACATGGCGACCCAGGACGTGCACATTGAGACCCCGCTGGAGCCGATGGAAGCAAAAATGATCGATGGCAAGAAGCTGGTATTTGTTTCGATTTTGCGTGCCGGCAACGGCATATTGGACGGCGTCCTGTCGGTGGTGCCGGGTGCACGCGTAGGTCACATCGGGCTGTACCGAGACCCAAAAACACTACAGGCCGTGGAGTACTACTTCAAAATGCCAAAAAACATGGAAGAGCGCGATGTCGTGGTGGTCGACCCCATGCTCGCCACCGGAAATTCGGCCGCAGCGGCGGTCACCCGCCTCAAGGCATGCCGACCCAAGTCGATCAAGTTTTTGTGTTTACTGACCTGCCCGGAAGGCATCAACACCATGCACAAACTTCACCCCGATGTGCACATCTATACCGCAGCCATTGACCGGGAACTCAATGACCACGGCTACATCCTGCCGGGGCTTGGCGACGCGGGCGACCGAATATTTGGCACCCAGTGAACCGCGTACAACACAGACTATCGCGGCACGATAAACACCGATTTTTCCGTCAGCTTTCCCGGTGTGTCAAGGCCGGTGATCTCAAAGTGGATGGGATGAGAGCCTGGCGACGCGGCATTGAACGGAATCTGCACGCTCACTGGTACCCAACGCGCCAAAGTGGACCCAATCGAGATCTCCTTCTCCGAGGTAATGACAATGCCTGGTAGACCGGTCGCTGTGATGCTGAATCGCTGGGTCGACTCCGTCGCGTTCATCACCTGCATCCGGAAAACATTCTCGACGCGGCCGCCCTCCACTTCTCTGGCGAGCGCCCCGCGGTCGCGAACCACGTCGACCTTGAACGGCGTGCGCGTGGCCAGACTGATCGCCATTGCCGCCACCACCGTGCCCAGTATGGTTGAATAAATCAGCACCCGTGGTCGCAATACGTGGCGCAGGGTCTGCGAGCGTGACCAGTGCTGTTTGACCGCATTTTCAGTGGAATATTTCACCAAACCACGGGGATACCCTACCTTGTCCATCACCCCGTCACACACATCCGCACACGCACCACAACCGATGCACTCATACTGCAAACCGTCCCGGATATCGATCCCTGTCGGGCACACCTGGACGCACAGACTGCAGTCGACACAAGCACCCAAATTCAATTTTGCCGGATCGGCTTTCTTGGAACGTGCACCACGTGGCTCGCCGCGCTCCTTGTCGTAGCTCACAATCAAGGTGTCCTTGTCAAACATGGCACTTTGAAAACGCGCGTAGGGGCACATGTATTTGCATACCTGCTCACGCATGAATCCTGCATTGCCGTAGGTGGCAAACCCGTAAAAGAAGACCCAGAAGTTCTCCAGACCGCTCAACTGGCCCTGCAAAAACATGGCGCCCAACTGCCGCATGGGCACAAAATAGCCCACAAAAGTAAATCCGGTCCACAAAGCCACAGCGAGCCAAAGAAAGTGCTTGGCCGACTTGCGTCCGATTTTTTCCACGTTCCAGGGGCCGGCATCGCGACGCATGCGGGCTGATCGATCGCCCTCGGTCTTCTTTTCCAGCCACAAGAAGATTTCGGTGTAAACCGTCTGCGGACAGGCATAGCCACACCAGAGTCGCCCCGCCACTGCGGTGAACAGAAACAGGGAAAAAGCGGAGATGACCAAGATACCCGTCAGGTAAATAAAATCCTGAGGGTACAAAACAAGGCCAAAAATATAAAACCGGCGAACCCCGAGATCAAATAAAACCGCTTGCCGCTGGCCCCACTCCAACCACGGAAGCCCGTAAAAAATGATTTGAGTGATCCAGACCATCACCCAGCGCCAGTTAGAGAAGAAACCGGTCACACTGCGCGGATAAATTGTCTTGTGGGCCTGGTACAGCGACACCATCACCGCCTCGTCACCCGATGGCGTGTTTGCCGGCGCATCACCCTCATGCGGAACGATCAGAATGACTTTTCGTTCCTCTGCTACTTTGGTATTCAATTACTTTCCTTTGGTCGTTGCCACCTGGAGCATCGTCCGATGTCAAAGACGGTGCAATGGCTGCTTATCCGCTACGCAGCCCAAACCGTGACGGTTACGGGCTACAACGCGACGGCGGAATAATACTACGAGGGGTATCTAGTCCCCGTGATCTATGTCAACGTCCGAATAGCAAATGCAAAACGCGGACCCAGCGCTTGCCATCCGACCTACGGCAAAAAAGGCGACGTCACCCTTCAACCGCCAAGGCAATGACCGCCAGGATACGCCAAGGTTTCAGCTACTTGTTGACCAGTTGCATCCAGAGGTACGCAAACTCCAGCCCCATCCACGTTGCACGCTGCGCGTTATCGGCAGCGCCCCCGTGGCCACCTTCAATGTTCTCGTAGTACAGCACGTCATGCCCTTGCTCCTGCATACGTGCCACCATCTTGCGGGCGTGCGCGGGGTGCACACGGTCATCCTTGGTGCTCGTGTCAAAGAAAACCCGAGGGTACTTGACCCCCGCCTTCACGTTTTGATAGGGGCTATAGCGGCTGATGACCTCCCATTCAGCAGCAATGTCAGGATTGCCATACTCAGCCATCCAGCTGTTGCCTGCCAAAAGCTTGTGGTAACGCTTCATATCCAACAGGGGAACTTGGCAAACTACTGCGTTAAAAAGTTCCGGACGTTGGACAAAGGTGGCTCCGACAAGCAGCCCGCCATTGCTGCCCCCCATGATGCCCAGATGCTTGGGACTTGTAATCTTGCGGGCGATCAGGTCTTCTGCCACCGCAGCAAAATCGTCGTAGCTATTTTGCTTCTTGTCCATGATTGCACTTTTGTGCCAGGTTGGCCCGAATTCGCCACCCCCACGAATGTTGGAAACCACAAAAACGCCGCCTTTTGAGAGCCAGTTGCTACCCCAAGACCCGCTATAAAACGGCTGCAGGCTGACTTCGAAACCGCCGTAGCCATAAAGCAATGTCGGATTCGTGCCGTCGGTCTTCACGCCCCGGGGTGACACCACAAAATACGGCACAGCTGTACCGTCTTTGCTCTTGGCAAAAAGTTGTTGCACCGTCATGCCCGTGGCGTCAAAGCGCTGCGGCAGTTGCTTGAGCACCTGCCGCTCGTCGCTCCCCGCATGACCGAGCATCAACGCGTCTGGCGTCAAGAAGTCGTGGTAGCTGATGGTGTATTCGTCACCCAATGGGTCCTGCTCAAGAGAACTGTCATACAGGGTGCCAATGCTGAGCTCACCATTCTGGGGAAGATTCACAACACGGCTGCTCCACTTGCCGTTTACTTGCGTCCATTCAGCGAGTCGACTCTTGACCTTGTCCATGGTGTTGACCAGCACATGGTTGCGCGAAAAGTCATAACCGGCCAGCGAGGTGGTAGCGTCGGGCTCAAACAGCACAGAAAACTCGCGCCGTCCAGCCAAATAGTCCTCAACTCTTGTAATCAACAACGATCCTGCCTTGTACGTCGTACCACCCACGCTCCAGTCACTGCGCAGCGTCATGGCGGCCCACTGCCGGTTGGGTACAAAACTCGCATCTGTGGGCTTGTCGATCTTGATTAACTGGTCGCCTTTCAAAAGAAAAATTTCATCGTTATAAAAATCCATGGCCCGACCCACAATGACCCATTTGTGATCTCTGGCTTGACTGCTACTTGCGTAAACGCGTACGTCACTGTCCTGGGCCTCAAAGACTTGGGTTGCCGCCGCCAACGGCGTGCCACGTGTCCATCGTTTAATGATGCGGGGGTACCCTGACTTTGTCATGCTGCCGGGACCAAAGTCTGTTCCCACCAATAGCGTGTCCTGGTCTATCCAGGTGGTGTGGGACTTTGCCTCTGCAAGCGTGAAGCCGCTGGCAACAAACTGCTTGTTCGTGAGGTCAAACTCCCGCACCACCATGGCATCCGAGCCACCAGGCGACAGTGAAACCAGGCAACGCTGGTAGTTTGGACCCAAGCAGTCTGCGCCTCCCCAGACCCAACTCTGCTTTTCCGCTTTACCCAGTGCGTCAATATCCAGAATCTTTTCCCAATTGGGGCTCGGATTTTTGAAATCAGCCAGTGTGGTTCGCCGCCACAAACCACGCTGGTTCTTTTCGTCCATCCAAAAGTTGTAAACATGGTCGCCCAAGCGGTGAATGTAGGGAATCTTGTCCTTGCTATTGAGTATTTCCAATACCTTGGACCGTGCCGGTTCGAACTCAGGTCGGGCTTTGAGCAACGTCATCGAGCTGGAGTTTCTCTCACGTACCCAGGCCAGGGGCTTTTCACCGAGCACGTTCCCCAGCCAAAGGAAGGAGTCGTCAAGGGTAGATGTCGGATAATCTGTCATTGTTGATGTCGCCGATAGATTGGGGGTTGTTGGCAGAGCTGCAGCACCGCCTGAGCTTGGGGTCAATGCGGTGTTTGAACAGGCACTGAGCACCAAAGCGGCTACGGTGAGGAAACAAGAATTACGCATGGAATGGCATTTCGATTCGTGTGATTTGTGGGCTTGAACGCTCACTTCTTTGACTGACGCGCCTCAAGCGCCGCTTCCAGGGATAGCCTTGCCCAACAAGCCATGGCATCGGATGAATCCATCGACTCTTCGGGTGCGCTGTAATAGTTCATGCTTTTGGGCTTGCCTTGAACCAGGTAGGTAAACCGCTCGCATCCGGCTCTCTCAAAGACCTGGCGAGATTTGTCACTGGCCTTTAGCCAGAGTTTTTCTCCCGATCCCAAATCGGCAAGTATCGCCAGAGTCAGCCCATCTGTGCTGATGCCGTACCCGCCAAACATCTTGCGGGCAACGCAAGGACCAGCCGTTGACATCAACTCGCAGCAATACTGCGCAAATCCGTTTAGTGGTGCAGCCATAAAAAATCCGTAAACAACTTGAAACGGATCGCCTTCGCAAGACCCACGATGAGGGTTCGCCTACGGTCTACGGTAACGGCAAGGCAAGCAGGTCGTGGCCGTGCACTTGCACAATGCGAGCCTTGGTGAATTCGCCCACTTTGAGTGTTTTGCTGATTTTCTCGGGGGGTAGCAAACGCACAGTCCCATCGATTTCAGGCGCATCGGCATAACTTCTACCAACGCCACCCTTCTTGCCCAAACCCGGTGCTGCGTCCACCAACACCTGCATGGTGCAGCCCACACGACGCTGCAAGCGCGCCACCGACACCTCTTCGGCCACCGCCATGAATCTGGCACGCCGCTCTTCACGCTCCTGCAAGGGCAACATACCGGGCAATGCGTTGGCTGCGGCACCGCTTACCGCGCTGTAGGCAAAACAGCCGGTCCGATCAATTTGCGCTTCACGCACAAAGTCCAGCAAATGGGCAAATTCCTGTTCGGTCTCACCTGGGAATCCGACAATAAAGGTGCTCCTGATCACCAGCTCCGGGCAGTCCTTGCGCCATTGCGCAATGCGCTCCAGGTTTTTCTCGCCACTGGCTGGACGCTTCATACGCCGCAGCACCTCGGGATGGCTGTGCTGCAAGGGCACATCCAGGTAAGGCAACACCTTGCCCTGGGCCATGAGTGGAATCACGTCATCGACACTAGGGTACGGATATACATAGTGCAGTCGCACCCACGCACCATAGGGCTGCGCAATCTCGCCCAGAGCCTGCACCAGGTCCAGCATACGGGTCTTGACCGGCTTGCCGTCCCAAAAGCCGGTACGGTATTTCACATCCACACCGTAGGCGGAGGTATCCTGACTAATGACCAGCAACTCTTTCACGCCCCCCGCAAACAGCGCCTGAGCTTCCTTCAGCACATCGCCAATTGGCCGCGACACCAGGTCGCCCCGCATCGACGGAATAATGCAAAACGTGCAGCGGTGGTTGCAGCCCTCACTGATCTTCAAATACGCATAGTGCCGTGGCGTCAATTTGATGCCAGCCACTCCAAACGCATTCGGAACCAAGTCTGTAAAAGGGTCGTGCGGCTTGGGCAAATTGGCGTGCACCGCATCCATGACCTCCTGGGTGGCATGGGGCCCCGTCACTGCCAACACCTTGGGGTGCATTTGCCGCACCATATTGGCGCCATCGTTGCCCGTTCGTGCACCCAGACAGCCCGTCACAATGACCCGGCCGTTTTCGGACAAGGCCTCGCCAATGGTGTCAAGGCTTTCCTTCACCGCATCGTCAATAAACCCGCAGGTGTTGACAATCACCAGGTCTGCGCCCTGGAAAGTCTTGGAGGTCTGGTAACCCTCCGCACTGAGTTGGGTCAAGATCAGCTCGGAGTCCGTCAGAGCCTTTGGGCAACCTAAAGACACCATGCCAATTTTGGGAATTTTCTGCAATGTTTCGCTCATGGGCCGTAGTTTGACAGGTCTTTTGGGTCGCTAACTGTGATCAGGCGATTCACCCATCTGACCCCACACACGCGTGCTCCGCCCTACCTCTTGAGGCCAAAGGTTCCCAAAAACTGATCGGTCTGTTTTTGCATTTGCTCCTGCAATTGTTGCAGCACCGCATTGTTAGCCAGGCCTTGCATCAGCGGCGCAGGGATGTTGAGGTACTTAGCCCACATTTCAGGTGTCAATGCACCGGCTTGTTCGCCAAACTTGGCCTGCATGTCCATGAGCGACTGCATGTTCTTTTCGAGGTAGCCGCCCATCAGGCCGTGCATGGCGTGTCCATAGAACCGAATAATGCTGGCCAGCACTGCGGCGGTGAACATCGGCGCGCCGTTGGCCTCTTCTTCCAGAATAATCTGCAGCAAAATGCTGCGCGTCAAATCTTCGCCTGTCTTGGCATCAACCACCTCACACGACTCATTGTCCAGGACAAACTGCTTGATTTCGGACAGCGTCACATAGCTCGACGTATCCGTGTCGTAGAGACGGCGGTTCGGGTACTTCTTGATCACCCGCTTGGGGTTTTTTCGGTCTCTGGAGGTAGAAGGTGGCATGGTCAGGAGCTAATGCACAGAACATAACAAAAATATTGCGCTGCAGCACATTCTAGACAACAAGTGCTGCAAGCGAACACAGGTTTACCCCTATGGAAAAACCAAGACTGGTTCAAGCTAACGATGCAGTAACATCCTCTGCAGTTTCAAATATTGCCGAGGAGAGCGTATGGCGGTCACAGTGGTGTTGGAGTTAGGCTACGAATTTGATGTCAAAGCAACAGCCAGAGAAGTTTTTGATCTGTTGGCCGACGTTCCCAAATCGGCCAGTTTCTACCCCAAGGTCGACAAGTTGATTGACCTGGGAAGCGGCGCTTACCGCTGGGAGATGGAAAAAATTGGCATCGCTCAAGCCCATCTGCAAACAATTTATGCCTCCACCTACGTGTCTGACGCGGCCCAAGGTACTGTGGTCTGGACCCCGGTTGAGGGCATCGGTAACGCGCAAGTCTCGGGCAACTGGAAAATTACTGGCAAGAAAAAATCCACCAAGGTGGTACTTGGCGTGAAGGCACAAATCACCGTACCGCTGCCGGCCCTCATGAAAATGGTCGTGGCGCCGCTGGTCGAAGCCGAGTTTGAAAAACTCACGGAGCAATACATCGACAACCTTACCCGGCAATTCGGTGGCGAGGCCTGATTTTCACGGCCAACAGACATTCCATTGCGTGCAATTTCCCCGTCATTTCAGCGTAGTCAGTCATCCAATAATTGCCAACTCAAGCCGCCATGTCCGTCGCCACGCGCCTGACGAACAACATATCCCACCATCCCTGCATTTCCCGCCATTGTTCACCCCCTCTGAAAGAAGAATAAATGACACTGCATCGCGTCGCCATCAGCAGCACCGGACTGTTCACACCGCCCGAAATCATCACCAATGAAGAACTGGTTGAGGCTTTCAACGCCTTTGCCGAAATTGAAAACACCAAGCACGCCTTCGAGATCGCCGCCGGCACGCGCCAGCCTTTGACACCCTCCAACGTCGAATTCATCGAAAAAGCCTCGGGCATCAAACGGCGCTATGTCATGAACAAATCGGGCGTGCTGGACCCCACCCGCATGCGCCCCAAGTTTGCGCCCCGCCCCGACACTCAAATCTCTCTGATGGCAGAAATCGGAGTCAAAGCCGCACAAGACGCGCTGCAAGCAGCCGGCAAGACCGCTGCCGACGTCGATGGCGTCATCTGCGCGGCCGCCAATATGCAACGCCCCTACCCAGCCATGGGGGTCGAAATCCAGACCGCACTGGGCGTAAAGGGATATGCGTTTGACATGAATGTGGCATGCTCATCGGCTACCTTCGCGCTGGAACTGGCCTTTAATGCAGTGCGGACCGGAACGGCACGGGCAATTTTGGTCATCAACCCCGAAATCACGTCGGCACACCTGGCCTGGATGGACCGCGATTGCCACTTTATTTTTGGCGACGTCTGCACTGCCATCTTGGTCGAGCGGCTTGACCTGGCACCTGCAAGTGCGTTCGAGATTTTGGGTACGCGCCTGCTCAGCAGTTTTTCGAACAACATTCGCAACAACAACGGCTTTATGTCGCGCGCTGAAGACCGCGACCCCGACGACCGCGACCAACTGTTTCGCCAGGAGGGCCGCAAAGTGTTCAAGGAAGTGTGCCCCATGGCCGCGGAACACATGGCCGGCCACCTGCAGTCGCTGGACCTGGTGCCCGCTCAGGTGCGCCGGTTTTGGTTGCACCAGGCCAACCTGGCCATGAACCAGCTCATCGGCCGCAAACTACTGGGCCGCGACGCCACCCTGGACGATGCGCCGGTCATTCTGGACGAATTTGCCAACACCGCATCGGCTGGTTCCATCATCGCCTTTCACCGCCATCACGGCGACTTTCAGCCGGGCGACATCGGCATGATTTGCTCGTTCGGTGCCGGCTACTCGATTGGCAGTGCCGTCATCAAGCGCGTCTAGTGAGCAATACCCAGGCGATCGCATCTTTTACTGCCTGGGGTCTTTGTTCATCGTTGCCCTGGCGATGGCACTGTCGAACCCTCACACCTAGCCAGTCAGGACTTTCCATCGATTTTTTTGGTAGCCGTTTTAGTGAAACGGACTCCTTGAGAATCCAGCTTCAATCATGTCGATCAACACCTACACACTATTAAAGAATCTGGGGCTTTCAGAGCGACAGGTGGTCAGCATGCTGCCTGCGGTGGCCAACAAAACCTATTCCTCGGACCAAATCATCTGCCCAAAAGGACAACCCGAGCCACCCTGGACGCACATCTTCAGCGGGATGGTATGCGGCGGCATTGCAAGCTCCGAGGCGGCCCATAACCCCCTCAGCATCTTTGGTCCTGGAACCTGGATCGGTGAAGCGGCATTTTTGAACCGCAAACCGGCCCAACTTGAATATGTGTGCCTCAGCCCGGTTCGGGTCATGCATATCCCTTATGCAATGGTGCAAGACGCCTACGAGCGGGAGCCCGAATTTAGCCGTTACATCGGCCGTATGGTCTCCTGGCGCGATCAGCACCGCATCGAAATGCTGGGCCTTGCGCGACTTGCCACACCGCCACCGCGCGTCATCATCGGCCTGGCATTGTTCGCCGAGGCATTGCAGTGTGCTTACACCCACGTGCCCAATCGGCACCTTGAATCCGCTCTGGAAATCCCGGTCAAACAAGCCGTACTGGCCTTTCTCTGCGGCGTGTCTAGAGGCATATTTTCTTTATGTCTGCAACAACTCGCGGCGGGCGGGTGGTGCCAGGTCAGCTATGCCTCAATCACCCTGTTGCGGCTGAAGACCTGGCTGAGGTTGGCGGAAGTTCACCGCAGTCAACACTTGGCGCTAAGCCATACCACCGTGCCAGAACTGATCGCCCTCATGGCGCATGAGGGAAATTTTGGCTAAAGAAAAGCCGGTGCCGCACGCAACTTCCAATCACACTGCGCGCGTCAGGCCCCAGAGCAGCAATTTCATTCCACACTCACACTGACGTCGTAGCCATGTTTCTTGAGCAAGGCGTGCTTTTTGGCCTGCGCCAGATCGTCCGTCGCCATCTCAATCACCATTTCTTCGAGCGTGATCTCGGGCACCCAGCCAAGCTTTTGTCTGGCCTTGCTCGCGTCGCCTAACAGGGTTTCTACCTCCGTGGGGCGGAAATAGCGGGGGTCTATTCGAACCACAGGTTCGGATGCGTGCTGAGGTACGGATGCTGATTGCTGAGTGGGGGTCCAGTAACCTACTTCATCAACTCCGCTGCCTTCCCAACGCATTTGCATGCCCAGGGCTGCTGCTGTTTTTTCAATGAACTGGCGCACCGTGTATTGCATGCCGGTAGCAATGACGAAATCCTCTGGATGGTCTTGTTGCAACATCAGCCACTGCATGCGGACATAGTCTTTGGCATGCCCCCAGTCGCGCAACGCATCGATATTGCCCATGTACAGACAGCTCTCTAGGCCCTGGCTGATATTCGCCAGGCCACGGGTGATTTTGCGGGTGACAAAGGTTTCGCCACGGCGCGGGCTTTCGTGGTTAAAGAGAACGCCATTGCAGGCATAGATGCCATAGGCCTCGCGGTAGTTGACCGTGATCCAGTACGCATACATTTTGGCCACGGCATACGGGCTGCGCGGGTAAAACGGGGTGGTTTCCTTTTGTGGAATTTCTTGCACCAGACCGTACAGCTCCGAGGTGCTGGCTTGGTAAAACCGGGTCTTTTTCTCCAGACCCAGGATGCGTATGGCTTCGAGCAGGCGCAAGGTACCCATGCCGTCGACGTCCGCAGTGTATTCGGGGCTTTCGAAGCTTACCGCCACATGGCTTTGTGCCCCCAGGTTATAAATCTCGTCAGGCTGGGTTTCTTGCACGATGCGCACCAAGTTGCTGGTGTCGGTCAGGTCGCCATAGTGAAGAAATAGGGCAGAGGAATGAGAGCTTGGGACTGAGGACTGAGTGGAGTCCATGCCTAGCTTCAGGATATCGTGCTGGTCTTGGTAGATGTGGTCTATGCGCTGGGTATTGAATGAGCTGCTGCGGCGCTTGATGCCATGAACGGTATAGCCTTTTTCCAGCAGAAATTCTGCCAGATAGCTTCCGTCTTGGCCTGTTATGCCAGTGATCAAAGCGACCTTCGGTGGCTTGGTAGTGCTGAGGGGCGCGTGCTGAGTGCTGTGTGAAGACATGGTTGGTAGGGGATAGCTGTTGAACCTAGATTGCTTGGTTGGACGTGCCCGAATGGGCTGTTGGCGGCGTGTCTGGGTAGGCGAGGCGCGTTGCCAGCGGCTCAATCGGGTACTTAGGGGTCGAGCAATAATAAGTTGGACAAAGATGGGCGTACTGGCGGGATGCAATGCGAGGCGCAAAGCGCGCCGTGCAGCTTGGCTGCACAAGCGGTTTGCAACGACGCAGTGCGCCCGCCAGAACGTCCAGACTGTTCAAGTTATTGTTGCTCGACTCCTTAGCGCTGTCACCCAAAAGGTGACACCCTGCAAGGCCAATAAAGTGAGTTTTCATGCGGTGTTACCAACAAAAGTAAGCGGTCAACTGAGGAATCTAGGCTGAAGATCGAATGCCGTGGATCAGACCATGTGGCGCTGCAAGAAGTCTTGGTACGCCAATGCCAGGCCAGTTTTTAGATCAACCTTGGCTTGCCAGCCCAGTGCGTTGAGTCGGGTACTGTCCATCAGCTTGCGCGGGGAGCCGTCGGGCTGCGTTGGGTCGAAAACGATGTTGCCTTGAAAACCTACCGCCAAACCCACAGACCGTGCCAGCTCGGCAATGGTGATGTCTGAGCCAAAGCCAACGTTGATCTGACTTTGCATGGGTTTGGTGTGCTGGTCATACACCGCTTTGGGAAGTTGCATGACAAACACACTGGCCGCAGCCATGTCGTCCACATACAAAAATTCGCGCTTGGGCGTGCCGCTGCCCCAGATGGTCACCTTGGGTTCGCCGCGTATCCTGGCTTCGTGAAAGCGTCGAATCAGTGCCGGGATGACATGGCTGTTTTCCGAATGGTAGTTATCTCCCGGGCCATAGAGATTGGTCGGCATGACGCTGCGGTAGTCAATGCCATGGCTGGCACCATATTGGCGGTTGTAGCTCTCGCACAGCTTGATGCCGGCAATTTTGGCAATGGCATAGGGCTCGTTGGTGGGCTCTAGCAGACCGGTCAGTAAAGCAGACTCGGCCATCGGCTGCGGAGCCAACTTCGGGTAAATGCAACTTGAGCCCAAAAAAAGCAGCTTTTGCACGCCATTGCGAAAGGCCGCTTCAATGACATTGGTTTGCACCATGAGATTGGAGTAGATGAAGTCTGCCGGGTAGGTGTTGTTCGCATGGATACCGCCCACCCGGGCCGCAGCCAGGTAGACCTGGGTGGGCTTTTCCTGGGCGAAAAAAGCATGCACGGCAGCCTGGTTGGTAAGGTCCAGCTCTGCGCGGCTTCTCATGATGATCGCGGATGCCTTTTGTGGATGATCGGCAGCAGAGGCGTCAGCCCTGCCCTGCAGGTGGCGGACAATGGCACTGCCAACCATGCCAAGGTGACCGGCAACATAGATTTTTTGCGCCTGCCGGGCTACTCCAGACGGGCTCTGGTGCTGACCCTGCATCCAAAATTCAGCTTCGTCGTTCACGGTCGGGTGGCGAGTGGTCATTGGATTTTAAAAGTCATGCAAAGGTACCAAATGTACCGCGTCGGGGCTTTTTCATGAACAAATGATTCCCCCTCACATTCGCAACTGCCCCATGATCTCGCGGGCAATATGCCCCAGCGGAACGGTGCGCTCCACGCCGCCGAGTTTGATGGCCTCCTTGGGCATGCCAAACACCACGCAGCTTTCCTCATCCTGCGCCAGGGTGTGCGCGCCTGCAGTGCGCATCTCCTTGAGGCCCACGGCACCATCGTCACCCATGCCGGTCATGATGACACCCAGCGCATTGGCGCCCGCGCACTTGGCCACCGAGCGAAACAACACATCGACCGAAGGACGGTGGCGGTTCACCAGCGGGCCGTCCATGACCTCGACGTAATACTGCGCACCAGTGCGGCGCAACAGCATGTGCTTGCCCCCGGGCGCAATCAAGGCCCGCCCGGGCACCACGCGATCGTTGTTTTGCGCTTCCTTGACCGTGATCTGGCACAAGCTGTTGAGCCGGTTGGCAAACTCGGCGGTGAACTTCTCGGGCATGTGCTGCACGATCACAATCCCCGGCGTCACCCGCGGCAGACTCGTCAGCACCACTTCGAGCGCCTGCGTGCCGCCGGTGGAAGTGCCCAGTGCCACCACCCGCTCGGTGGTCTGGATCATGGCCGAATGCTTGTCGACAGCCGACATGATGACGTCTGCGGTGTGCTTCTCGCGCACCGCTACCGGCTGCGACTTCCTCACATTGGCCTTGGAGGCGGCCTTGACCGCCGTCACCAGATCATCCGAGGCATCAACCAGAAACTGCTTCAGACCAATGGTGGGCTTGGTGATGATGGCCACCGCACCGGCCGACAGCGCCTCGATCGAGGTCTTGGCACCCGAGGCCGCCAGGGTTGAGCAAATCACCACCGGGGTCGGTCGCTCGGCCATGATCTTCTTCAAGAACGTGATGCCATCCATGCGCGGCATCTCCACGTCCAGCACGATCACATCGGGCCACTGGGTCTTCATGCGGGCAATCGCCAGGATCGGGTCAGCGCAGGCCGCAATCACCTCGATCTCGGGGTCTTCGTCGAGCAAACCGGTCACCACCTGGCGCACCACGGCCGAATCATCGACCACCATCACCTTAATGCGTGTCAAAGCAAATCTCCTTCTGACTCACCGTCGCGGCTGCTCGGTGGGACCTGGTGGCACCACACATCGCCGTTGCTGACGTCGAAAATTATTTGCCGGTGTCCAATACCAAACAAACTCTCGGACACGACCGGGATGCCGTGCCGATCCAGCAGTTGCAGCGCTGCTTCGCCATTGCGCTGCCCCACACTCAGGGCGCGCGAATGAAAATGCTCCGGGAACATATTGCCACCCCCAAAAATCTTGGCCTGGCACTGGGTGGCCACCACACCTGCGCGCTTGAGCTCGGCGACCATCAGGTCCAGCGCCTCGTCGCCGTAGCGTCCGTCGAGCAGGTCGTGTGCCTGCCGGTTGCCCCGGGTTGGCAGCAAGAAGTGCGACATGGCGCCAATGCGCTTGAACGGATGCCACAGCGTGATCGACACACACGAGCCCAGCATGGTGCGCATCTGGTAGTCAGCATCGGCGACAAAGAATTCGCCGGGTTGCAAAAAAATGTCAATCAGTCCTGAGAGTCGGTTCATAGCAGACTATTCGCCCATTCGCCCGTTCACCCATCACCCCGGCCTGCGGTAAATCGCAGACGACACCAGTTGCACCGAATCATTGATGTTGTTGAGGCTCTCGGAGTGGCCAATAAAGAAATGCCCGCCCTTCTTGAGCGCCGAGACCACCCGGCCCACCACCTCGCGCTTGGTGTCGTCGCTGAAGTAGATCATCACATTGCGCAAAAAAATCACATCGAATTGCCCGATCGTGGGCAGTGGCGCATTGAGGTTGATGTGCCTGAAGTTCACACGTTTGCGTAAATTGCGCTCTATCAGCAGCTTGCCCTCGTGCGCGCCCGAGCCCTTGAGGCAAAAGCGGCGCAAATAGGCCGGCGGAATATGGCGCCCGCGCTCCATGGAGTAAAGCGCCTGCGCCGCCCCTTCGAGCACCCGGGTGCTGATGTCGGTGCCCAGCACCTCCCACGGGGTGGACTCCATGCAGTCGGCCAGCACCATGGCAATGCTGTAGGCCTCTTCGCCACTGGAGCTGGCCGCACTCCAGACCCGAAACGGCTCGACCCGGTTACGTTCCGCCATGGCCTGTTGGCGCAAAAAATCAAAGTGCTTGATTTCCCTAAAAAAGTAGGTTTCGTTGGTGGTGAGCAAGTCCACTGCCATTTGCACCTCCTCGGGGTGCTCCCCCGAGCTCAGCAGCTGGAAATACTGGCTGAAGTTTTGCAAATGAAAGTGGGTGACCCGCTTGCCCAGGCGCCCCATGACCAGCGCCTTCTTTTCGGCCGACATGGTGATGCCGGCCTCCTCAAAAATGAAACGCTGAAACTGTGCCAGTTCTTTATCTGTTAAGGGTCGCATAAATTCAATGAAATGTCCCGCTGCCATCCCCAGGGAAATTGCCTGTCAGTCCCGCGCAGGCGGGAATGACAGGGCTGTTTCAGGGTCCGGTGGCGTCCCTCAGGCTTGCGCCACCGCTGCCGCATCGGTCGAGGCAGCAGCGCGGCCCATGGCACCGATTTCTTCGGTGGATAAGACCTGGCTGACATTGAGCAAAATCACGAACTTGCCGTTGACCTTGGCAATGCCTTCGATGAAGTCACTGCGAATCTTGGTGCCAAAGCTCGGCGCCGGCTCAATCTCGGTCGATGGTATCTCCAGCACAGCCTGCACCGCATCCACCACGATGCCCATATTCTGGCGCTCGCCTTCGTTGGGCGAGTCGACCTCGATAATGACGATGCAGGTGTTTTTGGTCACCGGCGTGGGTGGCTTGGCAAAGCGGGCTGAGAGGTCCATTACCGGCACCACGGCGCCGCGCAGGTTGATCACCCCGCGGATGCACTCGGGCATCATCGGTACCTCGGTCAGGTTGGCGTACCAGATGATCTCCTTGATGCTCAGGATGCTGATCGAGAACATCTCGCCCCCGAGGATGAACGTCAGGTACTGCTTTTGCTCGGTCACCTCTTGCGCCGCCGCTGCCAACTGGCCCGGCGGTCTGCCTGCGGTTTTAACCAATGCATTCATGGCATGTTCCTCCTAGAACTTGGAGAACTGCGACTCATCGACTTCAGCGCTGGAGGCATGGACTGAACTGCTTACCGCCCTGGGGCTAGCGTGTTTGACCGCGCTGGCCTTGGCACCGCCCTTGCGGGGCGCGGTCATGGGCCGGCTGCCCGAGCCTTCGAGCTTGAAGAACGTCATGGTCTGCTGCAACTGCTCGGCCTGGCTGCTCATCTCCTCCGACGTTGCTGCCAGTTCTTCGGAGCTTGAGGCATTTTGCTGGGTCGTGGTGTTGAGCTGGCTCACCGCCGAGTTGATCTGGCCCGCGCCCGAGGACTGTTCGGCCGAGGCCGCGGCAATCTCTTGCACCAGGTCGGCGGTCTTGCGGATGGTGGGTACCATCTGCTCAAGCAGTTTGCCGGCTTTCTCGGCCAACTCCACGCTGCTGGTGGCGACTTCGCCAATCTCTTGTGCAGCCACCTGGCTACGTTCGGCGAGTTTGCGCACTTCGGCTGCCACCACCGCAAAGCCCTTGCCATGCTCTCCGGCGCGTGCCGCCTCGATCGCTGCATTGAGGGCCAGCAGGTTGGTTTGCGCAGCGATGTCGTCAATGATGCCGATCTTGGTGGCGATTTGCTTCATGGCCGAGACCGTGGCATTGACCGATTCACCCCCGTCTGCGGCGTCTTTGGCGGCCTTGCTGGCCATGCCTTCGGTGACCTTGGCGTTTTCGGTGTTTTGCGCAATGCTGGAAGTCATTTGCTCGATGGATGCGCTGGTTTCTTCGACCCCGGCAGCCTGCTCGCTGGCCGCTTGCGAGAGCGACTGTGCGGTAGCACTGACCTCTTCGGAGGCGCTGGCCAGGGCTTGTGCCCCGGTGTTGACGTCGGTGACCACTTGCACCAGCTTCTTGAGCATGTTGTTGGAGGCGGACTTGAGTTCGTCCCAGGTGCCTTCATACGAGCGCTTCATCGACTGGGTCAGGTCACCACCTTCCATGGCGCTGAGCACGGTCTGCAGTTCCTGCACCGGGGTGCTGACGGCCACCATCACCGAGTTGAGGCCTTCGGCAAGTTTGCGGTAGTCGCCCTGGTGTTTGCCGCCGTCAATGCGCACATCAAGCCTGCCGTCCACGGTGGCTTCGGACAGGCGGTTGGCGTCGGTCACCAATGCATTGACGGCCTTGACCACGTCGATCAGGCTCTTGGCCATGACGTCGTTTTCGGAGCGGATCTTGACGTTGGCGGTGAGGTCGCCCATGGAGATTTGCTTGGCAGCCATGGCTTGCTGGTTGGTGGCCTCGATGCACACGTTAAGGTTGTTCTTCAAGGTGTTGAAGTCGCCGTTGTAGGTGTCGGTGATGCGTGGCGGAATGTCGCCAATCGAGATGCGCTCGACATAACCGGCGGCCACGTTCAGGGGGCCAATCACCGCGTCGAGCGTATTGTTCACGCCCGCAACGATCTTCTGGAAGTCGCCCTGGTGCTTGGAAGCATCTGCGCGGGTCGCCAGCTTGCCTTCGACTGCGGCCTTGGCCAGCATATTGGCGTCGCCCACCAATGCATTGACGGCATCAACGCAGGTGTTGAGGTTGTTTTTGAGGATATTGAAGTCGCCGTTGTAGGTGTCGGTGATCTTGGGTGGAATGTCACCCTTGGATATCCGGTCGACATAACCTGCGGCGACGTTCAGGGGGCCAATCACCGCATCGAGCGTGTTGTTTACGCCGACCACGATCTTCTGGAAGTCGCCCTGGTGTCTGGACCCATCGGCCCGGGTGGCGAGTTTGCCGGCCACTGCGGCCTGTGCCAGCATGTTGGCATCGGCCACCAAGCCGTTGACCGAGTCAACACAGGTGTTGAGGTTGTTTTTGAGGGTGTTGAAGTCGCCGTTGTAGGTGTCGGTGATCTTTGGTGGGATGTCGCCTTTGGAGATGCGATCGACATAACCGGCGGCCACGTTCAGCGGGTTGATCACGGCGTCTAGCGTGTTGTTGACGCCCTGCACGATGCGCTGGAAGTCGCCCTGGTGTTTGGCGGCATTGGCACGGGTCTCGAGCTTGCCGGCCACTGCTGCCTGTGCCAGCATGTTGGCATCTGCCACCAGTGCGTTGACAGAGTCGACACAGGTGTTGAGGTTGTTTTTGAGGGTG
>JAIPCE010000056.1 GCA_021738345.1 Rhodoferax sp. | reverse complement strand
AGTCTCGAGCGCGGTGCGAATTTCCATGCCGGGGGTTTGTATGACCTGCGACAATTCCCAGGTGAACAAGCCATTGGCCTGACGCATGCCTGGGATACCGTCAAGGGCCTTCTGGTTGCGTCCGGCACTCATCACGATGGCTTGGCCAGTGACAGGCTCTGGCGGTAGCAGGCCGCGGGTTCCACCGCCGATGGTGCGTGTGCCCTACTGGGGAAAAGGGTTGTCGCGACAGGCATCGATCACAAGCAAGGCAAAGCGGGCGTCTTTCAAGGCATCTTGCACATCCACCAGCGACACGCCATCGCGCTGCACTTGGGCGTCGTTGCTGGCCTTGATGTCCACGGGCAGCAAGAGCTGGTTACTTTTGATCTGCACGCCGTGGCCGGCAAAATAAAACACGATCTCGTCGCCCTTGTGGATGCGTCCCCTGAAGGTGTCAATGGTCTGCCACAGGGCTTCGCGGCCCAGGTCATTGACTTGGGTGACTTCAAAGTGGGCTTTACGCAGGGCGGCGGCTATCAGCGCCGCGTCATTACGGGCGTTGTTCAAGTGAGCAAGGTTTTTGTAAGCGTCGTTGCCAATCACCAGCGCCAGCCGTTTACCGGCGCTGCCCTGTGCTGCCAGTGCTCCCGCCCAGATGGCCAGCAGCAAGAACACCCAGACGCTGCGTAAAAAGGCAATAGGCGGGTTCATTGTGTATGCAGTCGACCTATTTGAGGGTTTGAATTTTGAGGCGAATTGCGGTAACCTCGCATCCCTTCGATCTGAGATGCGCTTGCAGGGCCGGGACCAGTTGGCGCAACTTGGCGGCCACGGCATTGTTGTCGAGAATCAGACACCAGGCCGTGCCCTCGATCGGTCCGGGTCTGACGGCAGCGCGGAGTCCGGAGGGAATCAGGGATTGAATTGACTTCAGCCGTGCCGAAGACTCCATCGCAAGCTCGGACAATCTCGCCAAAGTGGGTGAGTCCTGGGTCGCTTGCAGAACGGTGTAGGAGTGGTTGCGGCGGTTTTGCGTCATAGAGGAAATCTGAATGCAATTGATTATCACGGATGCCTGGCTGGCCAAAAGCCGGGCCGTTCATTTGAGTGGCACCAAGTTGGTGTTGGCACTGGTCGCTTTGTCTTTCTTGCTCATGTTGGTGTCCTTGGGCCTGTACCACTGGGTGTTTCTCAAGGGGGCACGCGAGGGTTGGCCGGTCATCGGCAGCCTGGTCAGGCTGGTGGTCAGGGACGAAGTTGCGCAACGTGACCGTTTTGTGCGGGAAAATATTGAGGTCATGGCCAAAAAGCTCGGCGAAATGCAGGCCAAGATGCTGCAACTCGAGTCACTGGGGGAGCGTGTCTCTGGCCTGGCAGGCGTCAATCCGGCCGATATTCGTGCCAAGCCAGGTCAGGGTGGTGTATACATACCCGGTAGGGACCTGACACTCGATGAGCTTCAGGCTACCCTGGATGGTCTGGAGGCCTTGACCAATCGGCGCACAGATGTCATGACAGTCATTGAGTCACGCCTGTTTGAACAAAAAGTCAAAAAAATGATGGTGCCGACCCAGGCACCCGTGGTGGACGTCAGTTTGGGCTCGGGTTTTGGCTGGCGCATCGACCCGATTGCCGGCAGTTCGGCGCTGCATACGGGTCTGGACTTTCCGGCAGAGCCAGGTACGCCGATTTATGCGGCGGCTGGCGGGGTGGTGGTGGCCCAGGAGTTTCATCCGCAATACGGAAACATGATCGAAATCGACCATGGCAATGACTTGATCACCCGGTATGGGCATTCATCGCGGGTTTTTGTCAAGAAAGGCGATCTGATCAAACGCGGGCAAAAAATTGCGGCAGTGGGCAACACCGGCCGCTCCACCGGTCCCCATCTGCATTTTGAAGTGCTGGTGCAGGGCGTGCCGCAGGATCCGCAAAAATTCCTCAATGCCGGTCGCCAGATGGCCGGAACCCAGGTGGCGCAGGTGCGCCCACCGGCGGCACAGCCTGTCACAAATACCGGGCCTGCAAGCCCGGTCGCCGGGCAACGCTAAAATGTCCGGTTTGCTTAGCGTGGCCACGCACGGTCCCTGACAGTGCTTGTGTTTGGCCGCATTGCCCCCATTTCACCCGATTCAATATAAAGGACTGCGCTGCTCTGGTGTCCCTGTGGGCGCCAGGCCAGTCTTGTAGCCATGGCCAAAAACTTCCTCACCAAAATTTTCGGCAGCCGCAATGACCGACTGCTCAAGCAGTACCGGTCGGCGGTGACGCGCATCAATGCGCTTGAGCCCGAATTCGAGAAGCTCAGCGACGAGGCGCTCAAAGCAAAAACCCAGGAATTCAAGGACCGACTGGGGCGCGGCGAGTCGATCGAAGATATTTTGCCGGCCGCTTTTGCCGTCGTGCGTGAGGGCTCCAAGCGGGTCATGAAGATGCGCCATTTCGATGTCCAGCTCATGGGCGGCATGTCTCTGCACTACGGCAAGATTTCCGAAATGGGTACCGGCGAGGGCAAGACCCTGACCGCTACCTTGGCGGTGTACCTCAATGCCCTGACGGGCAAGGGAGTACATGTGGTGACGGTCAACGACTACCTCGCCAGTCGCGATGCAAAGTGGATGGGGCGCCTTTACAACTTTCTGGGGCTGTCGGTGGGCATCAATCTGCCGCAGGCGCCACGCGAGGATAAGCAGGCCGCCTACCGCGCCGACATCACCTACGGCACCAACAACGAATACGGTTTTGATTACCTGCGCGACAACATGGTCTATGAGGCCGCCGACCGGGTGCAGCGCGGGCTGAACTACGCGATTGTCGACGAGGTGGATTCGATTTTGATTGACGAGGCACGCACCCCGCTGATCATCAGCGGCCAGGCCGAGGACCACACCGACCTGTATTTGGCCATCAACAAGGCCGCTCCCAAGCTGCAGCGCCAGGAAGGCGAAGCCGATCCCCGCACCGGCGAGGGCGTCACCAAGCCCGGTGATTTCACGGTTGATGAAAAGAGTCACCAGGTCTTCCTGACCGAGCAAGGGCATGAAAGTGCGGAGAAGATTTTTGGCGAGATGGGTTTGATTCCACCCGGGTCTTCGCTCTATGACCCGGCCAATATCACGCTGATGCACCACCTGTATGCAGCGCTCAGGGCCAATCAGCTCTACCACCGCGACCAGCACTACGTGGTGCAACAGGGTGAAATCATCATCGTGGACGAATTTACCGGTCGCCTCATGACCGGGCGCCGCTGGGGCGACGGATTGCACCAGGCGGTCGAGGCCAAGGAAGGCGTCGCGATCCAGGCCGAGAACCAGACCATGGCGTCCATCACCTTCCAGAACTATTTCAGGCTGTACGGAAAGCTGGCCGGCATGACCGGCACCGCCGATACCGAGGCCTATGAGTTCCAGGAAATTTACGGTTTGGAGACCGTCGTCATTCCACCGAACCGCAAGAGCTGTCGCGATGACCAGTTAGATAGGGTCTACAAGACCACACGCGAGAAATACGATGCCGCCATTGCGGACATCCGGGAGTGTTACCAACGCGGACAGCCGGTGCTGGTGGGTACGACCTCGATCGAGAACTCTGAAGTCATCTCGCAACTGCTGGAGAAGGAAAAGCTGCCGCACCAGGTGCTTAACGCCAAGCAACACGCGCGCGAAGCCGACATCGTGGCGCAGGCGGGCCGCTTGAAGATGATCACCATTGCCACCAATATGGCGGGCCGAGGAACCGACATTGTGCTGGGCGGCAACATCAGCAAACCGGTGGAGGCCATAGAGGTAGACGAGTCGCTGCCAGAGTCAGCCAGGCAACAGCAGATCGCGGAGCTGCGCGCGGCCTGGGAAACTGAGCACGAGCAGGTCAAGGCCCTGGGCGGCTTACGCATCATTGCGACCGAGCGCCACGAGTCGCGCCGCATTGACAACCAGTTGCGTGGTCGGTCCGGCCGCCAGGGTGACCCCGGCTCTTCGCGTTTTTACCTGAGTCTGGACGATTCGCTCATGCGCATTTTTGCCGGCGAGCGTGTCAAGGCCATCATGGATCGCCTCAAGATGCCCGAGGGCGAGGCCATTGAGGCCGGCATCGTGACGCGCAGCATCGAGAGCGCCCAACGCAAGGTCGAGGCGCGCAACTTCGACATGCGCAAGCAATTGCTCGAATACGACGATGTCTCGAACGATCAGCGCAAGGTGATTTACCAGCAGCGCAACGCGATTCTTGATGCCACCGACCTGACAGCGCAGATTGCGTCCCTGCGCGAAGGCTGTTTTCAGGATTTGGTGCGCCAGTATGTGCCCAGCGAGTCGGTCGAGGAGCAGTGGGATCTCAAATCACTCGAAAAGGTATTGGCGGAGGAGTGGCAGATCGCACTGGACTTGCAAAAGCAGGTAGAAGCAGCCAGTGCGATCACCGACGACGATCTGCTCAGCACCGTGGTGCAGGCCGCCCATGCCCTGTTTCAAAGCAAGCTCGACCAGGTTGGGCTGGAAAACTTCACCCAGTTCGAACGTATGGTTTTGCTGCAAAGCATTGATACCCAGTGGCGCGACCATCTGAGCGCGCTGGATTATTTGCGCCAGGGCATTCATTTGCGTGGCTATGCCCAAAAGCAGCCCAAGCAGGAATACAAGCGCGAGGCGTTTGAGCTGTTTGGGCAATTGCTGGATTCGGTCAAGAACGAGGTCACCAAGATACTGATGACGGTGAAGATTCAGTCCAATGAGCAGCTCGAAGAGGCTGCTGAAGTATTGGAGAGCCGTGGCGAGAATATTTCCAATGTGACCTACAGCGCCCCCAGCGAGACCGGCGAGGTCCAGACGACCGCCGCCGCTTCGCTCGCCGCAGCTGCGGCAGTAGCGGAAGTTCCGCGGGTCGGCCGCAATGAGCCTTGCCCGTGTGGCAGTGGCAAGAAATACAAACACTGCCACGGAAAGTTGGCCTGAAGTCAAGGAAAAAAATCCCATGCCTGTGAATTTAGCTCTGCCCGATCCTGACAAACTTTTCCCGATTGCCGGTGTTCGCATTGGCGTGACAGAGGCTGGAGTGCGTAAACCGGGGCGTAAAGACCTTACAGTAATGCTGCTCGACGAGGGCACCTCGGTGGCCGGCGTGTTCACCACCAACCGCTATTGCGCAGCACCTGTGCAGTTGTGCCGCACGCACCTGGGCCAGGGCAAGGGCATTCGGGCTTTGTTGATCAATACCGGCAATGCCAATGCAGGCACCGGAGCTGACGGGATGGCCCGGGCCCAGAGCACCTGTGATGCCCTGGCGCGCAAGTTAGGACTTGCGTCCGAGCAGGTGTTGCCGTTTTCCACGGGTGTGATCATGGAGGCCTTGCCGGCTGATCGGATTGTGGCGGGCATGGATGCCGCGATTGCCGATGCCCAGCCCGGCAATTGGCTGCGGGCGGCCGAGGGCATCATGACCACCGACACGGTTCCCAAAGCCTATTCAAGCCGTGTCGAAATAGGCGGACGGTGGGTGCATATCACGGGCATCAGCAAGGGTGCGGGCATGATCCGCCCCAATATGGCGACGATGCTGGGTTTCATTGCCACCGACGCCTGTATTGCCCCCACACTCATGCAAGAGCTTGCATGGGAACTCGCTGAAGGTTCTTTTAATCGCGTGACAGTGGACGGCGACACCTCGACGAATGACTCGTTGATCGTCATGGCGTCCAACCGGGCCGGTAATGCGCCAGTGACTTCGCTGAGCAGTGCAGAGGGTCAGGCACTCAAACTTGCCATGTTAGGTGTCGCAAAAGACCTGGCGCACGCCATTGTCCGGGACGGTGAAGGTGCGACGAAGTTCATTACCCTGCAGGTGGAGGGTGGCCGCGATGCCGCCGAGTGCCGCAGGGTGGCGTATTCGATTGCCCATTCGCCACTGGTGAAGACGGCGTTTTTTGCCAGTGACCCCAATCTGGGCCGGATTTTGGCGGCGGTAGGCTATGCCGGTATTGCAGACTTGGACCAAAACCTGATCGATTTGTTTCTGGATGAAGTGCACGTCGTGGTGCAGGGCGGGCGCCATCCGGCCTACCGCGAGGAAGATGGTCAACGTGTCATGCGCCAGAGCGAAATCACGGTGCGTGTCGGCTTGGGTCGTGGTCATGCGTCTGACACCGTGTGGACCTGTGACCTGAGTCACGACTATGTGACGATCAACGCCGATTACCGGTCCTGAACTATCGTGAACCCAAGATGAACGGAATAAACGCCGAGTGGACGGCTTTTTTTGGCCGTGCCGAGCAACTCATGGCACGTATTGAAGCCGCACTGCCCCACGGCTTGCTGCAGCCGGACTGGAATGCCTCGATCGCATTTCGCTACCAGAGGCGTCGGTCAGGGCAGGGAGCTATCGCACCGGTACGGCATATCGGTGCCATCGGTCTTGACGATCTGAAGGAAATCGACATCCAGAAGGAGAAGATTCGCCGCAATACCGAGCAGTTTGTGCGGGGCTTGCCTGCCAACAACGTGTTGCTGACCGGCTCGCGGGGCACCGGCAAGTCCTCACTGATACGCGCTTGCCTGCATACCTTTGCGCCCCTGGGCTTGCGCCTGATCGAGGTCGACAAGACCGACCTGGTGGATTTGCCCGAGTTGGTGGACCTGGTGGCCCAGCGGCCCGAGAAGTTTGTGGTGTTTTGTGACGACCTGAGTTTTGACGAAGGCGAGCCCGGTTACAAGGCCCTGAAATCGGTGCTGGACGGCTCGGTGTCGGCGTCGACCTCCAATGTGCTGGTGTACGCCACCAGCAACCGGCGTCACCTGTTACCCGAGTACATGGCAGAAAACCGCAGCTACACCCACACAGACGACGGCGAGGTGCATCCCGGTGAAGTGGTGGAGGAAAAAATCTCCCTGTCCGAGCGTTTCGGGTTGTGGGTCAGTTTTTACCCGTTCAACCAGGACGAATACTTGAAGATTGTTGCGCAATGGCTCAGCGCGCTAGGGGTCAGCGCAGAACAGATTGCGGCGGCACGTGGTGATGCTCTGGTGTGGGCGCTGGAGCGTGGCTCGCGCAGCGGACGAGTGGCCTGGCAGTTCGCGCGTGACTTCGCCGGGCGCCAGCCAACGCCCCAATGACCGCCCCATCCGTGCTGGTTGCCGACCCCGACTTGCCGCGCACGGGGCCGCAAATGCGCAGCCTGGTCGACGTGGCGGTGGGTGTGCTGCTGCAAGCCGATGGCCGCTTCCTTTTGACCTCGCGGCCGCATGACAAGGTTTACGCAGGCTATTGGGAGTTCCCGGGGGGCAAGTTCGAGCCCGGCGAAACGGTCGAGCATGCCTTGCGGCGGGAGTTGCACGAGGAACTTGGTATTGCACTTGGCGACGTCGTTCCGTGGAAAGTCGAAACCGTGGATTACCCGCACGCTTTGGTGCGCTTGCATTTTTGCAAGGTCGAGAGCTGGTCTGGTGCGCTGCAGATGCGCGAGGGCCAGGACTGTGCCTGGGAACAGCTGCCAGTGCAGGTGCGACCTGTGTTACCCGGCACCGTGCCGGTCTTGCAGTGGCTGGCCCTGGAGCGCAGCCATGCGGGTCCCACCCATGGCGCGGCGCTGGCGGCGCAAATGCCTAGCGCAACCTGACGCAGCTGCCCCGGTCCTGCACCTATTGCAGGCGCGGGTCGCCAAACGGTGTGTCGTCAGGCGGTGCATCGGTCGGCATGCGAAATTCTTCGCTGGCCCAGGCACCCAGGTCCACATTTTTGCAGCGCGCACTACAGAAGGGGCGATGCGGGTTGGTCAGCGCATACACGCTGTCGCCACCACACGTGGGGCAGATCACCACTTTTTCAGCGATGTGGCTTGGGTCAGACGCGTGAGGGTTGTTGCTGGGTGTCATCAGTTCACGGGCGAGCCGATCAGGCGCACAGTGCAATTTCAAACGCAGCGTCCCCGGTATTCGCATGGAGCCGGTCATCCTCGCCATGTTGCATCATGCGGATCGACACCATCAGGCGGTTGCCGCTGATTTCAGGAATCAGTTTACGTTCGGGGTCAAGCGCAAGTCGGAGCAATTGAAATGTGCGGCCCTGTGGCAGATTTTGCTGAAACTGTCCTCCAACGGCCATCACTTTTTGCGGCGCCCCAGAGTCCCTGAGCAGTTTGAGCAGCAGGTGAATGGAGTCGGCCAAGGCGCTCAAGGTAGAGGTCCAGCGCTGTAGGTCGATACGCCGAGCCTCACCACTGCGGTGTTGCCAGGCATAGTAGGCGGGCAGATCGAACTCGCAGGTTCCGCCCGGAATTCCAACCCGGCTTCGTATGCTCATGAGCCAGTCATTTTCTGTCAAGGTCTGGCCCGCCTTGCCCGGCTGCACATTCAGATGGCCATGGCAGCCTTCGATCTGATCGATGACCCGGTCCAGCACGCCCTCGGCAATGGCCGGATTGCCACGGTAGGAGTTAAGGGTCTGGCGCTGCTTGTCCAGGTCTTTAAGCACATCGGACTTGAGGTCAGCACGGGCCGCGACATCCATGACCTCAAAAATCGTGGTCAGGGCAAAGTGGTGGTCCAGCGGACTCTCCCGCGACATCAGCTCTGAAAGGCGCAGAAACAGATGCTCGAGACGCAAATAGGTGCGAATGCGTTCATTAAAAGGGTATTCGTAGAGTATCAAGCGGGTGTTTCCAATGCGTGAATCGGACGACGCGGGGCGAGCGGAATCATAGCCCGAACCAGCCAGCAAGTTGTTGCACCTGCTGTTCGAGTTCGGTCAGACTGATCCCTTCGTTGTAGAGGGTGCAATCTGCAGCGGCGAGACGCTGAGCACGCTTGGCCTGCGCGGCAATCATCTTTTCAACATGGGCAGCTGCCAAGCCACTGCGCGCCACGACACGTGCAATCTGGGTCGTTTGTGGGCAGTCAATGACCAGGATGCGGTCCAGTGATTGTCTCCAATGTCGCGACTCCACCAGCAGGGGAATATCAAAGACGATGCAGCGCGCACCCGCGTCTTGTGCGGCGGCTGCCTGTCGGAAAATGGCTTGCCCCACCAAGGGGTGAATGATCGCTTCGAGTTTTTCTTTGGCTGTGGGGTCTGAAAAGGCCAAAGTACGCATCTTTTCGCGGTCCAAAGCACGCTCGGCGGTCAATATGCTGGCACCGAAGGTTGCCTCCAGGGTGGCGATGGCAGCGCCGTTGGCGGCACTGCAGGCTCTGGAAATGGCGTCAGCATCAATCACTGTGGCGCCGCAGGCTGCCAACAGTCCGGCCACCGTGGTCTTGCCGCTGCCGATGCCGCCGGTCAAGCCGAGTCGGACTGCGGCCACGCGCTCAGAGTCCTATCCATTGCCGCAAGCTTGCCGGGCCAGCGACCAATGCGACAAAGCCGCCACCCGCCAGAAACGGACCGAAGGGGATGTAGCCACCCTCGCGCAGCCCGACGCTGAATTTCATGGCAATGCCCACGATGGCGCCGATGACCGAGGCCAGCAAAATGATCGGTATCAGCGCTTGCCAGCCAAACCAGGCGCCCAGGGCCGCAAACAACTTGAAGTCGCCATATCCCATACCCTCTTTGCCGGTGACCAGTTTGAACACCCAGTAAATGGACCAGAGCGACAAATATCCCGCCACCGCACCCCACAATGCCGTGTGCAGCCCGACCGGAGTCCATTGCAGGGCCGCAGCGACCAAGCCCAGCCAAAGCAAGGGCAGGGTCAGGTCATCGGGCAACAAGGTGGTGTCCCAATCGATCAGCGCCAAAGCGAGCAAGACACAAGAAAATGCGCACCACACCAACGCGCTGACTCCGATGCCCCATTGCTGGGCGCAATAGACAAACAGCGCGCCGCTCACCAACTCGACCATGGGGTAACGCCAACCGATAGCCGCCTTGCAGGCCGAGCAGCGCCCACGCAAAACCAGGTAGCTCACCACGGGAATGTTCTCGTACCACGCAATGGCGTGCCCACAGTGCGGGCAGCGCGAGCGGGGCACCATGAGATTGAAGGCGGCTTGCTCAGGCAGCTCCTGCCCACCTAGTCCGGCGCACTCGGCTGCCCACTGCCGCTCCAGCATCTTGGGCAGGCGGTACACCACCACATTGAGAAAACTGCCAATGAGCAGGCCCAGCAGCCCCAACACCACGACCCCAAGTTCCGAAGATACCGGCGCCATCACACCACCTGGCCCAGTTTGAAGATGGGCAGGTACATGGCGACCACAATGCCGCCAATGACGGTGCCCAATATCACGATGATGATGGGCTCCATGAGGCTGGAAATGCCGGCCACCATGTCGTCAACCTCGGCCTCGAAAAAGTCAGCGGCCTTGCCCAGCATATGGTCAACCGAGCCGGACTCTTCCCCAATGGCGCACATTTGCAGCACCATGGACGGAAAAAGGTTGGCGTTGGTCATGGCCGCGGTCAGTGCGGTGCCGGTCGATACCTCTTGCTGAATCTTGATGGTGGCGTCTTCGTAGACGCTGTTGCCCGCCGCACCACCGACCGAGTCAAGGGCTTCCACCAGTGGCACGCCGGCCGCGAACATGGTCGACAAGGTACGGGTCCAGCGCGCAATACACGATTTCTCGACCAGCACGCCAAAGATGGGCATCTTCAACATGATGCGATCCATGACGCGCTGCATTTTCTTGTTGCGCTGCCAGGCCTGCATGAAGAAGTACACGCCACCACCGATACCACCAAAGATAAGGTACCAGAACTGGGTAAAGAACTCGCTCATTGCAATCACCATCAAGGTGGGGCCGGGCAACTCGCCGCCAAACGAGGTAAAAACCTGTTTGAACGACGGAACGACAAAGATCATGATCACCGCCACCACCACAAACGCGACGATCAGCACGGTAATTGGGTACATCAAGGCCGACTTGATCTTGGACTTGATGGCCTCGGTTTTTTCCATGTACACCGCCAGCCGATCCAGCAATTGGTCCAGAATACCCGCCGACTCACCGGCCTCGACCAGATTGCAGTACAGATTGTCAAAATACAAGGGGTACTTGCGGAAGGCCACGCTCAGCGAAGTTCCGGTTTCCACGTCGGTGCGGATGTCGTTGAGTAATTTGGTCACGCTCGGATTGGGGTTTCCGCGCCCCACGATGTCAAAGGCTTGCAGCAGCGGGACACCGGCTTTCATCATGGTCGCCAACTGGCGCGTGAATATTGAAAGCTCTTTGGCTTTGATCGACGAGCCAGCCCGCATACGGCGCTTCTTGATCTTGGTCGGTGTAACCCCTTGGCGCCGCAAGACCGCCTTTGCAATGTTTTCACCGGCGGCACGGATCTCGCCACGCACCTGCTTGCCGTTGCGGTCCTTGCCCTCCCACTCGAACACCGCTTCCTTGGTTTCCGGTTTTTTTGCTGTAGCCATAGCTTTCCCTATCTCGGTTTCATTCGTTGGTCACGGCAAGCACTTCTTCCAGCGAAGTCAAACCCAGTTTCACTTTGCTGAGCCCGGATTGTCGCAAAGAGCGCACACCTTCCAGTTGGGCCTGTTTTGCGATGTCGAGGGCGCTTCCATCTTGCAAAATAATGCGTTGAATGGTTTCTGAGATCGGCATGACCTGGTAAATGCCGACGCGCCCTTTGTATCCGTTGTTGCACATGGAACATCCGACCGGATGGTAGGCTTTCCAGTTACCTGCCAGATCCGATTCTTCAAACCCTGCGCTGAGCATGGCCTCGTGCGGAATGTCGACCACTTCCTTGCAGTTGGCACAGAGACGCCGGGCCAGGCGCTGCGCCGTGATCAGTATCACGCTGGAAGCAATGTTGAACGGTGCAATTCCCATGTTGCGCATGCGGGTGAGGGTGGTGGGTGCGTCGTTGGTGTGCAGGGTGGACAGCACCAGATGCCCGGTTTGCGCGGCCTTGATGGAAATGTCTGCGGTCTCCAGGTCCCGAATCTCACCCACCATGATGATGTCCGGGTCCTGGCGCAGAAATGACTTGAGCGCGGCAGCAAAGGTGAGCCCGGCTTTTTCGTTGACGTTGACCTGGTTGACGCCCGGCAGGTTGATTTCAGAGGGGTCCTCGGCCGTCGAGATATTGACGCCGGGCTGATTTAGCAGATTCAGGCAGGTATAGAGCGAGACCGTCTTGCCGGAGCCCGTGGGACCGGTCACCAAAATCATGCCGTAGGGGCGGGCGATGGCCTTCAGCAGACGTTCTTTTTCTTCGGGCTCGTAGCCCAAGGCATCAATGCCGAGCTTGGCGCTGTTGGGGTCAAGAATCCGGATCACGATTTTTTCGCCAAACAGCGTGGGCAGCGTGCTGACGCGAAAGTCGATCATGCGCTCGGGACCGACCTTGAGCTTCATGCGGCCGTCTTGGGGAATGCGCTTCTCGGAAATGTCCATGCGCGAAATCACCTTGATGCGCGAGGCCAGTTTTTCCTTGATCGCGATGGGCGGCGACGCGATTTCGCGCAGCTCGCCGTCAATGCGAAAGCGCACCCGATAAGTGTGCTCATAGGGCTCAAAATGCAGATCGGAGGCGCGCATGCTGAAGGCGTCCATCAGCATCTTGTGGAGAAATCGCACCACCGGCGCGTCTTCCACCTCGGCTGCGCTGTTTTGGGCACTTTCTGCGACAACCTCTGCGGTGCCTTCGTCAAACTCGAAGTCGCTCCCGATGATGCTTTCCATCGCCTCGACGGTCGATGCTGTGTGGGATTCCACCAATTTGGACAGTTTGTCGTATTCGGCCAGCACCCAATCCACACCCAATTGGGTCGAGAACTTGATTTTCTCGGCGGCCGATTGGTCCGAGGGGTCGGCAGTGGCGACCAACAAACGATTTGCGCGCTTGCTCAGTACCACGACCCGGTAGTCGGTGCAAATCTTGCCGTCGAGCAGGCCTTTTGGCAAGCGCTGCGGGTCGATGGCGTCGAGATCGAGTAACGGAGCGGCATAGGCTGCCGACAGGGTATGTGCAAGGTCGGAAGCCGACACCGCGCCTGACCCAACCAGCTCGGCAATGAAGCTGTTTTTGCTTTCCAAGGCTCTGCGGTAAATATCCTCTGCAGGTTTCTGTCCCAGTTTTCCCGCAGCAATCAGTGCACGGCCAAGACCTGGGAGGGCAATGCTTTGGGTTTCGCGCTGTAGGACGTCAGTGGCTGCCATGGCCGATCAAAAATTGTGGGTGTTGGACCGTGGGCCAAATGCGTCATTGCATCCGGCACCAGCGTTTCCGCATCCTTTAGCTTAGCACGGCTTGGGCTTCCAGGCAGAACCCGGTCGCTGGCTGGGAGCGCCAAATTCGGTGGGTGTCTTGTGATAGCCTCGGTCTTGTTTATCTACCCATTTTGACTATGAATTCCTTTGCAACTTCAGCGCCACCTGACTCCATGATTCCGGTGATTATGTGTGGCGGTAGCGGCACCCGTCTGTGGCCACTTTCGCGCAAGGCCTTGCCAAAGCAATTTGTGCCGCTGGTGCAGGGAAAAAGCCTGTTGCAGCTGACGTTGGAGCGATCGCGCCCGCTGGGTGAGCGGCAACTGATTGTGGCGAGCGAGGAGCACCGTTTTTTGGTGCAGGAGTGCGCGCTGGCGGCCCGCGTGTCGACGACAATCCTGCTCGAGCCGGTGGCGCGCAATACCGCTGCCGCCATGGCAGCGGCGGCGCTTAACGTGCCACCCGAGGAACTTTTGCTGTTTTTGCCGGCAGATCACCATATTCCCGACTCCGAGGCGTTTGCCCAGTGCATTCGCGCAGGAGTACGCGCCGCGCGTAGCGGGTCGATCGTTACTTTTGGCGTGGTACCGACCTTCCCAAGTACCGCCTATGGCTATATCCAACAGGGCGTACCCCTCGCTGAGCAGGGCGCTGCGCATGCCGTGGCGCGTTTTATCGAAAAACCGAATGCCGAGCGTGCGCAGGAAATTTTGCTGGCCGGTGGACACTTCTGGAATGCTGGCATCTTTCTGATCCAGGCGGGTACCCTGCTGGCGGCGTTGCAGGCCCATGCGCCCGACATTCTGGATGCCTGCAAGGCGGCGGTGAGCGCGCAGCAATCGGATGGTGATTTCCGCCGCTTGGGTGCAGAGGCCTTTGGCTCCTGCCGCTCTGACAGCATCGACTATGCGGTGATGGAAAAAGCCAGCAACGTGGCAGTGTTGCCCTTTTCTGCTGCCTGGAGCGATGTCGGCAGCTGGAATGCCGTGGCTGATCTGAGTCCGGCCGATGCCCAGGGCAACCGGGTGCACGGCCAGGGCCACCTGCTCAATGCCGGCAATACCTTTATTCACGCGCCGCACCGTCCGGTGGTGGCCTTGGGTACCAAAAACCTGCTGATCATCGATACCGCTGACGCCGTGCTGGTGGCCGATGCAGCCTTGGCTGAGCAGGTCAAAAACGTGGTGACACAACTCGAAGCCAAGGGCGTTCCCGAGGCCCAGCACCATCGCCGGGTGGCGCGTCCCTGGGGTGTGTACGACAGTGTCGACGCTGGCGAGCGATTTCAGGTCAAACGTATAGTGGTCAAACCCGGTGCCACCTTAAGCCTGCAAAAGCACCACCACCGCGCCGAGCATTGGATCGTGGTGACCGGCACCGCTGAAGTCACCAATGGCGACAAGGTCATGCTGCTCACCGAGAACCAGAGCACCTACATTCCCCTGGGTCAAATCCACCGCTTGGCCAACCCTGGTAAGGTGCCGCTCGAAATCATCGAAGTGCAGTCGGGTGCCTACCTGGGCGAAGACGATATTGTTCGCATTGAAGACGCTTACGGTCGGCTGCCAGCGGACGCGCGTTAATTGTTACCCTTATTGACGGACATTTTTGTAGCAGCCGAGCGCTGCGAATCGTCTTGGGACAGTTGCTCCCAGGCGGCCACGGTTGCCTGATTTTCGGGTATCGCATTGAAAAACTGTTCAAGTAACACAGCATCGGAAATCGTCGCTGCGATACTCTGCAGTGTGTGGTAGCTGGCGCTGAGCTGCTCTGATGCGCGCGGGTCGCCGACCTTTGCCAGCACCTGGTAGCAGGTCAGGCGGATCTGGCAAGGAGACTCGGTGGAGTCGAGCGCTACGCAGTTATCGCTATGTTCCAGCACTTGCTCGGTCAGCGCGAGCGCTTGCTGGTAGTGCTGTTGCAGCAGCGCAACCCGCGCCAAGCCGGCCCAGGCATCGAAGCGGGTGGCCTGGTCCAGTCGCTCTGCAATGGCTGCGGCACTGACAAAGGCTTGTTGCCCGGGTTCTAGGCGAGCCAGTTCCAAACATGCATCGCCCATGGCGCACAGCGCAATCGCTTCAAGGTCGGGGCTGCCCACCTCGCGGGCTCGATCGGCTGCCGCCTGCGCGTGCGCCAGCGCCTGCACGGCATCGCCCGCGCGTAAAGCGATGGTTGCCAGCGCCACCCGGGTGATCGGCTCGGTGGCGCGGTCACCAACCGCTTGCGCCAATTGCAGGCTTTGTTCCATGTACTGCAGCGCGCGCTGGTTGTCGCCCAGGCTTAGCCAGCCGTGTCCCAGGTTGCTCAAGGCGATGGCCTCATTCCTGCGATTACCCAGCTCCCGGTTGATCTGCAAGTCTTGCTCGTCCAGGTGCAGCGATGCCAATTGGTCAAATTGACCATCCATGAGAACCGAACTTGCGTTCAGGAACAGTGCCTCCAATGCCCGCTCGCCCAGGCGCTGTGTCTGCGCCAGGCCCTGTTGCGCCAGTGCAATGCCGGCGGCGGTGTCTCCGAGGTAGTGCAGTGCGAGTGCCAGTCGGTGTTGTCCGCGCAATAGGAGGACGGTATCGCCCGCGCGCTCGGCAAATGCGATGGCCCGGATTGCCGCCGCCTGCATCGACACAAAGTCGTCGGTTCGCATGTCATACACGCATTTGCGCCGTGCCGCTTCGCTGCGCTTACGGTCGTCCTGCAAGGCATCCGCCAAGTGCACCAGTGCCTCGATATCGGCGTGCTGCTCGGCACGCCGGCCTTCCAGATCGAACACCTTTTCGCGCAGGTCCAGCAAGCGCCAGCGCAGCAAGCTGGGTACATCGCAGGCGGTCGCAGGTTCTGGCTGCGCAGCCCCCTCCAGTAGCTCCAATGCCTGCCGCACATAGGCCAATGCGGCATCCTTGGCATAGCGTGCGGCTGCCTGTTCGGCCGCTCGGGTCAGGTAATCGGCGGCTTGGGCGTGGTCGCCGGCTTGCAGAAAGTGGTGCGCGGTGGTGTTTGAGTAGTCCTTATTGCTGCTCGCAGCCCGCCGGCAAAACCACTGTGCAGCATGGGCGTGCAGTTGTTGTCGGGTGCGCTTGAGCAAGGTGTCATAGGTGGCATGGTGCAAGATGTGGTGGGCAAAGCTGAAGCCGCGTGCGTCGTCCATATCGGCACTGGGTTGCGGCGCGACCAGGCGATGCTGCGCCAACTTTTCCAAGGCATCCTCGGCGCCATCGCCTAGCGTGTGCAGTACCTGGTCCCAAAACACCGACCCGATCACGCTGGCGCGTTGCAGGGTCAGCTTTTCTTGCGGCTTGAGGCGGTCGAGCCGGGACTGAATGATGCCGGTGAGTGTGGGGGGAACCTGTGCCGCGTCGACTTTTTCGGGTCGCACGGACCAGTGGCCCGCAGCGGGAACGATGGCGCCCTCGTCGATCAACATTTTGACCAACTCCTCCATGTAAAACGGATTGCCTTCCGCGCCGTCTGCCACCAGAGTGCCCAGGGCCGCCGGAACATCAGGGAGCATTTTCAACAGCTCGCCGGCCAGGGTCTTGATTGCCTCAGGGTCCAGCGCTTTGAGGGCAATGCGCAGGCCATTGACTGCAACGCCGGAGTGGATGAAGGCCTTTTCTGGCATGGGGCGCGAAAAACTCACCGTAAGCATTGCGACATCCTGGTTAACCTGCCCGAGGTAATTCCAGAAATCAAGCGACTCGCGGTCGGCCCAGTGCAGGTCGTCAAGCAACAGCACGACTGGCATCCCCAATTGCGTACCCACGCGGCGCAGCCACAGTGCGGCCGCGTGAAAGGCTCGGCTGCGAATTTGTTGGGCATCTTCGCGGATGCCGCGAATGTGACGACTGTCCGCGTACCCAATGCCGATCAGGTGGCCTAGCAGGTGCACGTGAGACTCGGCAACCTCAGGCGGATCGGTGGCATTGAAAAAGGGGATCAAGCCGCCTTCAAATTTCTCGCGTGCCACTGCGGCACTGTCACCGTCGCCGATTTGAAAGCGCCAGGCCAGAATGTCACGCAGTACGCCATAGGCCTGGTTTTGGGTGATCGCGTGGGCTCGGCATTGCAAAAAATACGACGCCTGCGCCTGCACGTGGGCCCACTTTTCAAACTCGCTCAGCAGGCGACTCTTTCCCATGCCGGCCTCGGCCACCACATTGACCGTGAAAAATCCGGGCTCCGAGCGCAGCCGAGCGAACGCCGTTTGCAACACCCCCAACTCGGCAGCGCGCCCAATCATGGGCGTCTCAACGCCTTCAATGCCGCACTCGGTTTGAGCAAAACTTCGAGGCTTACGTCCAACCACCAAGTAGGTGGTGACGGGTTCCTCCACGCCCTTGACTTCGATCGGGGCCTGTGCGCGCAGATCGAAAATGCCACTTACATGGCGATAGCAGTCGTGGCTGATCCGCATGCCACCGGCCGGCGCACTTTGCTCCATGCGGGCGGCAAAATTGACATGAAAGCCACGAATGTTTTTGTCCGATTCCATGCCACCACCGAGCAGCACGCCCCCGCTATGCACACCCACCCGGACATTAAAGCCGGCGTGGCCATACTTCTGGTCGACCAGCGCCTCCTGGTGTTTGCCCTCTTGCAGCAGGTCCAGACCCGCCAGCACCGCACGTTCGGCATCGTCCTCGCGGGTTATGTCTGCACCAAACACCGCCAGCAGGTTGTCACCGGCAAAGTTCAGTACCTTGCCGCCACGTGCCTGCACCAGTCCGGTATACACCTCTAGCGCGCCGTCCATGGTGGCATGGACCTCTTCGGGATCGAGTTTGCGACTCAGGGTCGTCGAGCCCACAATGTCCAAGAACAAGATGCTCACATGTTTGAGCTCGGGCGCGGCGGTAATGTTTGCCAATCGCGAGCGCAAGGGCCGCAGCGCAGTCTCGATCAGGCTGTCGCCCAGCAGCGCGCGTTGCGACTCCAGCGCCGCAATGGCCGCTTCTAGCTGGTGTTGTTCGGCGGACATGGGTCAGGCAGGAGCTGCGCCGGGGTGCGCGCGTTGGTAGCCGCGCCCGGCCTTGAGTGCCGATTTGCTGGCCTTGCGCAGACGGGCGGCGGCATCGTCTTCAAATTCAGGTTGTGACCATTTGGAGGTCTTGGGGTCAAATATGTTGATGTAGGCACCTGGGTTCATGCCAAAAGACGCCAGGGTCTTGCCGTTGTGGCGGGTACCCAGAAAGTCATTGCGCTTACCCTCTTGCTCGCCCAGACTGAAGTAGCTTGGCAGCACAAAGTTGGAGACCGCTACGCCGTCAATGCAATAGTTCTCGGCCTGGACTGCGTCGCACATTTCAAATAGATGGAACACTCGGCGCCGTCGGTCAAACGGGTGGTTGCCCTGTACCAGCAAATTGCATTGAGGGTCCCCGACCAGTTCCAGCGTTTCGTGGGACAGCGTGATCGACCAGTCTTCTTCGATTTGTGTACAAAGGTCCAAAAACACGATGCCAAACGGAATATCGCGGTAGTTTGCGTGGTGCCAACCGGTCGCAGTGGCCGCGCTGCTGCCATCCACCAGGTACATCACCGCGTCACCGCGCATGTCAGCCTGCGACTTCATCCGGGTGCGCTTACCTGAAGACCCCTCCAGACGCAGGCTGCCGCCAAAACTCCAATACGGCTCGAAATCTTCTTTCAGCTGCCGGTTGATTGCCCGTACCACCTCCTGTGCCCTTGCGTCAGTGACAGTTTTAGAGCGGTTCAAGAGCGAGATGATCATGCAAAGCCTCCTTGGTGGTTTGCCGCATCATAGGGTATGCCTGCCGGTTCTGGGTGCCTTTTGGTAGTACAACGCCCAAGACAGTGACTAAAGCACGGAGTGGTCACAGTGTCAAATGGTGTATGGGGGGTTCGGAAATAGCTGAGGTACATTGGCAGTTTCTGCATCCGTTAGCACATAAAGATAGATGATGTGCGTCAAATGTACTAACATAACGCCAGTACGCAAAAAAATTACGGGAACATAATGACCGCTTCCACCATTTCACCCCCTGTTACCCGAGCTCGTTCCGCCCGATTAGGGCTGCGCGCGACGTTAGAGCAAGAAGCGGTGCTGCGCCGCGCTGCGCAGGTCGCACACAAATCTCTGACGGATTACATCCTCGATAGCGCCTGCCTGGCAGCGGAACAGACCTTGCTGGATCAGCGCTTGTTTATGGTCACGGGCAGTCAGTACCAAGCCTTGATGGATTTGCTTGACCGACCGGAACAGAAAAACGAAGGGCTGGCTAGACTGTTTTCTCGTCCGGCTCCCTGGGATAAGAAGTGAGCTTGAGCAGTCCAGAGCCTCTGGCCTCTTGTCATAAGCTTCGAGATTTTGATTGCGGCAAACCATCGCTGAACGATTGGCTGCTAAACCACTCCCGTCAAGCACAAGCCAGCGGCTCTGCCAAGACCTTTGTTGTAGCGGATGATGATCGAGTCGCTGGCTACTTCAGTCTGACGGTCGGTCAGGTAGATATCTTGGATGCGCCTGAGCGTGTTCGTAAGGGGATGGGCCAGTACCCCTTGCCAGTCGTCATTTTGGCTCGACTGGCGGTCTCTACCCGAGATCAAGGACGCGGGATTGGATTTGGACTTTTGCAGGACGCTATCAGGCGCACGTTCTTGATTGCCGAACAGGCTGGCATTCGAGCGATGTTGACACATCCGATCGATGAAGCTGCTGCTCTTTTCTATTCCCGATTTGGTTTCTCTGCGTCGCCGCTAAGAGAGCGGCAATTCTTGCTGCTGCTCAAGGATGCACGGCGGTGGGTCACATAGATTTTCGCGAACAAAAGTTGGGCAAAGATCGCAGGCAGGACAGGTCTTTAGTCCACCAGAAACGCGACATCAGCTATTTTCTCATCCCTACGCCGGACAAGCCGGAACCGAACAACTGTTCGCGGCGAGGGCACCGCCCCAACGGAGCTTTGTGTTTGTTGGAGCGACCCCCCTCGCCGCGAATGACTTTGATGTTCGAATTCTTCTCAATTTTTACAAAGTTTGAACTTGTTAAAGACTAATGGCGATCATAAAAATACAGTGGGTCGCGCATGTGTAGCACCCTGTGGGATTGAACCAGCGATGGTAAGGGATGCAGAAACTGCCAATGTACCGTTTCTGACGGCACTGACGGGCGCATTGCGTCGTTACCCTTCGTTTATGTGGCAAGCCACACTGCACTCAGGGCGCCTCGCACTGCATCCCGCCAGCACCGCCATAAAACGGTACACCAGCAATTTCTGCATCCCTAAAGGCCGACTGCTTCCGTTATCGGATGGATACCGCTCAGGCTATTCCAGATTTTGTTGCAACGGCGTTGAGCACCAGTTCTGAGCGTGATGCCGGAATCCTTTCTTCAGGTTCAACTCGGTCGCGAATACCTCTGTCTGTCATGGCAACTCGAAAACTGCCCGTGCCTCCGTTAATTGAACAGATGGACATCGCCTCTTATATCAAGGACGAAACAGCCAAATTCGACACTCTCACCGCCGAAGCCCAACGCGCGTCGACCTGCTGCAAGAGCGCCGCACCGCACTGATCTCCGCCGCCGTCACCGGCCAGATCGACGTGCGGGATGCCGTCCAAGAGAGCGTAAGCTGATGGACTGCCTGAACCGGCTGGGCTACGACATCGAGATCAAGGTGCGGCCAGCGGCCGAGCCAGTGGGACACCTGTTGCTGGCATTTGCCTGATGCCCTCCACTTTAGCTAAAATAGCCATCAATTTATTCGGAAGACCCGCCATGCAAGTCACTGCCACCGAGGCCAAGAACCGTTTTGGCGCTATCTGCGCCCAAGCCAAAGAGGGGCCAGTGTTTGTCGAAAAAGACGGACGCATTGACACTGTCATCGTGTCGGCAAAGCAGTTCTCCGCGCTTCAGGCCGCTAGCCAGACCGATACGCTGGCGCAACGCAAAACCCAATTCGAGCACTCGCACAGGGCCTGGATCGCTGAGCAGAACGAGCGCTTTGAAGCACATGGGCTGTGGTGCGACGACATGCGCGTTTGGTAAGCCAACATGCAGTTTGATGTTTTTGACAACCCCAGCCCGCGCATGCGCGACGTTTACCCCTATGTGGTGGACGTGCAGAGCGACTTGCTCAGCGCACTTGCCACACGCATGGTGGTGCCGCTGGCGTTCACCACACTGGCGGCCAAAGACCTGCCGCCTCGGCTGTGCCCGCTCATCACCGTGAACGACAAGCCATTGATGCTGGTGCCGTTTGAGGCCGCACCGCTTGACAAGCGTTTGCTCAAGACGGAAATCATCTCCATCCGGGATCGATCCCATGAGATCATCGCGGCGATGGATGCGGTGCTTGGCGGCATCTGACAAGCACCGGGAGGGCCAATGAGCCTGCACAAAGAAATCAGCTCCCGCCCCGACCCCACGCGCAAACCGGCTCCCGACAACCTGCCCACACCGTTTCATGTGTATTCCATGCGTCAGGCCATCGAAGAAGGCTTCATCCTGGACGTGCTGCAGAACTACACGCCGTACAAATTGGCGTTCAAGCTGGCCGAAAAGGGACGTGAAGGCAGCGGCAAAAAATTGTAAAAAAAAGGTGCAGGTGGTGGTGGCGCACTTCCGGGAATTCGTGGCGCCGCTGTTGAGCGGCAAAGCCAAGGCCATGGTCGTGGTCGGCAGCCGCCAGGAGGCGGTGCGCTGGCAGTTCGCTATCAACAAGTACATCAAGGACCACGGCTACGCCATCGGCACGCTCGTGGCATTCTCGGGCGAGGTGAATGATAAAGAATCCGGCCCGGACGGCTTCACTGAAACCAGTCAAACTCTAAACCCCAGATTGAGGGGTCGCGACATCCGCGAAGCCTTCAAGGGGGATGAATACCACACATTGCTGGTCGCCAACAAGTTCCAGACCGGCTTTGACCAACCGCTGCTGTGCGGCATGTACGTCGACAAGCGCATGGCCGGCATCCAGGCGGTGCAGACCCTGAGCCGCCTGAACCGTGCCCACCCAGACAAGGACACCACCTATGTGCTGGACTTTGTCAACGACCCGGCAGACGTGCTAAAAGCCTTCAAGACCTACCACACCACCGCCGAACTGAGTGCCACCACCGACCCCCACCTGGTCTTTGACCTGCGTGCCAAGCTCGATGCGGCGGGACATTACGATGACTTTGACGTGGACCGGGTGGTGACGGTAGAAATGAAGCCAGACGCCAAACAAAGCGAGCTGGTCGCTGCCCTGGAGCCGGTGCAGGATCGCCTCATGAAGCGCTACAAAGCAGCGCAGGCGGCAATTCGGGTCGCACTCCCTCGCCCTAGCAAGCTCAATGACCTGTTTGGCAATGACACCAGCAAGCAGGACCTGCTGCGCTATGTCAACGGCACCCTCCTGGGCAAGGTCGCCGAGTCGGCCACCCTGCAGCAGTAAGCCGCTAGCAACTCCAAGGAGCAGTTTGCCAATTCGCCCGACCTTCACACCGAGCTGCAAAACGCCATCATCGAGTGTTACGACGCACACACCGCCATGAGTACCAAGGCGCTGAACTCAGCGATCGTGTTGCGCGGCATCCTCGAGGTGCTGTTGAACCACGCCGGGCTGTATGAGACGCTGCGGGGAAAAGGGATGGGAGCGCAGGGCGGTTGAAGCGGCAGAGCGGGTGCTGGCTTAAAACATCGTGCCCGGCAGCCAAAGCGCGATTTGAGGCCAAATCATCACCATCGCCATCACCAAAATCATCAAAATGACATAAGGGGCAGTGCCGCGCACAATCAATCCCATGGGAGCGCGTGTGATGGCCTTGATGGTGAAGAGGTTCATTCCCACCGGCGGGGTG
>JAIPCE010000055.1 GCA_021738345.1 Rhodoferax sp. | reverse complement strand
GGGCTTGCACAAAGGTAAAGCCACCAAACCAGGCCATGTCCACTTGCTTGTTGGCCAGGGTTTCGACCGCTGCAGCGTAGTCGGATACCGGGGTGTATTCCACTTTCATGCCCAACTTTTGCTCCAGGTATTTCACCAATGGGGCGGCTTTGCGGGCCAGCTCGGTCGGGGATTCATCGGGAATGGCGGTGATTTTGAACACGTTTTCAGCCATTGCCGGGGCCAACTGGCCCAGCGCGGTGCTGAAGACGAGGGCTTTAAGGGCGGTGCGACGGGATGTTTGATCGAGCATGCAGAGCTTTCAAGAACTAAGGTTGAACCTATCGGCGCAGGTAAAGGTGCGCCTTTCAGGTGGGCAATAGTACTCAGAAACGGCAAAATCAGCCCGGCAGGCTACGATTGACCCCCTGATCACCGCAATGCAGCCATGAAAATGCCCCAATTTATCCAGCTTCACCACGACAGCGCCGAAGCCATTCGGCATGAACTGATCCAGGGTTTGAGCGCCAATTTGCAGGCAGGCGGGGCCGAGGTATCGCCCAAATTTCTCTACGATGCCTTGGGCTCGCGCTTGTTCGAGGCCATTACCGAGTTGCCCGAGTACTATCCCACCCGCACCGAAGCCGCCATTTTTCAGGCGCAGGCTGTGGCTATGGCACAGCACATTCCGCGCGGTGCCACGCTGATCGACCTAGGCGCCGGCAACTGCAATAAGGCAGCCAGTTTGTTTGAGGTATTGGCCCCGGTACGGTATGTGGCGGTAGATATTTCGGTTGACTTCTTGCGTGCGGCTTTGGGCAGCTTGCAGCGTCAGTACCCGGCGATCGAGATGCTGGGCATTGGGCTGGATTTTTCGCGCCAACTCACTTTACCGCCCGAGGCTGGTGCGCCCAACGCCGAGCCACGGGTACTGTTTTACCCAGGCTCCAGTATTGGCAATTTCACGCCAGACCAGGCGCTGGAATTTTTGCGCCAGGTGCGCACGGCGTGCGGTACGGCAGCAGGTAGCGGGTTGCTGATTGGGGTCGATTTGGTGAAAGATCCGCTGGAATTGCAGGCCGCTTACGACGATGCGCTTGGTGTGACAGCTGCCTTCAACCGCAACCTGATCAGCAATGTCAACCGCCTGGTGGGCAGCGATATGCACCTGGCAGACTGGGCGCATCTGGCCTTGTTCAATCCGGTCGACTCACGCATCGAGATGCATTTGGTGGCCCAACGCGATCTGCGCGTCAACTGGCCAGAAGGCAGCCGGGCGTTTGTGCAGGGCGAGCGCCTGCACACCGAAAACTCTTATAAATGGACGGTGACTGGTTTCACGCATTTGCTACGTGCGGCGGGTTTTGCCGAGCCGGTGGTCTGGACCGATGCACCGGTGCCAGAACAAGGCCGTTTCGCCGTGCTATGGGCGGGCGCCTGATGCGACGGCGGGCTCTCAGCGTGTCAAAGCGCAGGTTCTGAAGCCGCTATGCACATCGTTGCGCTCGGGTGCGAAGTAATTGCGGTAGTTGGGGTGTGCCATGCGCGCCGAGGTGGCCAGGCTGGCGCCACGCAGCACGGGCCGATCGCCAAACCAGGGCGCGGAGTAATCGCGGTAAGGGTGGGCCACAAAGCCTGGGTAGGGGGCAAAGATGCTGGCAGTCCACTCCCAGACTTCGCCCCACTGAAAATCGGGCGCGCGCAGTGCAGCCAACTCCCACTGCGCCTCGGTGGGCAACTGCCGACCGGCCCAGCAGCACCATGCCTGCGCTTCAAAATAGCTCAAATGGCAGGCCGGTGCGGCCAAATCAAGCGCTTGCCACTGGCCAAAATGGCAGTGCTGCCAGCCGTCTGTGCCAAGTGCGTCCGCTTGCTGGCGCAGGTAACGCGGGCAAAGTTGGGGGCCCATGGTTTGCCGCGCCTGCGGCAGACTGCGGCCCTGCCCCGATTGCAGCCATTGCCAGCCTGGCTCGCTCCACCATCGGGCCTCGGTGTAGCCGCCTTGTGCCACAAATGGCAGGTAGCTTTGCCACGACACCGGCTGGCTATCCATCTCAAAAGCTGGCAAAGCTATGGTGTGCGCCATCAACTCGTTGTCGAACACAAAACCCCCCTGTGGCTGATCGCCTGGGCCCTGCTGCGTGCTGCCGAGCTGCCAGTTGGTGGCGTCAAGCTGGCAGCGCGGGGCGGTATCGACTTGGCGTTTGGGCGGGGTGCAGGGCCGAGCCAGCGCCAAATCGGCTGGCAAGGGCAGGCCAAGGGCTTGTGCCATGTACACCGCAGCCTCGCTGTGCATGTCTTCATGCAGCAGCGCGAGCCGGTAAAAGTACAGCGCAGCATCGCCTTCGGGGCTATTGTTCAGCAGCGCCAGCGTTTCTTGCAGCACCTGGGCCAGATAGTTTTTGCTAGCGACCAAGTCGGGCAGCACCAAGGTCCAGCGGCTGGGGTGCGGCACCAGACTGGAGTTGTACAGTGTATCGGCCTGGGGCAGCAGGGATTGCGCGCGCGGGCAAGCCGGGTCTGCCGCCACGCCTTGCAGGCGCTGCGGGTTGCGCGACACCCAAAACTCCTGAAACCAGCCGATATGTCCCAGCTCCCACAGCGGCGGGTTGAGCTGGTACGCATACGGTACCGGCAGGGCTGGGCCCAAAGTCTGGGCGTAGGCATCTACCAGCGCCAGGGTGCGCGCGCGGCTGGCGCACAACAAATCAGCCAGTTGGCTGGCATCGGCGGTGCGGGCCTCATGGGCTGCGTGCCAGACTGGCAATACAAAAGATGAAGAGTGCATCGGTGTCTGAGTCCAGGAAGAAGCAGAGGGTGATTGTCTGCCCAACGGGCTCAGCTTCTAGGGTGCGCACCGTGCGCTGGTGATCCGATGGTGCGGCAGATTCGTTTTTACTATTATTACCCCCCCTTTTTTCATGCAAAAACCAACCCAACCCATTGCCCGCGATATTGTGCTGATTGGTGGTGGCCACAGCCATGTGGGTGTGCTCAAGCGATGGGGTATGCAGCCCGAGCCAGGGGTGCGCCTGACCGTGATCTGTACCGATGTCCACACCCCGTATTCGGGTATGTTGCCCGGTTACATCGCTGACCATTACAGCTATGACGAGGTGCATATCGACCTGGCCCGATTGGCGGGGTTTGCCGGTGCCCGCCTGTACTGCGACGAAGTGACTGGCATCGACCGCGCGGCGCAAAAAGTGCTATGCAGTAACCGACCGCCGGTGCCCTATGATTTTTTGTCGATCAATATCGGTTCGACCCCGCGCCTGAATGGCGTGGCGGGTGCGGCGGCCCACGCAACCCCAGTCAAGCCCATTACCCGCTTCAATGCCCGCTGGCTGGCGCTGCTGGCGCGCGTGCAACAGCACACCCACGGCCTGCTGCGGGTGGCGGTGGTCGGCGCAGGTGCGGGTGGGGTGGAGTTGATTTTGTCCATGCAGTACCGGCTGCGCCAGGAACTGCAGACCCGTGGCCACAACCCGAATCTGCTGGAATTTCACATCCTGAGTGCGTCGGACAGCGTGCTGCCCACGCACAACCCCAGGGTGCGGCACAAGTTTGCCCGCGTGCTGGCCGAGCGCGGTGTGCAAGTGCATTTGAAGTGCGACGTGATCGAGGTGCAACCAGGGCAACTGCGGTGCGCCAATGGCACGTTGGTGCCGGCCGATGAAACCATGTGGGTCACGCAAGCCGTGGGAGCGCCATGGCTGCAGTCCACCGGACTGGCGCTCAATGACGGTGGTTTCATACGGGTCAACGACCAGTTGCAAAGTGTCAGTGACGGGCGCATTTTTGCGGCGGGCGATATTGCCGCCATGGACCAGCATCCGCTGGAGAAAGCCGGTGTGTTTGCGGTGCGCATGGGTCCACCACTGGCGGACAACCTGCGCTTGAGCGTGCGCGGCCAGGCGCTCAAGGCGTACCACCCGCAAAGCAAGTGGCTGGCGTTGATCAGCACGGGCGATAAATTTGCCGTGGCTTCGCGCGGGGCGCTGGGCTTCTGGGGGCCTTGGGTCTGGCGCTGGAAAGACCACATCGACCGCAGCTTCATGCGCAAGTTTTCAGAGTTCGGGGTGATGCAGAGCCAGCCTGCAGCATCCACCAACGTGCCTTCGCAATTGGCACTGAATCCGCAGGAAAGCCTGCAAGCGCTCTCGGCCCTGGCCATGCGGTGTGGCGGCTGCGGCGCCAAAGTGGGTGCGACCGTGCTGTCGAGGGCCTTGGGCCAGCTTCAGGTGTTGAACCGACCGGACGTCCTGATTGGCCTGAACGACCCGGACGATGCCGCTGTGGTACGGGTGCCTGCGGGCAAGGCACTGGTGCATTCGGTGGACTTTTTTCGGGCCTTTGTAGACGACCCCTATCTGTTTGGCAAGGTAGCGGCCAACCATGCGCTAGGGGATATTTTCGCCATGGGTGCCGAGCCACAATCGGCTACCGCCATTGCAACCGTGCCGCCGGGCCTTGAAGCCAAGGTCGAAGACCTGCTTTTTCAGATGATGTGCGGTGCGGTAGAAGTCCTCAACGCGGCCGGCTGTGCACTGGTAGGCGGCCACACTGGCGAGGGGTCTGAACTGGCGCTGGGCTTTGCCGTCAACGGCCTGCTCGACGAGCACCTCGTCGGTGTCACACGCAAAAGCGGTATGCAAGCTGGCGATATGCTGATATTGACCAAACCCATCGGCACCGGCACGCTGTTTGCTGCCCACGCCCGGCTGGCGGCCCGCGGGCGCTGGATTGACGCGGCACTTCAGTCGATGGTGCAGTCCAACCAGCTGGGTGCGCAATGCCTGCGTGAATTTGGCGCCACGGCGTGTACCGATCTGACCGGCTTTGGCTTGCTGGGCCATCTGGTGGAGATGACCAAGCCTTCAGGTGTGGATGCAGAGCTGGTGCTGTCTGCCTTACCCTTGCTGGAGGGAGCGGAAGAAACCGTGGCCGCTGGCATCGTCAGCTCTTTGCAGCCCGCCAATGCCCGCCTGCGCCGGGCGCTGCGCAACCTTGCGCAGTTCGCCAAACACCCGCGCTACCCGTTGATTTTTGACCCGCAAACTGCCGGCGGATTGCTAGCCAGCGTGCCGGCGCACAATGTCAATGGCTGTGTGCTGGCCCTGAAGAAATTGGGCTATGTGCATACCGCCATCATTGGGCGTATCGTAGCCCAAGGCGAGGCAATCGAGCCCGTGCTATTGCTGAATTGAGTAACACTGTACGCCGGACGCCGATCGTCACTTCAAAATACCAAACAGGTTGGAAAAGCTGTCGGTCCAGGGTTTGAAACCTGGTGTGGGCGGCAGCGGCACCGATCCGCCTTGCGCTGTCACCAGACTTTGCAGGCGCTCTTCGTTGCCAATCACAACCCACACTGTATGGCGGCAAAAGGCGTCATCGGCCGCCGGGTCCAAATCAAAGACCAGCGCCGACTTGCCAAAATGATTGGCGGCGCCAGCCATCACGGGTTTGAGGTCAAGATAGTGATTGGTGATATGCACGGCCAGCAAACCATCGGGTTTGAGGTGGCGCATATAGATTTGCATTGCCTCCAGGGTCAACAAATGCGTGGGGATTGAGTCGCCCGAAAAGGCGTCCATCACCAACACATCAAACTGTTGTGGCTCTTCACGCTCCAGCATCAGGCGACCATCGCCCAACACCGAGACAATCTTGGCCGGGCTATCGCTGAGGTAGGTGAAATCACGGCGTGCCAGGTCCAGCACCTGCTCGTTGATTTCGTACATGCGCGTCTCGTCACCGGCACGGCCATAGGTCGCCAGCGTGCCGACACCGAGGCCCAAGACACCCAACTTGAGCGGCGGCGCTTTTTCAAGACTGCGCAGGACCCGCCCAACTCCCGATTTTTCGCAGTAATAGGCCGTAGGCTGACGGCGCAGCGCATCGTCCATGTACTGCTCGCCATGGGTCACCTGGCCGTGGCGCATGGCTCGCAAGGTACCGTGCGGCGGATCTTGCTGCTCTGAAACACGCAACTGGCTGTAGAAGTTGCGCACGACGCTGCGGTAACCGTCGACATATTCCATCGAGATACCGGCCAGTCGCCAACCATAGCCCAACAAACCCAGCACAATCACGGCCCGCAGCACCCAACCCGCTTCACGCCAAACCACCAAGGCAATCAGGGCGGCACACAGGAAGAGCCCGATCGGCAACTCAAAATAGGCATTGAAAAATGCCGGTGCGACCAAGCCCACCAAGATACCGCCCAGCGCGCCGCCGATCGAGATCATCAAATAAAACATGGTCAGATAGCGCACGGATGGCTTTCGACGCACCAACTCGCCATGGCAGACCATGCAAAACACAAACAGCGAGAAGGCGATCAATCCCACCATCACGGGAACGGACATGCCGACATCCATCACCCGGTCCAGCGCGAAAAACGCCACCGGCAAGGCCGCAAGGAACAGTGGCCTGACGTAATAACGCGGTGCGTCAAAGCACAGAATGAAGCTCAACAGATAAATACTCAGGGGAAGAACCCACAGAAAGGGAACCGGTGCCACGTCCTGGGTCATGTGGTGGGTCAGCGACAACAGCAAAATCGAGGCCGTGGCGGCCAGACCGATCCACACCAGGCGCTCGCGCCAGGACGGCGGCGGTGTTGCATCGGAGGCCTCGGCTGCGGCACCCTTGAACAGCACCATGCGGGACCAGGCAAAGCGTGCAGTCACCAGACAACTGAGCACAAATACCGCGTATCCTGTGGACCAGAAAACCGCCTGCGAACCGACGACAAACACCGGCTCCACCAGCACCGGGTAGGACAACAGCGCCAACATGGATGCAAGATTGGACAGCGCATAGAGTCGGTACGGGTGCGCGCTATCGATGGAGGGGGAAAAGGTGCGGACATACCACGCCTGCATCAGCGGCCCGGTGGTCGACAGCAGCATATACGGAGCGCCCACGGCAGTTGCCAGCACGGCCAATACGCTCCAGACCGGGTAGCTTTGCGCGGCATCTTTCCAGGACGGATCTGCCGCCACCGGCAGGGTCAGCAAGCTGATGAGCAATAGCCCGCCATGGACCAGCACCTGCTTGCGCGGAGCAAGCTTCTCATGGATGACGTGCACATAGGCATAGCCCAGCAGCAATTCCAGCTGAAAGAACACCATGCAGGTGCTCCACACCGACGATGATCCGCCAAACCACGGCAAAATCATTTTGGCGATCAGGGGCTGGATTTGAAACAGCAAAAAAGCAGATAAAAAAACAGTGGTGGCAAACAGGGCCATGAGCGAAACTTCCTTTACTCAATCTTAACCAGCCGATGACCTTGAAAGCCTTACGCAAGTACCCGTTACCATCGTGACATGACCGAAAAACAGTTGCCCGCAGAGCGCTTGTCCAAGCGCGTGGCCCAGCAGGTGCCGTGCTCGCGGCGTGAAGCCGAGCAATATATTGAGGGGGGTTGGGTGCGTGTCGATGGCGTGGTGGTGGAAGCGCCCCAGCACCGGGTCCGTTCTGAGACCATTAGCATAGCCCCGGATGCCAGCCTGATGAACCTGGCTCCGGTCTCGCTAATCCTGCACAAACCAGTCGCGTGGCTCGATGGGCTGCAAGACCTACCGAGCCTGGACAACAAGACCGCCAAGCCGCACAAAGTACGCCCCTCAAGGCCCGAAAACGCGCGAACCCTCCTGTCGCCCGCGACCCACTTCGCAAAAGACACTTCTGGAGTACGCTTACTCAAGCGCCACTTCAGCCATCTGCAGGCAGTTGTGCCGCTGGAAACCGGCGCCAGCGGTTTGCTGGTTTTTACGCAAGACTGGCGCACCCAACGCAAACTCAACGACGACCTCGCAAGCATGGAGCACGAATTGATGGTCAGCGTGGCGGGAGAGGCAAGCGTCGCAGCGCTAGACAAGATCACGCAGCTACTGAGAGATGCGCGAACACCCCTGCCCCAGGCAAAAGCCAGCATTAGCAGCTCCAGCGCCGCGCAGAGCCAGTTGCGCTTTGCCATCAAAGGCGCGCACCCCGGCCTCGCGGCCTATCTGTGCGAAAAGGCGGGACTTGAAATACTGGCGATGCGCAGAATTCGGCTGGGCCGCGTTGCGCTAGGCGATCTTCCCGTGGGCCAATGGCGCTACCTCGCGGCCCACGAACGCTTTTAGCTGGCGATATAGCTCTGCAAATGGCTGATGGTCAGCTCGTGGTCGGCAATGATGTCGTCCATGATGTCGCGGATCGAAATCATGCCCAGCACCTTGGTGCCATCGACGACGGGCAGGTGGCGAATCCGCTTTTGGCTCATCAGGGCCATGCAATCCTTGGTACGCGTTTGCGGTGTCACCGTCATGACATTAGGGGTCATGATGTCGGATACACACGTCTCCTTGGACGATTTTCCTGCCAACGCAATTTTCCGGGTGTAATCGCGCTCGGAAAAGACACCCACTAGCTTATCCTGATCGATCACCATCATGGCGCCCACATCATGGTCAGCGAGACGCTGCAACGCAGCAAACACACTATCCTGGGGCTTCAAGCTATAAGTCGTGTCCGCACGATTTTTCAATAATTCATGTATCGGTCGCATAACATCTCCAAGGGTCAGGGGTCGAACCACTAACCATACATCAAAAAAGTGTGAAGCCCACCGATAAGCCGGATTCTGTGCATGAGGGTTTCCCCTCACGTGACCACCATTACTCTGGGCCGCTGGTCGCCCAGCGGCTCGGTGCTACCTACCCGCCAACTCTGGGGGCCCCATCAACGCTGGCCTACTTGGTATTGCTGCACGTAGAGATTGCCCGTTTCACCCCAACTTAATGGGCTCGTCTCTGTTGCTCTGATCCTCACCTTATGTTCCACCCTTGCGGCTGAAATTTTCAGTGGACAGCCGTTAGCTGCTACGCTGCCCTGTGCAGTCCGGACGTTCCTCCAGTGCGTGGTTTCCCACATTGCACCAGCGGTGGTCTGGCAGGCTTCACGCGGCGGATTATCGCCGCAAGCAGGGGGTCCGGAATAGCAATATGCCAAAAAGTGTAGAACAAGTGCTTCACAATCCGTCTGACATACCCTATTCAGCGCAAACGTCAACCCACAGGAGAACCCCATGAAGGCCGACAACATCTTAAAAACCATTGGTAACACGCCGCACGTGCGGATCAACCGTTTGTTTGGCCAGACCCACCAGGTCTGGATCAAGTCCGAGCGCGGCAACCCAGGCGGTTCGATCAAAGACCGCATCGCACTGGCCATGGTGGAAACCGCCGAGCGCCTGGGTGACCTGCAGCCCGGCGCCACCATCATCGAGCCGACCTCGGGCAACACCGGGGTCGGACTGGCCATGGTGGCAGCGGTCAAGGGCTACAAGTTGATTCTGGTGATGCCTGACAGCATGTCGATCGAGCGGCGCAGATTGATGCTGGCCTATGGAGCTTCGTTTGACCTGACACCGCGCGAAAAAGGCATGAAGGGCGCCATCGCACGCGCCCACGAATTGGCCCTGGTGACACCGGGTGCCTGGATTCCGCAGCAGTTTGACAACCCGGCCAATATCGAAGCCCATGTGCGCACCACCGCGCTGGAAATTCTGGCCGATTTTCCTGACGGCATTGACGCACTGATTACCGGTGTGGGCACCGGTGGGCACTTGTCTGGAGTGGCCAAGGTGCTCAAGGCCAAGTTTCCGCAACTCAAGGTCTTCGCCGTGGAACCCGCAGCCTCGCCCGTGATATCGGGCGGCGCGGCAGCACCGCATCCGATCCAGGGCATTGGCGCAGGATTTGTACCGAAAAATCTGCTGACCGAGCTGCTAGACGGCGTGATACAAGTGGAAGCCGAACCCGCGCGTGAGTACGCACGCCGCTGCGCCGCCCAGGAAGGCATTCTGGTCGGAATTTCAAGTGGCGCCACACTCGCCGCAATCGCCCAGAAACTCCCCGATCTACCCGCCGGCTCCACCGTATTGGGCTTTAACTACGACACCGGCGAGCGTTACCTGTCGATTGAAGGGTTTTTGCCACAGTAAGACTGCGAGGTGTTCGAACTCCTGCACCCAGCAAAGCGGCTTTCAGGCGGCCGCCGTGCTCTTGCGCCGCGACGACCACAGTTGCCAGCCGATCATCAGCAGCGTCAACGCAAAGAAGCTCAATGCGACTGTGCTGTCGAGGAAGCCCTGGTGGCTGCCTTCGTTCAGAATCAGCGCGGTACGGTAGGTGTTCACCGGATGCCCCTGATCTGGACCACCAGGGTGACGATGCCGGAGATGACGATCGCGATATAGATGGCGAAGATCGCCGGCAGGTCGGTCTGGAAGCGCCGGACCGGGTGCCAGACCATGCAAAATCATGCCGCCAAGAATGACTGCCGTGGCCGGATCGCCAGGTATTCCCAGGCTCAGCAGCGGGATCATCGTGCCGCCGGTGACGGCATTGTTGGCGCTTTCGGGCGCCAACACGCCAGACCAGGATGATTTGATTCCGCAAAATATGTTGTTTGAAATCAACAGCCTTGTACTCTCGACTGAACATCCCCTGCCAAACCCGGTACAAACCCGGCTATGCAATGCGTTTCTTTCACCCGCTCAACCCTCTCAGAACTCCGCGTTCGCCTAGTTGAGAGGCCTGAAGAGCCATGCTACAAAGAACAGATGGCGCAGCATCACTATCTGGGCGATTGTGCAAAGATTGGAGAAACACTGTGGTACGTGGCCACCTGGGTCCTTTATGCAGCTACCCTCAAAAGCTCTTAACTCGAGCTGATCGATCACAACTTCAACTCATTGACAAACCCAACATCATGCTCACAGCCGATCAGATGCGCATACTGCCCGACTTCTTCAAGGACATCCCTGACCCCCGATCTCGCTCGGGTCGACGACACCGTTTATCGGCGGTGCTGAGCATTGCCGCAGGTGCCACCCTGTGCGGCATGAAGGGCTACAAAGCCATGGCAGGCTGGGCGTAAGATCTGGGCGACAAGGCTCTGGCTCGTTTGGGTTGCCGACGCAAAGAGGGTCGTTTTGAGGTGCCCAGCGAGTCTGTCATCCGTGATTATTACAACCGATGCGCTGCTGACGCATCACAAACAGGCAGACTATGTGGTGCAGCGCGGAGCCGATTACCAATTCATTGCCAAAGGCAATCAGCCAACAGCAGTCCAGTGCCCAGGGCGCCCCTGGTGGAGCCCGCCAGCAGCGCGGCGAGCTGGGTCAAGTGGCTGCTGTTCATCGCCCTGGCCCCAGAGTTTTTGGTGGGGTGGTTTCGGCGGTGAGGAATCAAATCAGCCGCTGAAGCTTATGGAGTGCACGCGAGGCGCTATCAAAAACGTAGTTAACATGCCCCAGACGCTGATGGTGCGGGCACCCTGGGTGTGCTCTTCACGGTAGACCTTGGCATCCCAGGCCACGGCGGGGCGCGGTCAAAGATCAGCAGGTGGGAGCTGTCGGCTGCGCACAGGTCGGCATACCTTGCGGTCTGCTCCAACCCCTTGGCCAGGGTCGCTGCGCGGCCCTTGTGCTGGATTTTGAGCTCCAGCACGACTTGCTGCATCGGGCCCAGAAAGCCTTTATCACCCAAGGGCCACTGCAGGAACAAATCGGTGCGGCCCCGGCCCAGCCCGTATTCGCGGGCAATACGCCCACCGCCGTTGACCACGCGCTGCAAGAAGGCTTGCAGCAGCAGCTGCGGCCCGGCTTCGTGGTAGGCGTAGCGCTGCAGCCAGCTCTCGGAGTGTTCGCGAAAGAACTGCGCAAAGGAGGCAAACATTTTGTCCATGTCCAGGCGGCCATCGAGTAGTACAAACCACGGTTGCTCAGCCTTGCCCTGCAGGCTGTCTTGCACGATAGAGGTGAGTTCGCGGGGGAATACCTCGCGGTACAGGCGGTTGGCAATTTGTAGCTGGCGGTCGCGCCGGGCGATTAGTCCCAAGTCAATGCAGTATTGACGGTCATCGTCGGGGCATCCGGGGGCAATTCCTCGCCTTGCAGCATCGGTTCTATGACCCGCTTAACCCTCGGCTCGCGCAGTTTGTCGGCCAACTGGTCGAGGTGGGTGTCGCGGCGCAAAATCAGGCTCTCACTGGCTTGGCGCATCTGCTCCACGGTCACTGGTACGGTACGGTCGCGTTGCTTGGGGTTGCGAAAGCACGCCTCATACGCCAGTGTATTGACCAGCCAAGGTTGGCCTTGGGTGTCTTTTGTCAGACACCGGGCTTTTGCATAGCCCGCTAGGAATTGCGGGGGAACAGTATCTGCTGGCGCAATCCAAATGTGGCGCATCGTGGGAAGGGTTTGCGCTAGGCGAGATGATCCGCCACAGCCGCGCTGGCCGCGATGCGGTTTTTTTTCTGGGCGCTGCATTCTTGCGCTGAACTGGGTTTGATGATCTTGCACAACCGGAAGCAGCTCGGCTTTGAAGTAAAGCTGACGCGATTCCCCATGTTGACGCCCTCCATGCGCGCCGCGCAATCGGCGTTGCAACTCGATCACCTGTATGTGGCGTGCCATGCCATGGGAACCCGGCAGACATCCCCTGGCCTTTGGCAGAAGGCATCAGCGCCCGGCGATTACCGACTCAGACTGGATTGAGCAGGCATTTGCCGGGTTTTGACGCGCTGCAGCAAAGCATGGAAAAGTTGCATGCCATCCCTTGAATCCTGACTTCATGCCCCAAATTGCCCCGCTTGCGTGCCGGTCACACGGCGCGTGCAACCCTTTTTGATGACTACCAGAGAGTTCTGAACCCATGAGCAAGCAAACCCTTTCTTTTCAAGCCGAAGTTGCACAGTTGCTGCACCTGGTCACCCATTCCTTGTATTCCAACAAGGAAATTTTTCTGCGCGAGCTGATTTCCAACGCTTCGGACGCCTGCGACAAGCTGCGTTTTGAAGCCATCAATGACGGTGGTCTGTATGAAAACGACTCCGAGCTGAAGGTCCGGGTGGTGCTGGACAAGGACGCCAAGACGCTCACCATCACCGACAACGGCATTGGCATGAGCGCCCAGGAAGCCATCGACAACCTGGGCACTATTGCTAAAAGCGGCACCAAGGACTTTGTCAGCAAGCTCAGCGGCGACCAAAAGACCGACTCGCAGCTGATTGGGCAGTTTGGCGTGGGTTTTTACTCCGGCTTCATTGTGGCGGACAAGATCACTGTGGAAACTCGGCGCGCCGGCATGCAAGAGAGCGAAGGCGTACGCTGGGTCAGCGACGGTGGCGCCAGTGGCGGCGGCGCGTTTGAAGTGGAGAACATTACACGCGCCCAGCGCGGCACCAGCGTCATCTTGCATTTGCGTGACGATGCCCAGGACTACACCCAGACCTGGAAAGTCAAGAACATCATCAACAAGTATTCCGACCACATCAGCCTGCCCATCCAGATGGAAAAGGAAGAGTGGAAAGACGGTGAATTGCTGGTGCCCGGTGACGATAAAGGCGGCCGCCAACCCGGCTCCATGGTCAAGACCGGCGAGTGGGAAACCGTCAACAAGGCCAGCGCGATCTGGACCCGTGCCAAAAAAGACATCACCCAGGAACAGTACGAAGAGTTCTACAAGCAGATCAGCCACGACTTTGAAGCGCCACTGGCCCACACCCACAACCGGGTCGAAGGCAGTACCGAATACACCCAGTTGTTATATCTGCCCTCCAAGGCGCCGATGGACCTCTGGAACCGGGAGAAAAAGGGCGGCCTGAAGCTGTACGTCAAGCGCGTCTTCATCATGGACGACGCCGAGGCCCTGCTGCCGACTTACCTGCGATTTGTCAAAGGCGTGGTCGACTCGTCTGATCTGCCGCTCAACGTCAGCCGCGAGCTGCTGCAAGAAAGTCGCGATGTCAAAGCCATTCGTGAAGGCTGCACCAAGCGTGTTTTGTCCATGTTGGAAGACCTTGCCAAGAATGACAAGTTGCCGGAAAGCTCCGCAGACGGAGTGACCGACGTGTTAAGCGCCGAGGAAAAAGCCGATGCTGAGAAGAACGTCGGCAAGTACACCAAGTTCTATGCGGAATTTGGCGCAGTGCTCAAAGAAGGCCTCGGTGAAGACTTTGCCAACAAGGAGCGCCTGTCCAAGTTGCTGCGCTTTGCGTCCACCAGCACCGACTCGGCAAGCGTGAGCTTGGCCGACTACAAAGCCCGCATGAAAGAAGGCCAGGAAGCTATCTACTACATCACGGCCGAAACGCTGGCTGCCGCAAAGAACAGCCCACAACTGGAAGTGTTCAAGAAAAAGGGCATTGAAGTACTGCTGATGACTGACCGCGTGGACGAGTGGGCATTGAACTTTGTGCACGATTTCGACGGCACACCCATGCAGAGCGTAGCCAAGGGCGCGGTCGACCTGGGCAAGCTGCAGGACGAAGCCGAAAAGAAAGCCGCCGAAGAAGCCGCCGAGACTTTCAAGCCGCTGCTGGCCAGACTCAAGGAAGCACTCAAAGACAAGGCCGAAGACGTGCGCGTGACCACCCGCCTGGTCGACAGCCCGGCCTGCCTAGTGGTCAAGGACGACGGCATGAGCACCCAACTGGCGCGCATGCTCAAGCAGGCGGGCCAGTCGGCACCCGAAGTAAAACCGGTGCTGGAAGTCAATGCCGAGCACGCATTGGTGAAAAAGCTTGACGGTTCGGTGCATTTTCATGACCTGGCCCACATCCTGTTTGATCAGGCCCTACTGGCCGAAGGCGGCATGCCCGCCGACCCTGCGGCCTACGTGAAGCGGGTGAATGCACTGCTGGTTTAAGGTTTTCCTCAAGTTGTCAACAGGGCCAACAATCTGGTGAGAAGCCGTTCCACATAAAGCCCGTCGGTGTCCTGGTGCAGCAACACCGACGGCGCTTTGGCCCAAGTAAAACCCGCTTGGTGCGTTTGCAGCTCTTGTTCGCTGTTGCTGCTCAACACAAAGCCACGCACGGGCACCGAAAATTTCCAGCTGGGCACCACTTTTTCTAACAATTCAAATTTGTCGGTGGGCCACTGGTGGCGCAAACCCTTGGGCTCGACAAAAGCCAGTGCTTGTTGGTTGCCCCGCTTGAGCCACAGCAAGAAGTCGGGGTAAAAACCCTCGGCCGCAAATAGGCCGACCCCGACTGCGGCCAGGTTGCGCAGTAACACCACCTCCACTCCCGCCCACTGCGCTTGCGGGTGCAGACGGTCCCAGATACGGCGCACATCCCAAATCAGGCGGGCCTCACTGTTTTCGAGCGGCGGTGGCGATATGCGCAGGCTGACCGGTTGATCGTCGAGCAAGCTCAATTGCGCGCTACTCTCCACCACGGCTGCCGGTGCGGCAAGTAGCAAGGGGCTGTACAAATGCTGGGGAATATGCAGGCGCGGCACCGGCAACGTCAGCTCGTCAATATCGGTGCCCTCGGTCAAGGCCGAGAGCACATGGGTCAGGGTGTCGTGCAAGTCGATTTCGCCCACTTCTTCGCGCAAAACACCCACAATCCGGTTCCAGCCGCGAGGTTTGAGTTGTGCGCCTTTGAGGCTTTTTTGCAGCGCATCCAGGGCTGCCTTCATGATGGGCGCGGCCAACATGGCTTCAATGCGGTAGCCCATTTTGGCGCTGCCATCGGGCAGAGTTTGTATGGGAAAGTTGGCATGGCCTGTGGAAATCAACTCGGACTTGGGCTGTTCGGTTAGAAACTTCAGCCGGGCGCGCCGCATGCAGCGGCCCAAAGCTGCCTCCCATTGGGCAAGCACCTCATGGCGCAGACGCTGTTGCACCTCGGTGGTCAGCGGCAGCAACACGGTGGGCACATTCACCCGCACGGCTTGCAGCCAATGCCAGCCGCTACTGGGGGTCACCCAAAGCTGCTGCATGTTTTGCTGGCGTTTGCAGCGCATGGCATGCTGGAACAGCGTCTCGGCGCTGACGCAGCGCCAAAGCAGGTCGCTGGCGGCATGCTGTTGCACGGCCATGTCCAAAGCCTGCTTTTCGCCTACCCCGTCTTGCATGACCAAGTGGCTGGCCAAATCGATCTGTACGCCCCCATGTTCTGCCGCCACAAAGCCAATACAGCGCTGGCCAAACTCCGCCAGCCGCGCCTCGTCATGCAAGGGCACCTGCAGCGCCAGGGCGTCTAGGTCGGTGCGCAGGCTCACAGGCAACACGGCACTTTGGGCCGGCAAGCCCTCGCGGCTAAGGGTGTCAAGCCAGGTCTGGAGGTATTCGGCCCTGACACCGAACACATACAGTGTTTCAGCCAGGGCAATGCCCGCTGGATGCGGCCCCAGTTGCGGCACATGGTCGGCACGCTTGAGCAGCCCGCCCACACCGGCCAGTCGCACCCCGCGGCCAAACAGCTGAATCACTTGCGTGCCCGCATTGCGGCCAATTTGCAACAGCCCCAGCGTGCTGACCCGAAAGCTGGACCAGCCTTCGATAAACTTGCGCGAGCCGACTAAAAATTTCAGCTCTGGGCTGTCGTCCAGACGTGCAAATAGCGAACCCGTGACGGCATCCGGTGTTTCCACCGTCACCCCCGCAGTCTTGAGTGCCGCCGCCAGCTTGGGCGCATCGCCCACATACGCCGTGCCACACCAGTGGTCGCCCGGCGCGCCGGGCAGGCGCAGCCCCAGCTCGTCCTTGGACAACACCCGCACCGCCAATTGCCCTTGTCCGCCAAATAAACCAACACATATTTGCGAGTGCAAGTGTGGTGCACCCAGCGCGCGCTCGGCGGCTAAATCGAGTTGCGCGGCAAACAGTGCTTGCTGAATCGGATGGGTGGCATCCAGCACCTGCGCCAGCAAAGCCGTGGCGAAGTAGGCATCGCCTGCGAAGCGGGCTAGAAAAGCCAGCACTTGCACCACATTTTGGCTTTTGCCGGTCACGCTCTGACCGACAAAAACCGCCAGTGGCGAACTCAGTCGGTAACTTTGGGCACGCGGCGCATCTGCACTAAAGTAGCGCACCTGCCGCCAAAAGGCGACCAACCCGGCTGCGAGCACTAGGTCCTGGGCATGCAGGTCACGCGTGACAAGGCTTTTGGGGCTTTTGCCAAAGCCATCGTCATGAAAGCGGCGGTAACCGTAGTCAAACACGGTGCAACGGGCGTAGTCGTTGAAGAAATCAGCATCGCCATCGGCAATCTGGGCAAAGGTTGCCGAGTACTCGAACTCAAAGCCGGGCACGCCTTCCACCGGCTGCGTTTTGTGGGTGCCGGTGAGCGCCTGGCGGCGCTCCCGAAAGGCAGACTCTTCCCCCGAGTTGCTTTTGCCGCCCTTGTGACCTTCATCGACCAGCACCAAGTTGGGGCCGGGATATTGGTCGGTGCTGACCGACACCCCCGCCTTGACCCGCACCCGCTGGCCTTCTTTGTCTTCGGGCAGGTACAGCTTGGTGAGCTCGGTGATCTCCAGCGAACGTTCCAGCACCACCTCGTCAATACCGCTCAAGACCAGTTCGGCGCGGTGCTGGTGCGAGAGGGTTTCGTTGGGTGTGAGCAGCAGCACGCGCTGCGGTGCGCTGCCCAGAATGCTTGTGGCATGGCGCAAAAACTGCAAGGTGTTGAGGTGCAGCATCAGCGTCTTGCCACTGCCGGTGGCCATCCACAGCGCCAGCCGGTTCAGGTCGGGGCCGGTCACGGGGGATAAAAAGGGCAGATCCTGTTCACGCAGGGTGTTGATCTCGGCCACCATGTCGGCACGACCGCCGGGAGTAGCCAGCCGATACAGGTAGTGCTCGACAAACAGCGCCACCAACCACTGAAAGTGCGTCAAAGCAAAACGCGTGCCAGTGGCCGCCTCGCGTGCGCTGGCAATGCCAGCCCAGTCGCTCATGAAGGCGCGCTCGTGTTGCGCCAGCACGTCGGGGGCCATGCGCACACCCTTGCGTGAGAGCACGGCGGCCAAGCGTGCGGAGGCCCCTGGCGCACCGGTATCGGGCGCGTCTTTGACCCGCTCCAGTAGTTCGTTGTAGCGACCACCCCATTCGTTGGTCAGCCAGCGCACCAGCAACAGACTGCGGTCAAAACGTTGGCCGCGCGCGCTGGGCGATTTGGGGGTCTTGGAAGCTTTGGCAGCTTGGGTCACTTGGCGCGCTCCATCATGCGCTGGGCCAGTAGGCTGTCGATGCTGGCGCTACGCACCCCGGTGGGCCAGAAGGCGGACCGGTTGTGAAAGATGGTGCCAAAGTCGCCCAGGGTCAGTCCCCAGACGGCGGTCAGTTGGGCGCAGAGCCACTCGTATTGGGTTTGCGCCCGCTCGGGCGGGCTTTCGTCGTCTGTGTTGCGTAGCCATAACAGCACGGGTTGGTGCGAAATGTGCGACGTTACAGCACGGCTTGGATCAAGATTTTGTTGACGGGCCAGATCAGCGGCCAGCACCGCGTGCATGAGCTGGTGGCGCTGGCCTTGTGGGTCGCGCAGCTCAATCTGGCGTTTGGGCACCAGCCCCAGCAGCAGCCGGGCCGTCTCTTGCATATCGACCGCCACCACCCGCTCGCCGGTGGGCTCGAACAGCGTGAGCTGGTAGTCAAACGGGTGCGTGAGCTCGCTGCTAGACAGGCGCACCGCCTGGGTATTGTCTGCCGTGGTGCCGTCACCGCTGACGCTGTCCATGAGCCAGTAGCGCAGCAGGTGCTCACCAGCGTTGTGCGCCACTAGATTCATGCCAGTTTGTCCGCTCGGGTCTGGCACCGTGATGTGGGACAGGTCTAGGGCGTTAAGGCTGTCCTCGTAACGTTCCAGCCGCAACACGCGCACCAGCGGCAGGGTGCGGCGACTCCAATGCGCGACATCGCCAGCATCGGCGTGCTGCACGCTGTCCTTGGGTTGCCCGTCTTTCCACTCGGGCGCGGTCATGAGCTTGGCGATGCGCGGCAAGGTGACAGTGTCAAAGTATTCCCCTTGTTCCACGAGCAAAAACTTGCGCGCGCCACCGTCTTCGCGGTTGAGGTTGACCACGGCATGGCCGGTGGTGGCACTGCCGGCGAAGAAGTCGAGGGTGATGGCATCAAGCTTGCACGCACCGCCCACGTAGATACTGTCCTGCACGGCATGTATTGATTTGGGGTATGAAAAAAGCGGCTTGCCAAACATCTTTTTCAGCAAGGCTGTGCCGTGTTCGGTGGCGCTGTACTTGGCATCAAACCAGGTGGTGACAGCCACCACACCTTCTTCATTGGGGCGACGTTTGTAATAGACATAATTTTTGCCGCTGCGGTCTTTGCGTACCGCAATGTCTTTCATGTTGTCGCGGACGGTCTCATGGCTCCAACGCCAGGTTTTCTCATTGCCTTTGTCGTCAGTGGGCCAAGTGGTCGCCTCGTCAAAGTTAGGCAACTCTTCGAATAGCCACTCTTCTGTTTCTTCGTCCCAAGTCATTGCGGGGATACGGACTTTGCTGTCAGAAACGTAAAGTGGGTAATGCAATGCGCGCCGCGCACTTCGGTCTGAATTGGAGCCCTCCCGACGCAGATTGCGCCACTCAAAAGCGCCGTCCTCATCTTCTTCGGAAAACCGCGCTGCCTGGTCTTCGGTGGGATTCATTTTGCCGATGATGGCTGCCGTACTGCGCCCGACAAAATGGACGTATTCATGTGACACCGAAAACCCTGCCTTGGTTGGGCGACCCGACGGGTTGGCGCGCACGGCCACGGTACCCAAGACGGTATCGGGATAGTTATGTTCCAGTTGCAGCCGAAGAGCCGCGTTTTCTGCGTCATCAATGGCAATGCAGAGGACGCCCGTCTGCGCGAGGATGCCCATGGCGCAATGCACCCTGCCACTCATCAACGACAGCCAGCTTGACTCGCGAAAGCCATTTTTGTAGTCAATCGGCGATGCATCGGTGTTGTAAGGCGGATCAATGTATACGCACTTGACCCGCTCGCGGTAGGCGGGCTCCAGGGTGCGCAGGGCGGCGTAGTTGTCGGCGTGCACCAGTTCGCCGCCAAGCGCGGCCTCAAGGTCGTCAAAACAGGCTAGCACGCGGGCCTTGAAGTCGGGGCCAAAGTGTTGGGTATGTAGCGGCAGGTGTGGGCAGGCTGCCAACAGTTTTTTGCCGTTGGGTTTTTTGCCCTTTTCACCCACCCACTGTGCCCACTCTTTGGCCTGGGCCTCGCTGGCGCAGGCCTCGGCCACCAGCGCTTGCCCCGCAGCACCGGCCTCACGCACCAACCAACTGCATTGCACTAGGTAATCGGCTTGCAGCACAAATTTGCGTTTTTCAAACAGGGTGGCCTGAAAGGTCTCGATCTGGTTCAAAAAGGTGATCAGGTCGAGTGCAATTTGGCGCACCAACTTGAACTTGGCACGGATGCGCGGCAGTTCAGTGTCGGGGGCGTCCCAGACCTGAACAAATTCGTGTTTGAGGTAAACCTCAAGCTCGCCCTTGAGGAATTCTCCCAGTTGGGGGTGAACAAAGAAGTCGCTGATGTTCTTGCGTACAAAACGGCGCGCGTTGCGTGCCAGGGTGTCAGGGTTCAGTCCAGCGGGTGGCCGTGCGCCCTTGAAGTCGTCGCCCGCGAGCCAGGCGTTGAGCACGCGATCTTGCAGGGTGTTGCCCTCGGTGTTGAACAGCGCATCAGCCTCTTCGTCAGTGTCGGACTCAGCGTTGTCATGGGTGCCGCGTGCGGCGGTTTTGCTTTTGTAGCGTTTGACTTCAACTTCGGTGGCGGCACGCCATTGCCATTGCAGCTCAAAGCCGTCAGCAGCGGCCTTGAAGCTCGCCGGAAAGAAGTGTTTGGCACTGCCTTTGGCGTTGTCCTTTTCGGTGTCGGCGCGGGCCAGGGCAAAGCGCACTTCAGCCGGGCCGTCGGTGTAGGCAAAGCGGCTGAAGAGTTCGCCGCTTTTGATGTAGTGGCTACCTTTGGTGGCCCAGTGAAAGTGGGTGTCTTGGCCGTGGTAGGGCACGGCATAAGCGGCGCTGCCACCGCGGCGGGCGCGGGGAATGAAGTCGCCTTCGTCCCAGTAGCGGCTAAAAAAGGTGTGCAGGTGGTAGTAGCAGTTGGCGGACTCGCTCTGCGCCAAAGCCTGCCCGCTGTGCTGAGCGAGTTCGGTGGCCCACTGGCTAATGCGTTGCGGCAAGCTTTCGTCAAGATACGCCAGCACCTGGGTGCGTCGGTAGTTGAGGATGCGGTAGATGCCAAAGTCAAGCTCGGCAGCGTCAAGTTTCAGGATTTCTTGCTTGAGCAGGCTCAGAAAACGCTGTTGCGAGGTGGTGTCGGCCACCTGGTCAAGGGAGCTGGATGGAGTGGCCATAGAGATGTCCTGATCAGAAAGATAGGGTTTTCGGGCGGGGTCAGGGCAGGCTGCTTAAGTGCGTTTGCGCGGCGGTGCCCAGTTTTTCGTCAAAGGTGGCCAGCGGGCAAGTGAGCTCGGCGGCCAGCCAAAGGTAGGCGGCATCGTAGGCGCTGAGCTGGTAGCGTTTTGCAAGTTCAAACACCTCCAGCGCGCTCACTTCGAACAGCTCAATATCCATACTGGCAAATTTTTCTAAACCGCTGAGTGCGATGTCGTGCCCACCACGGCGGTGTTTTTTTAGCGCCACGCTGGTGATTTCGATGTCCAGCAAGTAAGGTGCCTTCAAGCTTCGGCCTTCGATTTTTTGCAAGGCTTGAACTTGCCAATCTTCTTCAAAGAGCAGCCCCGCAAGCGTGCTGCAGTCCAGAACCAAGGGGGGACGCACCAAGTAGTGCTGCGGTGGCTCCGCCACAAACAAATCATCGGTCGGCTGGCTCATCGTGCGTCCCGCTCTTCACGAATGATGTCCACGCCCCGAGGTAATTCGCGGCAAAGTTTGATGTCATGCGGATTGGCGCGAAGCTCTGCCGCAATTTGCTCCACCGTTTTCCAGCCCTGCCGTCGGCTCGTCAGGGGCTTGGCGCCGGCATCTGGCAGTGGCGCATCTGACTCCACCACGCGCTGGATCAGTGCCATAAGTTCGCCTTGCAGCGAGCGGTGGTTACGTGCTGCCCGCTCGCGCAGGGCCAGCGCCCAGGCTTCTGGGACATCTTTGATCGAGAGATTAGGCATAGTGGCTCCAAAACGGATATTGCCTCCATTATGGCTTCTTTTTGAAACCACCCAAGGGTCTTTGTATGCCCATGCGGTGGCTGGTGATCTTCTTGGGCTGCGCCATGCGCTTTGCATTGAGGCTGTACAGTGAGGGTCAATTACGTGCAAAGGAATCCAGGATGATTGATCGACGTGCTTTGGTGGTCGCTGCGGGCTGCTTGTTTGCCTGGGCAACCGGTGCCGCCGCAGAGCTCAGCCAAGCTGAAGCGAGCTCAGGGCTGACTGCAGCAATTACGCGTGGTGCCGAGTTTGCGGTCAGTGAGTTAGGGAAGCAAAATGGATTTCTGGGCAATGACAGGGTCCGTATTGCCCTGCCGGAACCCCTTCGCAAGGTGGAAAGTTTGGCGCGCACACTGGGCATGGGCCGGCAGGCCGATGAACTGGTAGATGCCATGAACCACGCTGCCGAACAGGCGGTGGTACAGGCAAAACCCATTCTGCTCAACGCCGCCAAAAAGATGTCATTCAACGATTCCAGAGAGATTTTGCTGGGTGAGTCAGATGCTGCGACGCAATATTTCAAGCGGGCGACTTCGGCAGAGCTCACTGCCAAATTTTTGCCGGTGGTCAAAAAGGCCACGACCAAGGTCCAGCTGGCACAGAAGTACAACGAGTTTGCGGGCCAAGCTGTCAAGCTGGGATGGATGAACGAGAAAGATGCGGATATTGATACCTACGTGACGCAAAAAACCATGGATGGCCTGTTCGTGATGATCGCCGAGCAAGAGGGCCGCATCCGCAAGGACCCCGTTGGGACCGGCAGCAGCATCCTGAAAAAAGTGTTTGGGTCGCTTGGCAACTGACGGCCCAGGTTGTTGCCCTTCATCATTTTTCAATCACCAAAGGAATAGCACCAATGGATCCTTATCTGAAATTTCTGCACGTAGCAGGTGTCGTTGTCTGGGTGGGGGGCATGTTTTTTGCGTGGATGTGCCTTCGGCCGGTGGCCGCCGCCAACCTGGAACCGCCAGCGCGCCTCACACTGTGGCGCGATGTTTTCTCGCGCTTCTTTCCCTGGGTTTGGGCCGCGGTTTTGGCGATTTTGCTTACGGGCTTGTGGACTCTGATGCTGGTCGGCATGAAGCATGCACCCATTTATTGGCACATCATGCTGTTGGTCGGACTGCTGATGGCCACGATTT
>JAIPCE010000054.1 GCA_021738345.1 Rhodoferax sp. | reverse complement strand
CTCGTCAGCAACAATATCACTCGTCGGTCTGAGGCGTAGCCTCGTTAGGAATTAGGCGCATTTTGGCTTAGCTTGCTCAGCCATTCATGGCAGATTGATCGATGCAGGCGTGCAGGAGATCAATCGTGCATAAAGAGAAGTCTCAGGCGAGTCGAGGGCGACTCCCAGGTGCGATACTTGCCGCATGGGGCGAACCTACTCTCAGTTGACCCCGCCGGGGATGGCGGCGAACGAAACCAGCGCACTGGAGAAGATTGCGATGAATGAACAAAGCAGCTTGGACCTTGAAGGGTTCGAGGCTGAAACTGGCACTCTTTTGACCGGTTTCCGCTTGATGCGCCTGGAGGTCTTCAACTGGGGCACCTTTGATAAGCGGGTATGGACCCTGGAGCTCGACGGGCGCAATGCCTTGCTGACCGGCGATATTGGTTCGGGCAAGTCGACGCTGGTCGATGCGATCACCACGTTGCTGGTGCCGGCCCAGCGCATTGCCTACAACAAGGCCGCCGGGGCGGACATTCGCGAGCGCTCCCTGCGCTCCTACGTGCTGGGGCATTACAAGTCAGAGCGCAATGAGGTCAGCGGCAACGCCAAGCCGGTGGCCTTGCGCGATGCCAGCCAGTATTCGGTGCTGCTGGGGGTGTTTCACAACGCGGGCTTCGACCAAACGGTCACGCTGGCACAGGTGTTCTGGCTCAAGGACAGCTTTGGCCAGCCTGATCGCTTTTATGCGGTGGCCGAAAAAGCGCTGTCACTGGCGACCGACTTCGCCCACTTTGGCACATCCATCGATCCACTCAAAAAGCGTTTGCGCAAAAGTGGAGTCGCGCTGTTTGACACGTTTCCGCCCTACGGTGCGCATTTTCGCCGCCGCTTGGGCATTGAGGGCGAACAGGCGCTGGAGCTGTTTCACCAGACGGTGTCGATGAAATCGGTCGGTAACCTGACCGATTTTGTGCGCCTGCATATGCTGGAACCGTTTGACGTGGCACCGCGGGTGCAGGGCCTGATTGCCCACTTTGACGATCTCACGCGTGCCCATGAGGCGGTGCTCAAGGCCAAGCAGCAGCTCGAGTTGCTGACCCCATTGGTGGCGGAATGCGATAGACATGCGGAATTGACAGCAGCCACGGAACGTCTGCGCGCCTGCCGCGACGCACTCCGGCCCTACTTTGCGACCCAAAAACTGGCGCTGATCGATGAGCGCCTGGCCACCCTGGCGCAAACCCTCAAAAGCGAAGACACCAAGGTCGAGCGCCTGCAAACCCAAAAGCTCAGCCAGCGCAGCCAGGAGCGTGAGCTGCGCCTGAACATTGCAGCCAACGGCGGCGACCGTATCGCCCGTATTGGCGATGAGATTGCGCGGCTGCAAACCGAAACCGACCGGCGCAAGAAGAATGCCGACCGCTACGACACCCTTCGCCGCCAATTGGGCCTGCTGCAGGTGGCCAGTCCCGAAGATCTGCTGGCGCAGCAGCAAACCTGTGTGCAGCTTGGCGAGGCAGCTACCGAGCGCGCTGACGTGGTGCAAAACGCCCTGACCGAGGCCAGCGTGTTGATGGCGCAAACGCGCAAGGAGCATTCCGAGCTCAGTATTGAGATCAGTAGTCTCAAGGGGCGGCGCAGCAATATCGATGCCCAGTACATCCGCATGCGCACGCAGCTCTGCGAGGCGCTGGGACTGCGCGAAGACAGCATGCCGTTTGCCGGCGAGTTGATCGAAGTGCGCGAAGACCAGCGCGACTGGGAGGGTGCAGCAGAGCGTTTGCTGCACAACTTTGGCCTCTCGCTGCTGGTGCCGGATGCACACTACGGTGCGGTGGCGCAATGGGTGGAGCAAACCCATTTGCAGGGTCGACTGGTGTACTTCAGGGTGCGCGCGGCACGCCAACAGGACTTGCCCAGCCTGCACCCGGACTCCATGGTGCACAAGCTGCTGCTCAAACCCGATTCTCCGCTGTACCCCTGGCTGGAGCGCGAGGTCTGGCACCGTTTTGACGTCGCCTGCTGTGCCACGCAGGAGCAGTTTCGCGCCGAACCCCGGGCCATTACCCGGGCCGGGCAAATCAAGTCGCCCGGCGAGCGCCACGAAAAGGACGACCGCCACCGGCTCGACGACCGCAGCCGCTATGTGCTGGGCTGGAGCAATGCAGCCAAACTCGCCGCGCTGGTGTCCAAGGCCCGCGTGCTGGAGGCGCGTGTTGCAGCTGCGGGCAAGCAGGTCGGCGATTTGCAGGCCGAGCAAAGTAGCATCAAGCAGCGGCTTGACACGCTCGCCAAAGTGGTGGAGTACCAGGACTACCGCGACTTGAACTGGCGCGCAGTCGCGCTCGAAGTGGTGGCCCTTGAAGACGAACGCGCACGCCTCAACGCAGCGTCGGACGTGCTGCAGGCACTGACCCAGCAGCTGCAGGCGCTAGAGGCCGACCTTACCAAAACCGAAGACCAACTGGCCGCCCAGCGTGACCGCCGCGCAAAAACCGAACAAAAAACCACCGACACGCAGGGCGCGCGCCGCCAGACCGAGGCCCTGCTGGCTGACGGCCCCGAGCCAGAGCGCCGATGGCTGGAGCAGCTGGCGCTGTTGCAGGTCCAGCTGCTCGGCGCGCAGGCGCTGAGCATTGAGTCATGCGAGGCGCGCGAGCGCGACATGCGCGAGGAATTACAAAAGAACATCGAGGCGGATGGCCAGCGCATCAGGGCCTCCCGCGACAAAATCATTGACGCCATGCGCAGTTTCAGCACCCGTTACCCGCTCGACACCCAGGAAATGGACGTGGCAGTGGAGGCTGCGGGCGAGTACCGCACGCTGCTGGACAAGCTGGCGGCCGACGACTTGCCACGCTTTGAAGCGCGTTTCAAGGAGTTGCTCAACGAAAACACGATTCGCGAGGTGGCGCACTTTCATTCGCAGCTCAACCGCGAGCGCGAAACCATCAAGGAACGTATCACCCGCATCAACCAGTCGCTGACCCAGATCGACTACAACCCTGGCCGCTTTATTGTGCTGGAAGCGCAGCTTGCGACCGACGCCCAAGTGCGCGACTTTCAGACCGAACTACGGGCCTGCCTCGATGGCGCCTTGTCGGGCGCGGTGGACGGGGCTGATGAGAGCCAGTATTCCGAATCCAAGTTTTTGCAGGTCAAGCACATCATTGAGCGGCTGCGCGGCCGCGAAGGGCAGGGCGAGCAAGACCGGCGCTGGGCCGCCAAGGTCACCGACGTGCGCAACTGGTTTGTCTTTGCCGCCAGCGAGCGCTGGCGCGAAGACGGGCGCGAGCACGAGCACTACTCGGACTCAGGGGGCAAGTCAGGCGGCCAAAAGGAAAAGCTTGCCTACACCATTTTGGCGGCCAGTCTGGCCTACCAGTTTGGGTTGGCCTGGGGCGAGACACGTTCGCGCAGTTTCCGGTTTGTGGTGATCGATGAGGCCTTTGGGCGTGGCTCTGACGAGTCGGCGCAGTATGGGCTGCGTCTGTTCCAAAAACTCAATTTGCAATTGCTGATCGTCACGCCGCTGCAAAAAATCCACATCATCGAGCCCTATGTTTCGCACGTGGGTTTTGTCCACAACGAAGAAGGGCGGGACTCCCGCCTGCGCAACCTGAGCATGCAGGAATACCGTGCGGAAAAGGCTTTGGCATGAGTTGGACCACGCCAGCCGATGTGCGTGCGCAGGTTCAGAAGTGGTGGGACAAGGGCGAACTGCTACGCCCCCTGGTGCATGAACAGGCGATGGAGCCCAGGCGCCTGACCCTGCGCGGACCGGCTTCTTCCGAATTGGCCGACCAATTGGATGCCGTGCGTGCCTGGATAGCGGCGTTGCATGCGCTACCACGGGTGCGCATCGAGCAACGCCAGTTCAGCCACCGGGTGTTGGGCAACAGCACCTTGCCCGAGGCGGTGTGGGTCGATACGCTCGACGATGCGCTGGCCCTGATTGGCCGCACGCGGGACGCCCGCCGTTTCGCCGCACTGCTGCAAACCACACAGGCACAGGCGCCCGACCTGTTTGCACCCCTGCAGCCCTGGCTGCAAAAGCGCCCGCTGCAGGCCCTGGCGCTGTGCGAAGAATGGCCCCGGTTGCTGCAGGTGCTGGGCTGGATGCTGGCACATCCACGCCCGGGAATTTACCTGCGGCAAGTCGATATTGGCGGTATCGATAGCAAGTTTATTGAAGCCCACCGCGCTGTGCTGGCCGAATTGCTCGACCTCATCCTGCCGCCGTCCGCCATTGTGACCGAAGCCACCGGTGTAGTGCAGTTTTGCCGTCGCTACGGCTTTGCCGACAAACCGCTGCGCATCCGCTTTCGGATGCTCGATCCGGCGGCCAGTCTGCTCACCCAGTACGCCGAGCTGTGCTCGCTGGACCAGGACATTGCATTGACCCGGCAGGTGTTTGAGCGGCTCAATCCAGCGGTGGAGCGGGTCTTCATCACCGAGAACGAGGTCAACTTTCTGGCCTTTCCGCCGGTGCCGCGCAGCATGGTGGTGTTTGGTGCGGGCTATGGCTTTGAGGCGCTGGCCACCGCGCACTGGCTGCATCGCCGAAAAATCTTTTACTGGGGCGACATCGACACCCACGGCTTTGCCATTCTCGACCAGTTGCGCAGCCATTTTCCCCACGCCCAGTCCTTGTTGATGGACCGCGAGACGCTGCTGGCCCATCCCACTCAGTGGGTCGAGGAGTCCCAGCCCATACGCCACGACCTGCCGCGCCTGACTGGCGCTGAGCGCGCGCTATACGACCAACTGCGCCATGGCGCTTTTCAGGACGGAAAGCCCGGACTGCGCCTGGAGCAGGAGCGCATCGGCTTTGGCTGGGTGCGGGATGCGCTTTCCCGTCTGGAATCGGGATGAGAGGCTGATGTTTGCTAGCGACAACGGAGCGGGTTTTTCGCGTGGCGCGCGCTGGTGAGCGCAAGAATGGGGGTCGGATCCGCAAGCGTAGCGCAGACGGCTCTGACCCCTATTCTTGCGCGGTGCCACTTTGCGCAACAGTGCTTCGTCTGAAATCATGCCGTGCCGTGCCGTGCCGAGCCCATCAGCACCGCGCATCTTTTAGCCGTGTTGCTCGCGCTATTTCTCCCCATTCTTTGATGCTTTTTGCCCTGCCGGCGCCGTTGGCCGGGTGGTGCGCCCGGCGGCGCACCTACTTTCTTTGGTCGCCAAAGAAAGTAGGCAAAGAAAGGCGAGCCCCGGTGTCGCTGTCCCTTTGGCCTGACGGCCAAGCGGGCACGCTGCGCTGCTCGATCGTCGGGGGACGGGCCGCAAACTCGCTGCGCTCAAACATGCGTCCCTCTTCTCCCCCGCCGCCCTGCGCTGCTCGCCAGCTACACAGGGGCAAAGTCAATTCGTGCGAGTGAAACTCTTCGCAGCCGATGAGCGCAAGCAGAGGAGTGGAATTCCCAAGCGCAGCGCAGTCGGCTCCCACACTCCCATACGCCAATGACTTTCTCCCACGATTTTGGTCATTGAGTTCCGAAACTTACGATATGTAGTGCCTGACCGAAAACCCCCTAAAAATCCCACAACACTTTGCTTAATTTTTAAGCATAAAGGGTTTACCCTAGGTGTTTTTTGGCATTGATCAGCCGGATTTTTACACGTTGATCTCTGCCGAGCGGATTAAGCCAGTTTTCGTCCGAGCTTGATCCTTCAGTAGCCTGTTTTGTCATCAATCAGCTAGGACTTTTGCCCCTTGGGCTTGGGGCACCTGCCCGCTACGCTCTTCGTCGTTGCTTAACCTCTGACTTGGCCTGTTTGTCACGGCGGCGTTGCTCTTGCTTGACATCTTGTTGCCACACCATCGCACCAATGCGATGAATATTTCTGGCCACCACGGCCCATGCCACATAGCGCTTGAAGCCCTCAATACCGTGATCCAGACAGACATCAAGACCATGCACTTCAAGCCCATTGATGGCCGACTCCACCGCTGAGTGAGCCCGCCGGGCACGCACAAACTCCGGTGCGCTTTGCGTCTCCTTGGCCTGGCGGCTGAGTTTGCCCTTTCGGGGCAATACCACCTGCTCAAGATACTCGTTAAGTCCTTCTTGGTTGGCCTTGCTGTGAAATCCCTTGTCAAAGCTGCACACCGCCAGACTTGGGAAACGGTTTTTGGCCTGACTCACCATCTCCAGGGCCACCTGCTCGTCGCTGAGATGCTCCATCACCTTGTGGTGCAGGATGAATTGGTGTTGATCTTCGAGGATGCAGACCTTCAAGCCCAGCTCCACTGGCACACCGGCCTTGCCCTTGCTGATCCACTCGGTGTGGGGCTCAAAGATCGAGAACACTTTTTCGCCATGCGCAATGGGCTGACCCAGGATGACACGTCTGTGAATCTGCTCAATTTGGCGATCTGCATGCACCATGAAGCCCTCGATCTCTTGCTTTTGCCCAATGACCATGGAATCCATCAGGGTTATCTCAGCTAGCGAGGCTCGGGCCTTATCCAGGACGCTTTGGGCGACATGCAGATAGTCCTGATGGGCCTCAATCAGCGCTTGCTGGTTCTTCTCCAAAAGCTGCGGTAGTTTAGCTTTGCTGCGCTTTTTGTTTTGTGCGGTGCGCGCATGGCGATTGATCTGTTTGAGGAGGTAGGCATGCTGGCGCCAGCCCGCTACGCCCTGGCTCTCACACAGGCGGGTGGTGAGCGTGACAATTTTGCGCATGGCATCCATGAGCAAATTGAGGTCGGTGGGGAAGTGGACGTGGGTCTCAAGGACAAAGGAGTCGCAGCGCCCACGCAGGTTTTGTTCTGGACTTTTTTTAGCCAGCACATGACCCCCAGCGACTACGATTTGGTTGATCTGATCGAGCAGCTCGGGGGTGAGCAGACGAACATTGTCTTTGAGGCTTTGCAGGCTGTAGAGGTGCTCATCAAAGGGGCCGTGCCCGAGCATTTCACGCAAGCTCAGGTGTTGATTGACGAGTTCAAGCAAGCGGTCGTAGTCGCAGTTGAGGTCCAGACGCACCACACCGCAAACCAGGATGCGCCACAGGGTCATGCCAGGGCGGCCATTGGCTTTGTCGATAGTGGGTGCAATGTTCTTCTCCAGCAGGGCAAAGACGTTCTCGCGCAAGGTCTCGGTGGAGTAGATGTGCTGCAGGCCACGCAGGATTTTGGGGATGTCGTCGCGCGAGCGCAGGTCAAAGCTGACCTTGGAGACATCGACTTCGCCAATGAGCATTTGCTGATTTTGAGTGACGCGCATGGTTGGGGATTGAATCGAAGTGCCGGGAATTATGCTTTGATATTTTAATATAACTTAATATTAAAAGGAATGTAATAGTGCTATATATTTATTTAAATACATAGAACAAAGCACTCCAGACTGGTTGTCAGCTTGGTGGCTCGAACAAAGCTGTGTTCAGCTGCGAAGATTTGGCTCAAAAGGCGTAAAAGGTCGGAAAACTGGCTGAGTTTGGGCACAACCAGCCGAAATCAGAGAATCTTCACCCGATGTTTGCGTGGGTCTGCACAGGGAGATTGGGGTTTTCGGTCAGGCACTATGTAGTTGAGCGTGTGGTGCGTGGAGGCTACCTGCTCAAGCGCGTGGACGTATGGGCGCGCCCGCCTAAATCGTGTCGTCAAGACGCCCAAGTTGCAGTTCATCGATTCAGGCTTGCTTGCCACGCTGCTTGACTTGAGCCTTGAGGCGGTTCAACACGATCGAACTCGATTCGGGCATCAGCCTGCTTGGATCAACACAGTCTGTCGTGCTTGAGTCGTGGCCAAGCCTGGGAATGCCAAAATTGATGCCCGGATAACTTGCTTTAGACGACATACCAAACACACCCATGCCCACCCCACACAGTTCGACGCCGCGGGCAGGCAACGCTGGCTTCAAGTCGCAGTGGACCTTGCGCCACGTCTGCTTGATCAAGCCTTTCGAGATGCCCGCGTGATCGGGCCAGATGAGACGCTTGGTTGGTGCTCACCGTTAGCCGCCACGGGGTTCATCGAATACAGGGACGAACGAGCCTTTGAAGCTATGGGCATTACCAAGTTTCCCCTCAAACCGCTAGACAAGTTCTGGCCCCGCCGTGGTCCCGTATGGGACGGACTCGCGGTCACCAGCAAACAGAACTTCGTCTTGGTGGAGGCAAAGGCACACATCCCTGAAGTTCTGTCTCCACCCAGTCAGGCCGGCGAGACTTCAAAAAAAAGAATACGGGCAGCGCTCGAAGAGGCCCGCCACTACTACGCTCCGCGCTCTAACAAGGTGTGGTTCGAGCACTTCTACCAGTACTGCAACCGCCTCGCACATCAATACTTCATTGCTGAGGTGAACCATCTACCGTCCAAGTTGGTATTTCTGGACTTCTACAACGCGGCGGAGATGAACGGCCCCGCTACGCCAGAAGAATGGAAAGGTGCCACCAGGCTAATTCATGCCTTTCTTGGTCTCCCCGAGTCTCTTGAAGACCGGGGTGTCCATCACGCGTACATTGACGTTCGGCGTCTTCAAAGTGTGGTCAATGCCGCGTTGAATCAGTCTTGCGTTTCTGATTGATTAATCTCCGACGCAACCTTCTATGAGCCTGGGCTGGGCAAGAAAAGGCAAGAAAAAGGCAACGCATCGCGTGATTTCTTGCGAAGCACAATTGCGCGAAGTGGCAGCGCGCCAGAATAGGGGTCAGAGCCGTCTGCGCTGCGCTTGCGGATCCGACCCCTATTCTTACGCTCACTGGCGCGCGAAGTGCCTGGGTGAAACCGCCCCTCTGGCGCTGGGGAAGGCGCGCCCAAGCGACTGAATCACTGCCGGAATCTGGGTGCCAGGTCGAAAATGCTGCAAGTTCGATTACGATGCCCCACCATAGATCATCAACACACTAGGAAATAACACCATGGCAGAGCAGGAATTGGATTTGAAGGCGGAGCTTGAGCGCCTTCGCAATGAAAACGCGGCACTGAAAAAGGGCGCGGCCACAGGCATTACCATGAAAGTGAGCGACAAAGGCGCGCTATCCATCTACGGAATGGGCCGCTTTCCGGTGACTTTGTACAAGGAACAATGGCTCAAGCTCATGGACATGGCGGACCAGATTCGGGCCTTTATTTCGGCCAATGACGCCAAGTTGAAGACCAAGGAGTGAGCGGCATACCGCAGATTTGAGGAGCAAAGCGCCATGTCGACCTCTACGATCAACCGATTTATCCAGTTGTTTGACGCGTCCTTGCGCGCGCTCGGTGCGCAGGTGCCCATGGATGCCGTAGAAAAGATGGCGATGCTGGTGCACCGTTGCATGGATGCCAAATCGCGCGCTTACCACACCTCTGCGCACGCGCTGGCGCTGTGCGAGGGTATGCAGCCGCGCCAGGTACTCGCAGCGCTGTTTCATGATGTCGTTTACGTGCAGCTCGATGGAGGCCTGCCCCGCCACGTCTCGCCGATGCTGCAGTCGACCGCCGTGCACGAGGCGGATGGTTGGGTTTTGCAACACTGCCAGCCGGCAGATCCGGGCTTTCTGTGCATGGAGGTTTTTGGGCTGGTGCCGGGTCAGGTGTTGCAGCCCTTCGGCGGGATGAATGAGTTTTTGAGCGCGGTGGTGGGCATCCATATGTTGCAAGCCCATTTGCCGCTGCCTGACTTGGTCGCGGTAGCGGCTTGCATCGAGGCCACCGTTGCGTTTCGAACCGACGGTACGGACGGCAGCAGTGCGCCGGATCGACTGGCCTGGCGGGTGCAGACCGTGCTCGAATCCCATGCTGCCCAGTCTGTACAAACGCCTGTGTGGGACAGCGTTGCAATGACGCAATCCATAGTGGCCGATGCCGTGGCGCTGGCCAATCGCGATGTGGGAGGATTTGCCGAGGCCGATCCTGCCGTGTTTTTGTCGCAAACCTGGTTGTTGCTAGAAGAGTCCAATGCACCTTTGGCGGTCGTGGGGGTCTACACCCTGCGCGAGTACCGCGAGGCCTTGCTGCGCATGCAAGGATTTTTGCAAGGGCTCGATCCCGGCTGTGTTTACCACGCCTATGCCGACCAGCCCAGTGCCCAGCAGATGGCGCAGTTTCGTGCTGCCGCTGCCGCCAATCTGGCTTTTTCGGTGGACTATTTGCGTGCCAAGATTGCCAGCATTGCGATCATCGAGGCGTTTGCAGAGGTCACGGGCGGCAACGCGCCAGTGTCCATGTTTTTGGGCGACATCCGCAGCGACGGGGGACCCCCCGAACGCGCCGAAGCCTATTTGCCCGATGTCCATACGCCGGCCGACCTTCGAGCCGATGTGCTGCGGGTGCTGGACCGGGGTCGGGCGCGCGAGTCCAGCAGTGACCTCACGGCGTCGCCATTGACCGCCTTTCTTTACCGCAGTCTGGGTCACCAGGGAACGGTCGATGCGTTTTCGCTCGCCTGCCGGTGGTTTGCGGGCCAATTGTCCGCGAACGAGTATTTGCGCGGGCTAGACCGAGCGACGGTGCTGGCGCTGGTGCAAGCGTGTGCCCGCATCGCCATCTCAAGGCGTAACGCCCTGGAGACTTTGGCTGCATCGCTGTAGGGTAGGCGCTTAGGGGTCGAGCGGCTTTCCTTCAACCCATTTAGACCGCTTGCCGTCAACGGAGACACATATTGCTTAACGCGACACAACAACTTGCGGACCTGTACCGCACAATGGTCCGGATTCGGGCCTTCGAGAATGCGGCCGAGCTGGCCAGCCAGGGCGGCGTGAGTGCCTATGGCAAGGCGGCCGATGGCAGTGCCAGGGTGCGCGGGCCGCTGCATTTATCCACCGGCCAGGAGGCCGTTCCGGCCGGTGTTTGTGCGCATCTGCACCCGGACGATTACCTCACCTCCACCCACCGCGGCCATGGCCACACGCTGGCCAAGGGGGCCGACATGCAGCACATGATGGATGAGCTGTTTGGCAAGGCCAGCGGCAGCAACGGCGGCAAAGGTGGCTCCATGCATATTGCCGATTTTTCGGTCGGCATGCTGGGGGCCAACGGAGTGGTAGGTGCAGGTCTGCCGATCGCGGTCGGCGCTGCCCACGCCCAGAAGTTGCAACAGCGCGCGGGCATCACGGTCTGCTTTTTTGGCGATGGAGCAATCAACCGCGGCCCCTTTTTGGAGTCGCTGAACTGGGCCCGGGTGTACCAGTTGCCCGTGCTGTTTGTGTGTGAGGACAACCGCTGGAGCGCGACTACCGCCAGTGGTCCCATGACGGCGGGCGCGGGTGCGTCGGCGCGCGCCCTGAGCCTGGACATTGCGGCAGAAAAAGTGGATGGTAATGACGTGCTGGCCGTGCACGCATGCGCCGGTGCACTGGTGCAACAGGTGCGCGCAGGCAGCGGGCCCCGCCTGTTGCATGCCATGACCTACCGGGTCAAGGGCCATGTGTCGGTCGATATGGCCGCCTATCGCGATCCGCAAGAACTGCAGGCGGCGCTGCAGACCGACCCGATTGCACGGGCGCGGCGGGCTTATCTCGCGCTGCCTGGCACCAACCCAGCGCAGCTAGATGCGCTCGACCGAGCCGCACAGGATGAAGTGGCCGCCGCCGTGGCCCATGCCGAAGGCGCCGCCTGGCCAATGGCGGAATCCGCTTTTACCGATGTACAGACTGTGGGAGCAGGCCAATGGCGATGATGACGTATGCGCAGGCGGCCGTGCTGGCCCTGCAGCACGAGATGAGCGCGGACACGAATGTGGTCGTGCTCGGCGAGGACGTGGGCCGTGGCGGCATTTTTGGCCAGTACAAGGGCTTGCAGCAAGAATTTGGTGCACAGCGGGTGATTGACACGCCGATCAGCGAGGCCGCCATTTTGGGGGCTGGAGTAGGTATGGCGCTGGCCGGACTGCGGCCGGTGGTCGAGATGCGGGTGGTGGACTTTGCCTTGTGCGGCATGGACGAGATTGTTAACCAGGCCGCCAAAAACCGCTTCATGTTTGGCGGTCAGGGCCGTGTGCCCATGGTCGTGCGCATGCCGATCGGTATTTGGGATGCGTCTGCAGCCCAACATACCCAGTCCTTCGAGAGCTGGTTTGCGCATCTGCCCGGCGTGGTGGTGGTGTGCCCGGCCACGCCGCAAGACAACTACAGTCTGCTGCGTGCCGCCCTGGCCAGTGGCGACCCGGTGGTCTATATGGAACATAAGACACTCTGGGGCATCAGTGGTGAGGTCGATCCGTCGCAAACGGTCGATCTTGGGCAGGCAGCGGTGCTGCGCCGCGGGCAGCACCTGACTCTGGTGAGTTGGAGCAAGCAGGCGGGGGTGTGCGCACAAGCCTGTGAGCGCTTGGCGGCCGATGGTATCGAGGTCGAATTGATCGACTTGCGCACCATCTGGCCCTGGGACCGCGACACAGTCCTTGCTTCGTGCGCCCGGACCGGGCGTTTGCTGGTGGTGCACGAAGCGGTGCAGGCCGCAGGTTTTGGTGCAGAAATTGCAGCAACGGCGGCCGAGGCGACGGGTTGCAAGGTTAAGCGGCTGGGCGCACCGCGTATTCCGGTCGGCTATGCGCCGGTGCTGGAGGCGCAGTCGCGCATTGGACCCGAGGATGTGCTGGCCGCCGCGCTCGCCATGCTAAAGTGAATGTTTAGTACCGATTTGAATCGCTGCATGCCCCACCTCCACGAGCCCACCCATCTGCCGCTTGAAGTGCATGACCCTGCCGAAAAAGATGAGGTCACCGCCATCCCCCTGAAGATTGAAGACTGGCTCACGGTGATCGTGATGGCATTGTTATCGCTCATTACGTTTGCCAATGTACTGGTGCGCTATTTCACCAGCCAATCCTTTGCCTGGACCGAGGAGTTTTCGGTATTCTTGATGATTGTGCTGGCGCTGGTGGCGGGCTCGGCCTCGGTGGCGCGCAACCGACAGATTCGCATCGAGTATTTTGCCGAAAGCGGCTCGCCTGAGCGGCAGCGCGCGCTGGCGCGGTTTGGGGCGTTCATGGTCTTTCTATTATTTGCCCTGATCGCGGTCCTGAGTTCGCGCATGGTGTTTGACGATATCAAGTATGGCGAAACATCCCCCGGCATCGGGGTGCCGCAGTGGTGGTACACCATCTGGTTACCAATTATGTCGGTAGCGATTGCCGGGCGTGCCCTGGGCCTGTTTGTGCGCCGGGGGCGGCGCGCATGATCCCAACCCTGTTGTTTGTTGCCTTTGTGGTGATGATGCTGATGGGTGTGCCCATAGGTGCGGCCCTGGGTTTGGCAGGGGCGGCTTGCATTGCTTTGGCCAACGCGGACTCGCAGTGGTTCGGATTGTTGGCTGTGCCGCAGAATTTTTATGCGGGTCTGGGCAAATACCCCCTCTTGGCAATTCCCATGTTTGTGCTGGTGGGGTCGATTTTTGACCGCTCGGGGGTGGCCCTGCGGCTGGTGAATTTTGCCGTCGCCGTGGTCGGACGGGGTCCGGGCATGCTGCCGATGGTCGCCATTTTGGTGGCCATGTTTCTCGGTGGTATCTCGGGTTCGGGTCCCGCCAATGCGGCGGCAGTGGGCGCAGTGATGATTGCAGCGATGTCGCGCGCTGGTTATCCGGCGGCATTTTCTGCGAGTGTGGTGGGGGCGGCGGCGGCGACCGATATCCTGATTCCGCCCTCGGTCGCGTTTATTGTGTATTCGGTGCTGGTGCCGGGGGCCTCGGTGCCAGCGCTATTTGCCGCCGGCATGATTCCCGGGGTGCTGGCGGGCCTGGCACTGATCATTCCGACGGTCTGGATGGCGCGCAGCCACAAGATAGGAGCGCTCGAGTCAAGCCTGCCACGTCCGCCGGTTTGGCAAAGTTTCAAGGATGCAATATGGGGTCTGTCGGCGCCGGTGCTGATTTTGGGCGGCATGCGTGCGGGCTGGTTTACGCCCACCGAGGCAGCCGTGGTCGCCGTCTTTTACGGATTGTTTGTGGGTATGGCCATTCACCGCACGATCAAAGTACGCGACCTGTTTGTGATTTTGCGTGAGTCGGGTGAGTTGTCGGCGATCATTTTGCTGGTGGTGTCGCTGGCCGGCATTTTTGCCTATTCGCTCTCCACGCTGGGTGTGATTGATCCGGTGACGCGGGCCATTGTGAACTCTGGCCTGGGCGAGTATGGCGTGCTGTCACTGCTGATTCTGATGTTGATTACCGTGGGCATGTTTCTGGACGGGGTGTCGATCTTCCTCATCTTTGTGCCCTTGCTGTGGCCCATTGTTCAGCACTACAAATGGGACCCGGTCTGGTTTGGGGTCATTTTGACACTCAAGGTGGCATTGGGACAATTTACCCCGCCGCTGGCAGTCAATCTCATGGTGTCGTGCCGCATTGCCAATGTGCGCATGGAAGAAACCGTGCGCTGGGTCGGCTGGATGCTATTCTCGATGTTCCTGGTCATGGTTGCGGTCATCATCTGGCCCGAGCTCGCGCTCTGGTTGCCGCGCAAGCTGGGCTACTGAGCAAGTGATTTTTTAACAAAGGAGACAGTCTCAATGAAAGTACGTTCGTTCCTCAAGCTGGCCGTTGCGGCCGCAGCCCTGGCTTCATCGGTGGTGGGCTTTGCCCAGACCGCCTACAAGCCGGAATACAAAATGTCACTGGTCGTGGGGACTGCGTTTCCCTGGGGCAAGGGCGGTGAAATCTGGGCCGACATGGTGCGCCAGCGCACCCAGGGACGTATCAATATCAAGCTGTACCCCGGCGTGTCGCTGGTGCAAGGCGACCAGACGCGCGAATTCTCGGCCATTCGCCAGGGCGTGATCGACATGGCCATAGGTTCCACCATCAACTGGTCGCCGCAGGTCAAGGAGCTCAATCTGTTTTCCTTGCCGTTCCTGATGCCCGACTACGCCGCCATGGACGCACTGACCCAGGGCGAAGTGGGCAAGCAGGTGTTCAACATCATCGACAAGGCCGGCGTCATGCCGCTGGCCTGGGGCGAAAACGGCTACCGCGAAATCACCAATTCCAAGCTGGCGCTGCGCAAACCCGAAGACCTCAAGGGCCTCAAAATTCGGGTGGTAGGCTCGCCCCTGTTTCTGGAAACCTTTACCGCCTTGGGTGCCAACCCAACGCAAATGAGCTGGGCCGATGCCCAGCCGGCGCTCGCCAGCGGTGCGGTCGATGGCCAGGAAAACCCGATGTCGATCTTTACTGCTGCCAAGCTGCACACCGTTGGCCAGAAACACGTGACCATGTGGGGTTATGTAGCTGATCCGCTGATCTTTGTGGTCAACAAGGAAGTGTGGGCCTCTTGGACACCCTCAGACCAGGCCATCGTGCGCCAGGCCGCCATAGACGCAGGCAAGGAAGAAATCGGCATTGCGCGCAAAGGCCTGGCCGAAGCCGGCAAGCCGCTGCTCAAGGACATTGCCGCTTTGGGCGTGACCATCACCGAGCTAACAACTGCCGAGCGCGATGCCTTTGTCAAGGCGACGCGTCCGGTCTACGAAAAGTGGAAAAACACGGTTGGCGTGGACATGGTAAACACCGCCGAGCAGGCCATCGCGGCGCGCAAGAAATAAGCGACAGGGGGATGCACCGGTCCCGTGTGCAAGCTTTTTTGTGAACCGCAAGGTGCACACATGTCGGGTTACGCCAGTGGCTAACCCGACCTACTTGATGCAACGGGCAAGCGCCTGAGTTTTGACAAGAGGAGCCTCCTATGAAGTGCAGACTGGCCCAGTTATTTTCTTTGGCGGGGGCGCTTTTGGGTGCTTGCCTGTCTTTCCCTGCGCTGGCACAAAGTTCCTCGGCAGCGGCTTGCCCGGCCATTTTGCAGCAGCAATTTCCGCGCTTGCAGGATGACGCGCCGCAAAACCTCTGCCAGTATGCGGGCAAGGTGCTGCTGGTAGTCAACACCGCCAGTTACTGCGGTTTTACCAAGCAGTACGAGGGGCTCGAGGCCTTGTACGCCAAGTACCAGGCCAAGGGTTTGGTGGTGCTGGGCTTTCCGTCCAACAACTTCGGCAAACAAGAGCCCGGCACCTCCAAGGAAATTGCCGATTTTTGCTACAACACCTATGGCGTGAAGTTTCCGATGTTCGCCAAGTCCGAGGTGGTGGGTGACCAGCGCAACCCGTTGTACGCATCGCTGTTCCAGGCCACCAAGGCAGCGCCGAAATGGAACTTCCACAAGTACCTGATTGATCGCAGCGGCAAGGTCGTTGCAAGCTATGTCAGCAATGTCGAGCCAGAGAGCGCTACCCTGGTGGGCGCAATCGAAAAGGCCCTGTAGCTCTCAGTCGAGTGCCGCCTGGGCCGCAGCCAGCCGGGCAATTGGCACCCTGAATGGTGAGCAACTGACATAGTCCAGCCCGGTGCGGTGGAAGAATTCGATCGAGGTCGGATCACCCCCATGCTCACCGCAAATGCCCACTTCTATGTCCGCACGGGCCTGACGGCCTTTGCGGACTGCCATGTCCACCAGTGCGCCGACGCCTTGCTGGTCGATGGACCGGAACGGGTCACGCTCGTAGATACCTTGTTTGAGGTACTCGGGCAGGAACTTGTTGGCATCATCGCGTGAGAAACCCAGTGTCATTTGCGTCAGGTCGTTCGTGCCAAACGAGAAGAACTCTGCCTGCCTGGCAATGTCGTCGGCGGTAATCGTGGCGCGCGGAGTCTCGATCATGGTGCCCAGAAGATAGTCGAGTTGTTCGCCGCGCTCGGCAAAAATCGCGGCAGCCGTCTGGCGAATCACGTCGGCCTGCAGGGTGAATTCGCGCACCGTGCCCACCAGCGGCACCATGATTTCGGCCTTCACGGTCAGACCCTGGTGGCGCATGTTGAGTGCCGCCTCGATGATGGCGCGGGCCTGCATCTCGGTGACCTCTGGGTAAGTAATGCCAAGCCGGCAGCCGCGGTGACCCATCATGGGGTTGAACTCATGCAGTTCCTCGACCCGCATCTTGATCTTGCCCAATGACACCTGCATGTCGGCGGCCATCGCCCGCTGGTTGGCATCGTCGTGCGGAACAAATTCGTGCAATGGCGGATCGAGTAGCCGAATGGTCACGGGCAGGCCGTTCATTTCGCGGAACAGGCCTTCAAAGTCGCTGCGCTGCATGGGCAACAGCTTGGCGAGTGCCTTGCGGCGCCCTGCCTTGTCGTCGGCAAGAATCATTTCGCGCACCGCAACAATGCGCTCGCCGGTAAAAAACATGTGTTCGGTACGGCACAAGCCAATTCCGGTCGCACCAAAGTTGCGGGCCACGCGTGCGTCGGTGGGGGTGTCGGCATTGGCGCGCACTTCGAGCTTTTTGTAGCGGTCGCTCAGTGCCATCAGCTTGCCGAAGTCGCCGCTAAGTTCCGCTTCGCGGGTTGGAATCTTGCCCTGGAACACTTCGCCGGTCGATCCATTGAGCGACAACCAGTCGCCTTCGTTCAAGACCAGATCGCCAATGATCAGTTGACGCGCCTTGAGGTCTACGTGGACCGCGCCAGCGCCGGAAATGCAGCATTTGCCCATGCCCCGCGCGACCACCGCGGCGTGCGAGGTCATGCCGCCACGGGCCGTCAATATGCCTGCAGCCACGCTCATGCCACGCAGGTCTTCGGGCGAGGTCTCGAGACGCACCAGCACCACCGTCTTGCCCTGCTTGACCCAGGCATCGGCCTCGTCAGCAAAGAAAACGATCTGGCCGGTTGCGGCACCAGGTGAGGCCGGCAAGCCCCGCGCAATGACTTTTGCGGATTGCAGTGCGGTGGCATCAAAGACCGGATGCAGAAGCTCGTTGAGGCGCTCCGGGCTGACACGCTTGAGAGCCGTCTTTTCATCGATCATTCCCTGGTCCAGCATTTCCATGGCGATGCGCACCATGGCGGCTCCGGTGCGCTTGCCATTGCGTGTTTGGAGCATCCAGAGCTTGCCCTCCTGGATCGTGAATTCCAGGTCCTGCATGTCGGCGTAATGGTTTTCGAGCAGGGTCTCGGCGGCCAGGAGTTGTTGGTAAAGGTCGGGCATCAACTCTTCGAGCGACGGGTACTGGCTGCGTCGCACCGATTCCGCAACCAGGGCCAGTTGCGCCCAGCGCTGCGACCCGAGCCGCGTGATCTGTTGCGGCGTGCGCACGCCGGCAACCACGTCTTCGCCCTGCGCGTTGATCAAAAATTCGCCGTTGAACTGGTCTTCGCCGGTGCCAGCGTCGCGCGTAAAAGCTACCCCGGTGGCGCTGGTGTTACCCAGGTTGCCAAAGACCATGGCCTGCACGTTGACGGCCGTGCCCCACGACTGGGGAATGTCGTTGAGTTCGCGGTAGACCTTGGCGCGTGGATTGTTCCAACTCTCAAAGACCGCAATCACAGCGCCCCAGAGCTGCTCCCAGGGGTCGGTGGGAAAATCCCGTCCCACACGGGCACGGATCAGGGATTTGAAGCGCTGCACCAGTTCCTTGAGGTCGGCGGCATCGAGCTCGGTGTCAAGCTTCACGCCGCGCGCGTCTTTCACCATGTCGATGATCACTTCAAACGGGTCGTGGTCTTCCTTGGAGACCGGCTTCAGCCCCATGACCACGTCGCCATACATTTGTACAAAGCGCCGGTACGAGTCCCAAGCAAAACGCTCATTGTTGGCCTTGCGGGCCAGCCCGATCACGGCCTCGTCATTGAGTCCGAGGTTCAGAATCGTGTCCATCATGCCGGGCATGGAGGCGCGCGCACCCGAGCGGATCGAGAGCAGCAGGGGGTCGGCCGCATCGCCGAACTTTTTGCCCATTTCCCCTTGCACAAACGCTATGCCCTGCAACACTTCTTCCCGAATCAGGTCCACCAGGCGCTCGCGTCCCTGTTCGGTGAACGCGGTGCAGGCCTCGGTGCTGATCGTGAAGCCAGACGGCACCGTAATGCCGATCCGGCACATCTCGGCCAGATTGGCCCCCTTGCCTCCCAGCAGATTTTTCATGCTGGCATCGCCTTCGGTCCTGGTTGACCCAAAGGCGTACACATAGTGGTTGGTGTTGGACATGACGAGCTCCTTGCAGTGGTTGAAACGGCAAGCGCCATCTTTAATCCGAGGCGCGCGTCATGGTTTGATCAAAATCAACCACTTTTCATGCAGTGCGCCGGGCGATCGTCAGGGTCGCATTCGCGTGCAATATTCCCGGTTTTGCGGGAGTGAAGTTATTCGGGCTTACGCTCTTCCTTGGCGTGCCATTGTTTGAGCTGGGTACGCCAGGCAGACCAGTCATAGGGTTTGCCGGTCTCGAAACGGGTTTGCAGGTTTTTGAGCACGTTGGGCCAGGCTTTTTCGAAATAAGCGCGTGCTTGTGGCCACTCTCCGGTGCTGCCCCAGCCCAGATGGGTGAGCGTGAGGCGGGTGGTTTCGCCATCTGGGGTGAAGCGGAGAATCACGACCGTCCGCTGCGCGCGCGCCTGAGCCAGATGGGGTGGTGCATTCCAGGTAAACGACAGCAGACGCTCAGGCTCTACCGCAAGTACCTGCATGGTGTCGGCACCTTTCATTCCGGGCTTGGCATAGGGGTCCATGAAGATGTGGAACGCGCCATCCGGGCGCGGGTCGACTTCGGCCTCGGGCGCAAAAAAGCTGGTGATACCGTCGCTGCTGGTCCAGGCCTGCCAGACCGCACTGACCGGGGCCTTGACCTGGATTGCGAGTTCAATGGAAGGCTCGGCGGCCTGCACCGTGCAGGCAGTTGCAAGGGCACCGGTAAGTAGCAATTTAGTAAACATGGTAAGTCCTGAGTTGACTACGAAACAAAAGGTCCGTCTGCGGGAACGGGGTGGATTCGAACAACGGGCAATGACGATGATCCTGTACCTTGGCGGCCGGTTTGCCGTACAGTGTGCGCATTGACCGTCAATAGCCGATGGTGTCAAGAAAAGTCCGCAGAGGTAAAGAATGGTTTCAATGGTTGACAACGCAAGTATGGCGTTATTTTGTGATTTTGAAAATGTTGCGATTGGCGTTCGGGATGCCAAATTCGAAAAATTTGACATCAACCTGGTGCTGGAGCGCCTGTTGCTCAAAGGCAGCATTGTGGTCAAAAAGGCCTATTGCGATTGGGATCGCTATAAAGCCTTCAAGGCGACGATGCACGAGGCAAACTTTGAACTGATCGAGATTCCGCATGTGCGCCAGTCGGGAAAGAACTCTGCGGATATCCGGTTGGTCGTCGATGCGCTGGACCTTTGTTACACCAAGGCGCATGTCAATACCTTTGTCATCATCAGCGGAGATTCCGACTTCTCTCCGCTGGTATCCAAGCTTCGGGAGAACGCAAAGCAGGTCATTGGCATTGGCGTCAAACAGTCCACCTCGGACCTGTTGATTGCCAATTGCGACGAGTTCCTGTTTTATGACGATCTGGTGCGTGAAAGCCAACGTACCAGCGCCAAGCAGCCTGCGCGGGAGAGTTCGGTTGCAGCAAAACGTGCACCCGACGAAGAGCAACGCCGCAAGGCAGAGATTGACAGTCGCAGGTCGCAGGCCGTCGACATGGCAGTCGAAACCTTCGAGGCGCTGTTGGCCGAGCGCGGTGACAGCGGCAAAATCTGGGCATCCATGCTCAAAGAAGCCATCAAACGGCGCCGCCCCGACTTTAATGAAGGCCATTTCGGATACCGAGCCTTTGGCAATCTGCTCGAAGATGCACAAGCGCGTGGCTTGCTCGAATTAGGCCGCGATGACAAGTCCGGAATGTATGTGTACCGAAGGGCTGTGGCGCCGCCTGCGGTGCTGGCACCTGAAGTCACGTTCACCGAGACGCCTTTGGCTGTACCTGTACCTGTGCCAAAAACCCCGATGGCAGCACCAGCACCATCGTCCTCGCCAGACAAAAAACGTCGCCGTTCTACCCGTGGAGCAGCCGTACCAGGGACCCAGCCCGCACTGCCAGAGCAGAGTCCAGACCCGATTTCGGCCCCGGAGCCGGTCGGTGTCGATTTGTTCGGATCGATTGAAGTGCCGCTTGCGCCGGTCCTAGAAGGTGCCTCCAAGAGTCGCCCACGCAAGACTACGTCCCGAGGCGGCAAGCGCTCGCAAAAAACTGCGGATAGTCCTGGGGTGACTGAGCCTGATGTGCTGTAGCGTCAGAGCTATCACCGGGTCCTCATCCTGTGCCGACCGAGCTTTTTTACGCCAGTGATATCATTTCTTCGAGAGCACAATTACTTTTGATACCTTGAAATTTGCTGGGCGCTCGGAGCGTGCCGGGCTCACGCGTGAGCAGGCTTCGGCGATTGCTGAAGCACAAAAGGAAGCTCTCTCGGAAGCGCTTGGCACGTCGCGTGCTACCAAAATCGATAGCGCCGAGGTGAAGGCCGAGCTCGCTGTGCTGAAGTGGATGTTGGGTGTGGTGATTGCGATTGCAGTTGCCAATTTTGCCAAGCAGTTTTTTTGAGAGATGAGGGATGCGGAATTGGCTGGTGGTCCGTTTATGACGGTGCTGGCGGGATGATTGGTCGCCAAGTCCATGTCTTCAACTTGGCATCAAGGCAAGGGTGCGATTCAAACTGAGTGCGCCGGCGAAGCCTGGCACCGAGCCTGGCCCTGGTGGATGCGCTGCGCTTATCCACCCTACGAACTTCTCGCTGCCAGAAACGTTTGCGATCCACCCTCGGGTAGATACTGTTATGGATATAAAGCGCGCTGACTTGTAGGGTGGATAAGCGCAGCGCATCCACCAGGATGTTGGAGCGACCCTCTACTTCCTTCAACAAGATGACAGTCACCTGAAATCGCACCCTCGAGACCAAAGGTGAGACGGAATAATAGGAAACTTGTTAAAGAGTCCGGGCGATACGGAACCCGACGTAATTTAGGCGGACTACAAGGGAGTCCCAATACCTGTTAGTAGCCTGAAGCCAGGAGTGCCTAAAGTTCCAACTGCCACCGCGCAGCACACGCCGTCTCCCATCAGTAATCCAAGCAGACCCATCAATGGGAGCATTGCTGTAATCGCCATGCCAGACATCTTCAGTCCACTCGCAGACGTTGCCGCTCATGTCATACAGCCCAAAAGCGTTGACCTGTTTGCCAGCGACAGGGTGCGTGTGGCCCTCGCTGTTGTTCGCATGCCAGCCCACTGCATCTACGCCGTCGCTACCGCAATAGGTGTGCTTGTCCCCAGCGCGGCAGGCGTATTCCCATTCTGCTTCACTGGGTAAACGGTAGGTTTTGCCGGTTTTCTGGCTTAGTTTGCGCACAAACTCTTGTGCATCGTCCCAACTGACTTGCTCCACTGGGCAGTCATCGCCACAGCTACTGAAGCGGCTTGGGTTGCTGTCCATGACGGCTTTCCACTGGCCTTGGGTGATTTCGGTTTTGCCTATCAAGAAGCTGCGGATGCTGACACGGTGTACCGGCCTCTCATCACTGTCACCCGTATCAGAGCCCATATCAAAACTTCCACTGCCTATCAACACCATCTCGGGGCAAACCTCGCAGTCCCGGATGATCTTGCCGGGACGCATTTCCGCTTCTTCCTTCAAAAGCACCGTCAGTCGGGCTTGCGCTGACTCGGCGTAACGTCCACCAGGGTAGCGCTTCAGGTAGGCTTGAACGATTGCGCTGCTGGTCGCCGTTTGGGCTTGGTTCCAGGTCTGGGTTTCGGCCTGGTACGCCGTGTCGGCGGCGAGTTGACTCAGCTTGGCGGCAAGCTGTGCGGTGTATAGGCCATTGGGGTATTGGCTTTGGTATTGGCGGTAAGCGGCTTCGGTGTGGCTACGTTCGGCCACGTTCCATGCGCTTAGTTCGGTTTCGCGGGCCTGCTCTGCGGCCTGTAGGCGCTGGGCCTGCTCCTGGATGCGCTTGGCTTGGTCCGCATCGTCAAGTTTTTTGATTTCGAGCCGCGCCAGAGCAAGATACTTTCCCTTGGGGTATTCCTTGAGGTAAGCCATCAGGTAATCCCGTGCACCGCTGGCTTTGACTTCACGCCACATTGCCGCTTCAGGGCTTTCAGGTGTCTCGGTCGGGGCGGCGAATTTGCTCGGCGCTGGCGGCTGTGGCACGGGCTTTTGCAGGGCATCGAGTTTGATGTTGGCGGCACCTGTGTAGCGGCCTGTAGGGTGAAGTTTGAGATAAGCTTGGTAGGCAGCAACGGAGCCTACGCTGTCCGCAGCGCGCCAGGCTTCGGTCTCGGGATCGCCAGCGGTGTTGCCTTGCAACTGCCCTGCAGGTAAGTCAAAGAAGTAAAAATTGCCGCGCAGGTCACTCACTATGCTGGGGCGTTGTTCATGGCCAGCGCCTTTGGCTCTGTCGTCGACGCGGTCTTTGACAGTCTCGAGCGCGGTGCGAATTTCCATGCCGGGGGTTTGTATGACCTGCGACAATTCCC
>JAIPCE010000053.1 GCA_021738345.1 Rhodoferax sp. | reverse complement strand
AAAGATGGGCGTACTGGAGGGATGCAATGCGAGGCGCAAAGCGCGCCGTGCAGCTTGGCTGCACAAGCGGTTTGCAACGACGCAGTGCGCCCGCCAGAACGTCCAGACTGTTCAAGTTATTGTTGCTCGACTCCTTAGCCCAGGCGCAACAAGCCAAACGGGCCGCGCCCGCTGGCGGCTGTCATCAGGCCCAGTACCCGGGTTGGCTCGCTGCCCAGTGCGCTCCAGGTGAAGCGCCAGGTCCAGTTCTTTCCGCCAAGGGTGCCCGGGGTGTTCATGCGCTGGCTGCCGTCGAGACCCAGGACGTCCTGTAACGGCACAATGACGACATTTGCCACCGAATTGGACGCGGCCCGAATCATGGCCCAGTGAATGTCGTGCGATCCGGCTGCTAGGTAGCTGCCGGCAAAGTCGCGCTCACGTTGCTTGGCGGCATGCCACCAGCCTTGGGATGTATCGTTGTCGTGGGTGCCGGTGTACACCACGCAGTAGTGCGGAAAGTTATGCGGCAGGTAGTCGTGGGTGGCATCCTCGCCAAAGGCAAATTGCAGAATTTTCATGCCCGGAAATCCACAAGCATCTCGCAGGTCGAAGACGTCCTGCGTGATGAAGCCCAGGTCTTCGGCAATGATGGGCAGCCGGCCCAACGCCCGTTCGATGGCATCAAAAAGCGGTTTGCCAGGGCCTTTCAGCCAGCGCCCATCGACGGCATTGGGACTGCTGGCGGGAATCTCCCAGTAGGCCGCAAAACCCCGGAAATGGTCGATACGAAACAGGTCTGTCTGTTCCAGCGCCCGGCGTGCCCGCGCGGTCCACCATGCATAATTCTCGGCCGCCATGCGGTCCCAGCGATACAGCGGGTTACCCCAGCGTTGGCCCAAGGGTCCCAGGTCATCCGGTGGCACACCTGCAACCACCGTGGGCTGGAACTGCGCATCGAGTTCGTACAGGTCCGGGCGCGCCCAGCAGTCGGCGCTATGGTGCGCGACAAAGATGGGCAAATCACCCATGATCGAAACGTCACGCGCGTTGGCATAGGACTTGAGCGCACTCAGTTGGACGTCAAAACACCACTGCACGAACTGCCAAAAGCTGACTTCGTCAGCATATTTCAGACGCGCAGCTTCAAGTGCCGCGGGCACCCTGTGGACCAGTTCTGCGCTCCACAACCACCAAGCCTGGCCGCCGTGCGCGGTTTCCAGGGCCATGAACAGAGCGTAGTCATCGACCCAATCGGCCTGGCGCTGGCACCAGGCCGAAAATGCCACCTGATCGTCAGCCGAGCCCAGCGCCAGGAAGCCGCGATGCGCACGGCGCAAGTGCAGCAAGCGCCACGGCACGACGCGCGCAAAGTCGACGTGATGGGCATCAAATCCTGTGTCGGGCAAATCAATAGCGTCAAGCCATCCATCCATCACCAAGGGTTGCAGGGAGACCATCAGCGGGCTCCCTGCGAATGCCGAGACGCTTTGGTACGGCGAGTCGCCGGGTCCGATCGGTGTGGTCGGAAGGATTTGCCATAGGCGTTGACCGGTCCGGGCCAACCAGTCGACAAACTGAAAGGCATCAGGGCCAAAGTCGCCTATCCCATGTGGTCCTGGAAGCGAAGTGACATGCAGCAGCACGCCGGCGCTGCGGTTTTCTAGTAGGTTCATGAAGTGACCAAAGATAGGGTTTCAAAGAAGTTGCATGCGCCTATTGTCCAATACCTTGAAAGTCGGCTGCGACTAAACCTAGATTCCTCTGGCGCAACTCAAGGCCAAGAACTACTCTGCCGAATACCAGGCTAAGGGGCAGCCCATCTGCCTGATTGGGGTGGAGTTCAGCAAAGAGACACGCAATCTGGTGGCGTTTGACGTGGAGAGCGTGGGCAGGTAGCCCGTGGCGCGGCTGTTTTTTGGGCCGGAGACTATAGGGAGTTGTGGCGTCTGCTCAAACGAATCTAATGCACAAGAACCGGGTTTTGTGCGAGTTCTGCGTATTGCTCGAGAGTGTCTTCGACCTCTTCCTGCGAGGGGGTATTGACTTGCCAGGCCATGATGTGGCGCTGGAACAACTCGGCCCACGAGCCATCCAGGTACACCTCTTTGCCAGAACGTTTGTCCACAATTTCAAAACCATGGCGTGCCAGCAAGGGGACGCCATTGGGGAAACGCTCGGTCTTGAGCGGTCCGGCCCGGGTGCTGCCGTCCGGCTCGGCATTGGCCAGCATGTGGGTGACAGAATAAGTTTCGGAGTCGTAGAGCGTGTGCATGGGAGACATCATACGGTGAACTCGGAAACTGGGTGCGTCACTGTGGATTTCAAGAGGCTGGCTACGGTGTGGACCGCGGCTTTTCGGTCGACTTCCAGAGTTGGTCGGCAAAGTCACCGTTGGCCTGGGTCAAACGGATGCGCACCGGCATGTAGTCCATGCCTGGCGCAAACCAGATTTCACCCCTGGAGTCAAACTCGCTGGTCGGTGAACGCATAAGTTTGACGGCCGCCACCGATCCGCCGGGCAAATCCAGGGTCTCGGTGGCACCGACCTCAAAAACCCATTCATCGGACGAGCGCGGCCCCACCGCCTGGAAGCTCAGCCGGGACCCGGCCCGAAATTGCGCCGGGTCACCGCCCAACAGGGCCGCCATCTGGATGAACACACTCAATTGGTCCTGTGCGCCTGGCTGCAAGGCTGCATCTGGGGTGTTGGCACTGAACGACACCTTGCCCTTGCTGCGCTCAAAGTGCGCTGCCACTTCACTGCGCACCTTGTCACCAAAACGCAGTGGCGCCAATCCCTGTGCGCTCAAGGCCCCCTTGCTGGTCTGCACCCGGGAACCCAGCAAGAAGTGGCTGATTTCCAGGCGTGCCTCATAGGTCTTCTGGTCGTGCTGCCACGACAAGTCACCTTTGACAATATAGGGAAAGCCCTTGATTTCTCCATTGATGTCGTAGAGCAGGCGCACCGGCGCCGGAATGGCAACGGCACCTGGCGGCGTGCCTTGGGCCCGAGCGTTGGTCACTGTAGCGGGTGGGAGCGCGCTTGGCACAGGCAGCGCTTGCGCCACTGCTGCCACTTGCATGGACTCCAGTTCACTGGCCGCAGCGACGGGCACGGCCGATGCCCTGGATGCAAGCAGCTCCAAAGCACTCGAGGTCTGTACGGCGTCTGTGACGGTGTCCATGCTGGAGGCCGCCGCAGCACCGTGGCCAAACCCTTTGCTGTTTGCCCGGGGCACGGCGTCCGGCGGCAAGGCCTTGACGGCCCGTTTGCCCTGCTGCAGCGGCAAGGGGATGGGTGCCTGTATTTCCGTGGCTAACACCTCCGGCGCCGCCATCAAGCCGATGCTGCGGGTCTGAAAAGGCCGCTGTGCAACCGCTGCTTCCGTGGGACTGAAACCGAGGGACATGGGTGCGCCCTGCAATACGGCGGCATGGCCTAGCAGCACGCACAGCGTGAGCAGCGCCAGCGCGCGGCGGCACGGGCTGCCGTTGCAGGTGCTGGCGCGGGTCGGATGGGGCATGGATGCGGTGGGTTTAATGCAGACGAGGGTTGGCCTGTATAACGTCTGCAGTTTAATTCAGAGCGACAATTCCAGCATGAAATTAGCAAGCTATAAAGATGGTTCCCGGGATGGGCAGTTGGTCGTTGTCTCGCGCGACCTGAGTCAGGCGCACTATGCCTCGCATATTGCGAGCCGAGTGCAATCGGTGCTCGACGACTGGAATTACCTCTCGCCCCAGTTGCAGGATATGTCTGACGCACTCAATTCCGGCAGAGCACGGCACGCATTCGCGTTCGATGCCCGCCAGTGCATGGCACCGCTGCCACGCGCCTTCCAGTGGGTCGAAGGCATGGCCTATGGTAGCCATCTGGAACTGTTGCAGCAAGCGCATCCTGGCACAGCCCAGGGTGCTGGCGACGCAGTGTTGATGTGGCAAGGTAGTGGCGATTGGCTGCTGGGGCCGTGTGACCCGATGGTGTGCTCGGCACAAGAATCGGGTGTTGACTTTGGCGCCGGCCTGGCGGTAGTGACCGGTGATCTGCCGATGGCTTGCACGCCGGAACGTGCCCTGGATGGCGTACGCCTTATCCTGCTGGTCAACTCCTGGCGCTTGCGCTGCCTCGCACCTGACGGGGCGCCTTACGGTGCGATGTCGTTGTCGGCGTGGCCCGCGAGTACGTTCAGTCCGGTGGCTGTGACACCGGACGAATTGGGCGACGCCTGGGCGCGCGGCCGCGTGCAGGGTGCGCTGCAGGTATGCCGGAACGGTCGCAAGGTGGGCGTGTGTGACACCGGTTCGGACATGACCCATTCGTTTGGAAAAATGCTCGCGCATCTGTGTCAAACCCGGGGTGCGCGGGCCGGCAGCATCCTTGGGTCGGGTCCGGTGAGCAACCGGGGCGTTGCGCGCAAGGGACGCACCGACTGGCCCAACGGCTACAGTTGCATCGCCGAGAAAAGAGCCATGGAGACGTTGCTGCAAGGCCAACCCGAAACCGAGTACCTACGCTTTGGCGACAATGTTCGCATCGAGATGAAGGGCCGCGACGGCCACAGTATCTTTGGCGCCATCGACCAGGACCTGGTCAGCGCAGCACCGTAGCCCACCTCAGCCGCGCATCAGTTGTTGGACAAAGACCTTGATGCCACGCAGCATCATCTCGATCGCGACCGACACCAGTACCAGGCCCATGAGGCGTTCGACCGCAACCACCAGACGACTGCCAATCACGCGTTGAATGCGCTCAGCCGACACCAGCACAATGGCGCTGATGGCCATGGTGACACACAGGGCGGCGATCCACTCCAGCCGCCGCTCTGGCTGCTGCGAGACCAGCAACAGTACCGTGGCCAAGGCCGACGGGCCGGCCACCGCTGGCACGGCCAGCGGAACAATCAGCGGCTCTTCGAGAAGTTCCGATTCCTGGGCCTCTGCTGGCGGAAAGACCATGCGCAAGGCAATCAGGAACAAAATCACTCCGCCGCCGATTTGCAGTGATAACTCGCTCAGGTTCATCACCCTCAGAAAGCTTGCACCGACAAACATGAACGTCAGGAGCAGAAAAAAAGCGATCAGGATTTCGCGCAGAATGACCTTGGCGCGGCGCTCGGGTGCCACATGCTTGAGCGCGTTGGCAAAAATCGGGATATTGCCAATCGGGTCGGTGATCAGGACCAGCAGAATGGTGGCCGACAAAAAGGTGTAGCTCATACGTGGTTCCGGTTCATACCTGGTTCCGGTGCCAGGCCTTCAGGCGGCGTAGACGGTTTCAAGGGAGCGAAAGCCCTTGATTTCGATCGGATTACCAAACGGGTCCAGAAAGAACATGGTCCACTGTTCCCCGGGCTGGCCCTCGAACCGCAGTTGCGGCTCCAGTACAAAAGCAATTCCGGCCTCGGTCAACCGCTGGGCCAGCGCCTGCCAGTCTGGTAACGCCAGCACTAATCCAAAGTGCGGCATGGGCACCAGGTGGTCACCAACCCGGCCAGTGCACTCGGTCTTGAACGGCGTGCCCAGGTGCAGCGACAACTGGTGACCAAAAAAATCAAAGTCGACCCAGGTGGCCGTGCTGCGCCCCTCTGGGCAGCCCAGCACCCCGCCATAGAAGCGGCGCGCCTGGTCCAGGTCGGTAATGTTGAAGGCGAAAAGAAATAGGCTTTGCATGCGCCAATGCTAACCGCATCAAGGGGGTGGCAGCCGAAGCGGGGAAAGTAGTGCAATGGGGGTCGGATCCCGATTCAGGACGATGGTTATGGCGGAGCGCGGGGTGCTTCAACGAAATCGGGCTCTGACCCCTATTGCGCTGCGTTGGTGGAGTGCAAAGGTTTTTCGGCTCCCATGCACAGTTTTCCTCCGGCTGGGACGGCGATTCATTGGGGTCAGGGCCCCATTTCGTTCGCCACCCTTTTCGCCGTATCGATTTTTGTCCTGAATGGGAATCCGACCCCACTGACCCGCCTTGCCGCGCCGCGTGCCGTTTCGCATCTCCTCACCTATTGCGCTGCGCTGGTAGAGCTAGAAGGTAGTGCAAACAATTTGCCCCAGTGTCTGATCGGTATCCCCATTGCCGGGCTGAACTTGGAGTAAGCTGTCACCCGTTTATGGTAGACAACCGATATGGAGTGAATATGAGTGACTCAGACAGCGCGGGGTTTGGTAAATTTGTGCCGGGTTTTGATTTTTTGCAAAACTTGGCCAAGGGGGCGACCACCAGCATTCCACAAATGCCCAACCTGAGCAACTGGGTGGCTCCCACCCTGAATGTGGAAGAGCTGGAAAAGCGCATCGACGAACTCAAGGCGGTGCATTTTTGGCTTGAGCAAAACTCACGCGCGCTGGGTGCCACGATTCAGGCACTGGAAGTGCAAAAGATGACGCTTGCCACCCTCAAGGGCATGAATTTCAACATCGGCGACGTCGCCAATGCACTCAAGCTCAAGGCCGCTGATTCCATGGCCTCCGGGGTGCAAAAGGTGACCGAACGAGCTGCTTCGACGGCAAAAACGATTTCTGATGTGGCGACGGGCAGTGCCAAGTCCGACAGCATGGCGGGTAAAGCGGCGGCCGGTGTGGTGGGACTGATCGATCCCTTGAATCTGTGGGGCTCGCTGACGCAGCAGTTTCAGCAGATCGCCAGTAATGCGATGAAGGAAGCCAGCGCCAAGACGGCCGTGGATGCCACCATGAACATGGCATCCGGTCTGGCAAAGGAAGCGGTCAAATCTGCCAAAGCAGCAGGTAAGAAAACCAGTTCGGACAGCAACCGTCGGACCACGCCCACCAAGACGGCGGCAAAAAAATCCGCATCACGCAGTTGAGCCTGTTTCCCTACGCCCACGCCACCCATCCCCAGTGGCAGACTGCTGCGGCGCTGGTGTTGGCGCAGTTGCGCGCCCAGATGGCCTCGGGCGCTTATGCCAAGGCACCCAGCCTGGCACTGCTGTACATCACCGATTACTTCGCGAGCCAGGCGAAAGAGCTGCTGGACCACCTGCAGGCCGAATTGCCGGGCGTGACCGACTGGTCGGGTACGGTGGGCGTCGGCATAGTGGCCAACAACGTCGAGTACTGGGACGAGCCTGCGCTTTCGCTGATGTTGCTGGACCTCCCCAGTGACCAGTACCGCGTGTTTTCCGGTGTGGCACCCTTGGGTATCGGCTTTGAGGCCCACACCGCGCTGGTCCATGCGGATGGCAATACCATCGATTTGTCGGGCCTGATCGAAGAGATGGCAGAGCGCACACAGGCCGGCTATGTGTTTGGCGGTGTTTCGTCGAGCCGCGGCCACAGTGTTCAATTTGCGGTCGCAGGCAATGGCAACATCCGGGGGCACGGGGCGGCGACCGGTGTGTTTAGCGGGGGGTTGAGCGGAGTCGCCCTCGGCGAGGGCATCAGCCTGGTGTCACGTGTCACCCAGGGCTGCATGCCAGTTGCCAAAGTACACAAGATCACCCAAGCAGAGGGAAACCTGGTGCACGCGCTGGACGACCAACCTGCGCTGAATGTGATGTTGTCCGACCTGGGCATTTCAGAGGATCGACCGCGTGAGGCACTCGAAGTCGTGCGCGCGACACTGGTGGGTCTGTCACGTCTGCACGGTCTTGCGAATGATGCGGTCACCGTGAAGCGAACCGGCAATTTTGGCGATGACGTGGTGGTACGTCACATCATAGGACTCGACCTCGGGTCGCGCGCCATCGTGGTGTCCGAGCGCATGGAGGCCAATACCGAGCTGGTGTTTTGTCGCCGAAATGTGCAGGCCGCCTCGGCCGACCTTAAGCGCATTTGTGCCGAAATTCGCGAGGAGCTGGAGCCGCAGGAACTAAACCTGAATCCGACCCAAAGTGCCGATATAGAGACTCCCTCGCAGGCGACCCAAAGCACGGGTCAGCGCATTGCCGGAGCCATCTACGTGAGTTGCACGGGCCGTGGTGGCGCCCATTTTGGCGGTCCCAGCGCCGAGCTGCAGATGATTCGCCGTGTGCTGGGCGACGTACCGCTGATCGGTTTTTTTGCCGGCGGTGAAATTGCTCGCAATCACCTCTATGGCTACACCGGCGTGCTCACCGTGTTCACGGGTCCGGCTGAGTCGGCGAGTTAGGGAAACCCGGGAATTGGCGGGGTTTTCACCTGCTTTTGTTGGCTTTGTGCGAGTGGATTGCGCACCCGATTGTGTCGATAAGGAATGCAGAGGCTAAAAGATTTCACTTTCGACACTACCCAAAAAGGATCCAATGATGACCTGGCAAAGCTTGGAGCAAGCACACCACGCACGCCCTGATCACCACTGGAAATTGCCATGACTTACGCAACGCACGCATCTTCCACGCTACTGCACCGACTTACCACCCAGCTCGAATTGCTCTTACTGTGCGGGCAGTTGCAGAAAGCGCCGTTTAACGAAATTGAGGCGCTGCGCTTTCTGTCCAATACAGTCGTGTTCCTGGGCTATGCAGAGACCCCTTTGCTGGGGCGAAAGAAACGCTACGAGATGGCGCATGACGGAATCTATTCCCTGTGTCTGGGTGCCATCTATCTGCAGCAATTGCTGCCGCTGGATCAGGATGGCAACCGCTCCCTGGTGCTTCAAGTGGCCTTCGAACTGCTTGAATTGACGGTCGCGGACCTTCACCGGGTGCTGAACGCCGACCGACGGCGCGAAGAGATCGCCTGCAACCCGGAGGCTGTGGTGTTCGAGAATGAGGTCATAGAAATGGTCGGCATGACCAGCCGGGCACTGCAGCAAGCGAGACGCGTCTACCCGGACTGGTTTTTGTAATCCAACATACGCCTAACGCCTCACGCTGGGGCGTTCGCTTCAGATCCCGGGTGCGATTCAAAGTGACGTGGTAATTCGGTTTTGCCCCCTCGCCCCAGCGGGGAGAGGGCTGGGGTGAGGGGCTGGCACAGGTCCCAGATTCCCCTCAATATTGCAAAACATCCACCCCTAACCCTCTCCCCGCTGCGGCGAGGGAATAAGAGTCCATTTCACATTGAATCGCTCCCTCACACCCCGCGCGCGCGGTCGGCGTGGAACTTTTGTACAAACTCGCCAAATTGCCCTACGTCCAGTGCCGCGCGCATATCCTGCATCAGATTCAGGTAGTAATGCAGGTTGTGGATGCTGGTGAGCATCGGACCCAGCATTTCGCCGCATCGGTCCAGATGGTGCAGGTAAGCCCTGGAAAAGCCCTCGCGCCCGCCCTCTGCCCACGACACGCCCGAGCTACCCGCACAAGCATGGCAGGTGCAGGTCACGTCGAGCGGCTGGGGGTCGGACTTGTGCCGGGCGTTGCGGATTTTGAGGTCGCCAAACCGGCTAAAAAGCGTGCCGTTGCGGGCATTGCGGGTCGGCATGACGCAGTCAAACATATCGATGCCGTTTTGCACGCCCGCGACCAGGTCTTCTGGCGTACCCACTCCCATCAAATAGTGCGGCTTGTGTTGGGGCAGCTTGGGGCCGATATGTCGCAGCAGCCGCAGCATGTCCGCCTTGGGTTCGCCCACGCTCAAGCCACCGACCGCAATGCCAGGGAAGTTCAGCGCTTCGAGTCCGGCCAGCGACGCGTCGCGCAGGTGTTCGAACATGCCGCCCTGCACAATCCCAAACAGGGCGTTCGGGTTGTTCAATCGCGCAAATTCGCTGCGACAGCGCTCGCCCCAGCGCAGACTCAGCTCCATGCTGGCACGCGCTTCATGCTCGGTGGTGACTTGCCCCAGGGTCTTGGGCTCGACTGACAAATACGGGGTGCATTCGTCAAACTGCATCACGATGTCGGAGTTGAGCGTGGTCTGGATTTGCATGCTGACCTCGGGTGTGAGGAACAGCTTGTCGCCATTGACCGGTGAGGAAAACCGCACACCTTCCTCGGAAATCTTGCGCATGGCGCCCAGGCTCCAGACTTGAAAGCCGCCCGAGTCGGTGAGTATCGGGCGGTTCCATTTCTCGAACGTATGCAGACCGCCAAAGCTTTGCAGCACATCGAGGCCGGGTCGCATCCACAAATGAAAGGTGTTGCCCAGGATAATTTGCGCGCCCATTTCGTGCAGGCTGCGGGGCATGACCCCCTTGACCGTGCCGTAGGTGCCAACCGGCATAAAAATCGGCGTTTCCACGACGCCGTGGTTCAGGGTCAGGCGGCCGCGGCGCGCGTGGCTGCCCGCATAGGAGCCGTCAGCGCGAGCGGGGTCGGTGCGAAGAAGGTCAAATTGGAGCATGCCGGGATTGTAGATTCGCCCCGGCATGCCCCAGTCACCGGCACGCGCACTACAACTTCAGGCTCAGCCGCAGGTAGAAGAAGGCTCCGTTGTAGCCGGTTGGGCTGACGGCAGGGTACTGGACGATGCCGTTGCCGCTGCTATACAGACTAGTGCCCGCTGGCCACTTGTCTGGCAGCAGGTCAAAAATGTTGTTGCCACCGATCGCAATTTCAACCGATTTGTTCATTTGCCAGGCCAGGTCCAGGTCGGCGGTCAGCTTGGCACCAAACGACTCACCAGTGACGTAATAGTAGCTACCCACGCGATTGAGGTTGAGCGTACTGCGCCAGTTGCCAGACTCGACTTGGGTCCAGAGCTTGATACCATCGGCAGGCTGCACGGTCTCAATCAGTGAGCGGCTCGAGTCGTTCAGCACTGCCGTCTGAGTCTGGTTGCCGAGAATCGACGCCAATGGGTAGACATCGGTAATGGTGGTCTGGTCCCGGTGGTAGGAGGCCACCATTTTGAGTTTGCTGCGGTTCTCAAACGTGTGCTTGTAGTTCAGCCGCAGGTCCAGCCCCTTGGTTTCGGTGGCAATCGCATTGGTGAAATAGCGCGCACTTTGCACACCGTATTGCGCGAGAATGGCCTTGGCCTGGGGTGATACGGTTTCAAGAATTGTGCCGGTCAGCATGATGCGGTCGGCAATATCGGCTGCAAAGAAGTCTGCGCTGACCGAAAAATCACTGGTCGGTTGGTACACCAGGCCCAGAGTCTGGTGGTGCGAAGTCTCGGGCCGCAGGGCCTTGGCACCCAGAGCGATGGACACCGGATGGTTGACCGCAAAGGTACCGGCCTGCCGGAAGCTCAGGTCCGTGCCATTGAGTGTGGAGACGGTCGATGTGTAGTAGGCCTGAGACAGCGATGGTGCCCGAAAACCCGTGCTGGCACTGGCGCGCAGCAGCAAATCTTCGTGCGGCCGGTAGGCGAGTGCCAGCTTTTTGTCCAGGTTGGCGCCAAAGTCGCTGTAGTTTTCATAGCGCGTCGCGCCCTCGACTGACAACGTCCTAGAGACGTCATAGCGGGCATCCAGATACAGCGCCCGGTTGCTGCGGTCCGCGCTGACCTCGTTTTGCGGCATAAAGCCCGGGAAACCCTGGGCCCCAGAAATATTGCTGACAGTACCAAGCACATACGACGCGACTTCACCGCGGCTGATTTGGTAGTTTTCCTGGCGCAACTCGGCGCCACCGGCCAGATTCAATGCTCCATACTTTTTCACCAGGTCCCAATTGAGAATATTTTGGGTGTAGGTGGTTGCACCGCTGTCAAACGAGGTGGGGGAGCTATTGCCCAGCGAATCGTTGTGCGAATTCGCGACATAAAAGTGAAAGTCATTGGCACCTCGGGTCAGGCTCAGGTCCCAGCGCACATCGTTGGCGCTGACACCGCGCACGCCTGCACTGAAGGAATAGTCACTGATTTTCGGCTCAATCATCGGCAAAAAGCCGTTCGGATACAGCACCGTGTTGTTGCGCGCGTCGGTGGGCAAGCGGTACAGGGCCGAGGCGCTGCTGCTGCGTCGGTCCAGCAAACCGTGGGCATAAAAAGTCAGCGACTCGGTGGGCAGCTCGGCGTTGACGGACAGTTGTCCGTCCTGCGCGGCGGTCTCGCCAATGAAATGGTTGATGCGGTTTGAGAACCTGGGGTCTGGCCCAGCGCGGTTGGTACGTTCGCGGTCCCGGTTTTCGGCACTGAGGTTGATGAAGCCGTCGTTTTTCAAGGGCAGGGCATAAAAGCCATCGACCTGGCGCACGGCACCGTCACCCGCCGTGGTACGGCCATAGCTGGCCGACACACTGCTGCGATGGCCGTAGCCCTTGAGGATGATGTTGATGATGCCGGCAATCGCGTCCGAGCCGTATTGGGCTGCTGCACCATCGCGCAACACCTCGATGCGCTCTATGGAGCGCAGGGGAATGGTGTTGATGTCCACGCCCGAGGTGCCGCGACCGACGGTGAAATTGACGTTGAGCAGAGAGCTTTGGTGCAGGCGCTTGCCATTGACCAGCACCAGCACCTGGTCGGGGTTGAGGCCGCGCAAGGTAAATGGTGGCACATGATCGGTGCCGTCATGCCCTGTGGGCCGTGGCGAATTGAAGCCCGGAATCAAGCGGATCAGGGCTTTGCTCAGCTCGGTAAAACCGCTGCTCTCCAATTGGGCCGCAGTAATGACATCGACTGGCACCTCGGCCTCGAGTGCATCGCGCGCGCCGGAACGTGAGCCGACTTCGGCCTTGGAGGGGGTCTCGATGTGCATCAGCTCATCGAGTGACTTCTGGTAATAGAGATTGGCCTCGCTGAGGGCCTTTTCCTGGGCAAAAGTGCCTGTGCCAAGCAGCAGCGATACGAGCGTTAAAGCAAAGTGTTTCATTGTGCGTCTCCCCGAATCACTGTGGTCAGCGAAAGAAGTGGTGCGCCGATTCGAATATTGGACTTGACTGCCGCCCCATGGTTGATCTTGATGCGGGTGTGCTGCTGCAAAAAGTCAAGCTGGATGATGCCGCCGCGCTCGGCGAATCCCATGGCCGTACTGATGGTCAGAATCGAGTTGCGCGCTGCGTAGTCGATGGCTTCCTGGCGCGTCTTGGGATTGACCAGGGTAATGAACAAGATGTCGCTTTGGCCGATTTCTTCGACCCGTGTGGCGTAGCGGATGACCACAGGCTTGCCACCGATAAGTTTGCCCTGGTAGAGGTCGGTCAGCAGGCTACCGAAGGGATTTTCATCGACCAGCGTGATGACAAACTGCTTGGATGCCCGGTCTGGTAGCTCGATGTAATTGGCGAAGCGCCCCAGGAACACGGCGATCAGTTTGTTTTCTTCCTGGCTTGCGTGGGCTGTTCCGAACGTGGACAGCACCATACAGAGGAGGGTAAGCATCCACCATTTGTACTTCATTATTTTCCCCAAATGAAAACTTCGCACCAACCGCAAGCCGCAATGGAGTGTCGCAATGCTTCACCCGCACCACGCGCTTCAGGCCCAAATTCTAGCCCTGGCAACCGGCAAAACTTCGCCCGACTGATGCGAAATTCACAGCCCTCAACCGCCACCGCGCTGCATGTACAAATCAAAACGCTTCATGAAGGCAAGGCGCTGGGCGTCGTCTAGCCCGGCGAAGCGAAAACTCACCAGCAAACGCGGCATGCGGACCAGGGCAATGACCCGTGGTTCGCCCTGTTGCCATTTCAGGCCCAAAGCGCCGTCGCCAATGCGTACACCAGCGCTGTGTTGTTGCAACTTCCAGTGATGGTCACCGATAGCCTGGGGCAGCCAGCGAAGCCAGTCGGCCTCGGTGCAGGCCATTTCGCGCTCAAAACGTTCGGGATAGTAGGACTGCATTAGCGGGTCGGCGCAATGTGCTGCACGCGCCACCTCAACCGCCGGCGATGGGTGGCCAGATGGCCAGCACGTCGCCTTCGGTGAGCACCTCGCTCGCTCGCAGCTCGGGCGCAATATAGCGACCGTTGACCAGCACCAGATGCACCAAGGCAGGCGGCAGGTGGTAAGGCTCTACCACCTGCAAAATCGTTGCTGCGTTGGCCACCTCCAGCTCAACGATATTGGTGTAGCGCGACTCTGGCGGCAGGTAGTCGGTCAGGGTCGCAAACATTTTGAGCGTAATCTTCATCTGCGCCGTTCATCCTGCGCGCCAGCCCAGGCAGCCTGATTCTGGGCACTGGCCAAATAGGCCTCCATGAGCCGCGTCGGGTCTTTTAGCAGGATGTCTTTCCAGGGTCCCAGCCTGACCTGTCCTTCTACCAAGCCCCGCATCACACCCACATGCGCGGTCCAGCCCACCGAGTTGCAGCCCACCAGCACCTCGCCCTGAAACTGCAGGCTCAGATGGCGGCCAGCCTGTGCATCGGTCAACTCGACGTGTTCGCCGCCAGGGCGACCCTGCCAGTCACCGAAGCTTGCAGAGATCATGCCCAGTGTGTCGAGCACGTTGATCTGGGTGACCCCCTTGAGTTCTGCCCGCGGCGTCTGGCCCTGAGCATGGGCCACCATGTTCATGGCAGCGACACGGGCTTGCTCGGCCGCGTTGGGTTGAATGGCGCTGACAATCATCTTGCCCGACACCTTGTCCAGGGCCTCGGAACAATCGCCCGCCGCGAAAATGCCGGCAACATTGGTTTGCAGGTGTTGGTCGGTCAGCACACCGAGCAGGCAGGTAATGCCGGAATCCTTGAGATAGCCAATGGCAGGGCGGACCCCCGCCGCGCTGATGACCAGGTCTGCCTGCACCGTCTGGCCGTTGGACAGCGCCACCTGCAGGGGTTTGCCTGCGGTAATGGAATCGACCCGGGTGCCAGTGAATACCCGCACGCCCTTGGCTTCGCACCAGTCACGGATCATGCCGCCCGCGGTCGGACCCATCATGCGCGGAACCATGCGGTCCCCCATTTCGACGACGCTAAGCTGCACGCCGCGCGCCGCAAGCGCTTCCATGATGATGCAGCCAATAAAGCCGGCACCGAGTTGCAGCACTCGTGCGCCCTGGGTGGCTAGGCCCATGATGTGGCGCGCATCGGCCATGGTCCAGCAGGTGTGCACGCCCTCGGACTGAATACCAGGGATGGGTGGACTCACCGGGTGCGAGCCGGTGGCCACCAGCAAGGTGTCAAAACCGAGGGTCTGGCCATTGTCCAGCGTGACGGTTTTTGCCGCTGCCTGCACCCCGGTCACACTGGCTTGCACCAACAGTACATTCAAATCATCGAAATGCGAAGCGCCTTTGCGCAGATAAGTGCCCTGCTCATCGATATTGCCCATGAGTAAATAGGGAATGGCCATGCGCGAATAGGGTGGCTCGCGCTCGTCACCGATGATCGTGATTGCATCGCCAGGTGCGAGGGAACGCAGCGTTTCTGCGGCAATGACACCGGCTGGTCCGGCACCGAGAATGACGTGATGAGTCATGGTGAGTTCTCCAAAAAAAGGTGAGGGATGCGGAAATGGCTGATGTACTGTTAAAACGCAATACGCCCGTCAGTGTCGTCAGAAACGGTACATTGGCTGTTTCCGCATCCCTGAGGGTCGCGCCGAGTTTGCTGGACTCTTGGCAACCCTGGGTATTTCAGCAAAAAGAGCCAGTGCCCAGCCCCCCAGCGCGAGTGGCTCGACCCTGACTCTTTTTTGCCTGACCTGGCCTGTGATCCGCGCCTATAGCCCCAGACGCTCTTTGGTGGCGGCGGTCGGACGGCCTTCGGTATCCCAGCCGCGCACTTCGTAGTACTTGGGCAGCATGGTGGCGAGTTCGTTGAACTTGCCCTTGGCCGGTCCGGTTTTGCAGGCACCCTCGACGCTGGTCAGGCGCGCTGGCAGGCTGTCGTCCTTGGGGGTAAAGCCTGCGCGGTTGTTGAATTCGCGCTCCATATTCCAGATGCGCTCACCAATCTTGGCCAGTTCTTCGATGGTGTACTGCTCGCCGCAAGCACCCTGCATTTGCGGTGCCAGGTCTTGCAGGCCCCAGGCAAAGGTCGTGAAAATGCACAGGCCCGAGGAGTCAAACGCTGCAGTGGCATCCTGGAAGGCCTTGACCAGGTCGGGCTTGCCTTCGGACTCCAGCGGATCGGTCTTGATCGGAATGCCCAGCACCTCCGAGGCAATGGTGTAGCCACGCAGGTGGCAGCCGCCGCGGTTGCTGGTGGCGTAGGCCAGGCCAATGCCCTGAATCGCGCGCCCGTCATAGGCCGGGAATTCCTGGCCCTTGGAGGACATCGACAACTCGGGGTGGCCGTACTTGGCGGTCAGGCGCTTGGAGCCCTGGCCTATTTCCTTGCCAAAGCCACGGCCATTGACGGTCTCTTCGGCCAGAAAAGCCAGGGTTTGCGCTGAGCCAAACTTGGCATCGATGCCAATCTGCTCCTTGGTCAGCACACCCATTTCGTAGAGCTCCATGACCGCACCCACCGTGGCACCAAAGCTGATGGGGTCTATGCCTTCTTCATTGCACAGCATATTGGCATATTGCAAGGCTTCTAGGTCGTTGACGCCATTGGCGGCGCCCAGCGCCCAGGCGGCTTCGTATTCCAGGCCGCCACTGGCGCCGCGGTACTGCGGCTTGTTGACGATCGTGAAGTGGTTTTCGTCCATCTTGCTGATACGTCCGCAGGCAATCGTGCAACCAAAGCAGGCCTGGTTGGTCACCAACTGTTTCTTGCCGTCGGTTTTGCGCGGCGTGGCCATGGCCTCGGCACCAATGTCCTTGGCGCCTTCAAACTGGTTGTCGCGGTGGTTGCGGGTGGGCACGGCACCCACTTCGTTGATGACGCTCATCAACACCTGGGTTCCCATCGCGGGCAGGCCAGTGCCGGTGACACCGTTGTCGGCCAGCACTTTCTTGGCGGTTTTGACGGCGGCCATGAAGGCCTTGGGGTCACGGATGTTGCCGACCCCCTTGGTGCCGCGTACCGCGATCGCCTTGAGGTTTTTGCTACCCATGACTGCCCCCACGCCTGAGCGGCCAGCGGCCCGGTGCAAGTCGTTGACCACGGCGGCAAACAGCACGCCGTTTTCTCCGGCCTTGCCGATGCTCGACACGCAGGTCAAAGGGTCTTGCAGGCTGGTCTTGAGCAGGCCCTCGGTTTCCCAGACGCTCTTGCCCCACAGATGCGAGGCATCCCGCAGCTCTGCGAGGTCGTCGTTGACATATAGATAGACCGGTTTGTCGCTCTTGCCTTCAAAAATGACCATGTCCCAGCCGGCCATTTTGAATTCAGCACCCCAGTAGCCACCCGAATTGGAGCAAGCAATGGCACCGGTGAGCGGTCCCTTGGTGATGACGGTGTAGCGGCCACCGGTGGAGGCCATGGTACCGGTCAGGGGACCGGTGGCCCAGATGAGCTTGTTGTCCGGCGAGAGCGGGTCGACGGTGGCAGCCACCTCTTCGACCAGGTATTTGGTGCCCAGACCGCGCGAGCCCATATAGTCGCGCGCCCAGTCCATATTGAGGGGTTCAGATGCGACAGTGCCAGCGGTGAGGTTGACGCGGAGAATTTTTCCAGCCCATGACATGATGTGAGTCCTTTTAATCGGTTGAGGACAGAGCAAGGCTTTGCATTGGTCTGTCCCGCAAGGTTTCAGGTTGCAGACGGTTGGTTGCCGAGCTTGTCCGCCCATTGGGCCATCTTGCCCAGGCCGGTCCAGTTGGCGTCAATAAAGGTGATGGCACCGGTCGGGCAGGCGTCGGCACAGGCTGGATCACCACCACAGAGGTCGCACTTTTGCACCTTGCCGGTAGATTCCACGTAGTTGATGGTGCCAAACGGGCAGGCGATGGTACACACCTTGCAACCCACGCACGTGGCTTCGTTGACCACCTTGGCGCCGGTGGACTTGTCCAGCGTAATGGCCTCTACCGGGCAGGCGTGCAAGCACCAGGCCTCGTCGCACTGGGTGCAGGTATAGGGAACCTTTTTGCCAGTGTGGTGAAAATTGAACACCTTGATACGGGATTTGGCTGTAGCGAAAGTGCCATAGTTCTCAAAGGAACAGGCCATCTCGCACTGCAGACAGCCGGTGCACTTGTCTGGGTTGATGTGCAACACCTTTTGCATGCGTCTCTCCTGGGGTAATGGCTCGGACATCGAGCCTTGCTTAAGAAATGAAGAACATAGCGATTGTTAGGCGAGAGCCGGTCACTTCGAATAAGTAATAACCCTATACATCTGATTTGATCCCTTGATTTAGCGCAAGATTTGATTTGAAGCAAAGCAAAGAGTGTTGACTCAAATACCATGGCAGGGTCATTAAATAGGAGATGCTGCATGACCGCACCCCTTGAATCCGTCAATTTTGAGGCACTGGACGCCTGCCATCAGCAGATCGTTGGGCACCTGAATCGACTGGCCACCCTGATCCAGACCATTGAGACATCAGGTCTGGACGAGCACACGCGTCAGGAAGCCGGCGCCATTGAAGCCTTTTTCTCACAGACATCGCGGGCGCATCACGCCGAAGAAGAGCGCTCGGTGTTCCCGCCCTTGCTGGCCGGAAATAATGCGGAAATGGTGTCAGCGATCCGGGGTTTGCAGCAAGACCACGGCTGGATTGAAGAAAACTGGATTGAGTTGGCCCCTCAACTGAGCGCCATTGCCTTGGGCAACAATTGGCTCGATGCCGCCGAATTCAGACACTATGCGGAAGTGTTTCTGGAGCTGTGCCGAGAACACATTGCCCTGGAAGAGTCCCTGATTTACCCCGAATCCAAGGCCACCTGGGCCAAGGTACTGGCGGCACGCGCGGCACGCCTGGCCAGCGCGCCCGGCTGAAGCCAAAAACGCAGTCCCCCTCTCGCGGCGACTGCTGGCTTTGCGCGCGAGTACAAATTGAGACCATAGAATGAGGCACTCTCAATTGGAATGCGCGCATGAAGTACCTCAAGCTTGTCTCGGTCATCGCTACGTTAATCGTATTGGTGGCTTGCGGCGGTGCCACCAACCGGGAGCAATTGGCGGCAGCCGGCACACCCGTAGTTTTGTATAGCAGTGCGCCAAGTGCGTTGACCGTTATCGCTAGCGCACCGGCTTCCCCGTTCACCATCGGCGGAGGAACTCCACCCTATTCAGCAAGCAGTAGCAATGCCAGCATCGCCACAGCCACCGTATCCGGCTCAAACCTGAACATCGCCGGCGGATTAGTAGGCAGCGCAACCGTGATTATTCTGGACTCTACCGGCACCAAGATTGATATCACTGTGACCGTCGGCTCCGGCACTCCCGCGACCCCAGCACTGCGCACCACCGCGCCCAGCGCCATCACAATCGGGGTTAAAAGCACTGCAGAATATGCCATTTCTGGAGGTGTACCGCCCTACATTTCCAGTCCAAGTAACACGGGGGTTGCAACCACAAAGGTCGTTGGAGACAAGCTCTTTATAACGGGGGAAGCGACCGGTGTCGCGCAGGTGCTGGCTCTCGATTCGACAGGGACCCAAGTCGTTATTACGGTTACGGTTGGCTATACGTCTGCAACTCCCTTTTTCACTGCCGCAGGTGCCACAGTTACGCTAACCGTTGAAACGGACGATGCCAAAAGATCCACTTACACAGTCGGTGGTGGCACACCGCCTTATGCTGTAGGCAGCAGCAACATTGGCGTCGCCGAAGCATCCCTTACGGGCAACAATCTGTATCTCAAGGGACGGTCAGCTGGTTCTTCCACTATTGTCTTGCTGGATTCGAACGGGGTCAAGATCGAAATTGCCGCGATAGTTTCGTCGAACACACCCCCTGCAGGCACATTCTTCACAACTGCGCAGAGCACCATCACGCTCGCTTTGGGACAAACGCGAACCTTTGATATTTCGGGCGGCTTACCTTTGTATGCTGCAAGTAGCAGCAACGCGGCCGTTGTCGACGCCATCGCCGACAACGCCAAGAAGACTCTCACCGTAACTGCTGGCGCTACGGGTAGCGCAACCGTTGTAGTATTTGACTCAACAGGCGCTCAGATACCAATCAACGTGACGGTTGGCTCAACCAACCCCGTGCCATCCCTGTACACCACTTCACCAAGTACCGTTACCCTTGGCTTGAAGGGGACGAGCAATTACATAGTGGCTGGTGGCGTGCCACCGTACCTGGCGAGCAGCAGCAATACCAATGTAGCGACCGTAACCAAACCCGTACTCGGCACCGACGGCTGGACGTTCGCCGTCACTGCAGCGGATACGGCTGGCACCGCGCAAATCACGGTGTTTGATTCCACCGGAACACAAGTTGTTATTGCACTTACCGTAGGACCTGCCACTGCATCTGCACTCTACACAACCGCACCCAGTGCAATCACGTTGGCCAGCGGGGGCGATACCGCCGAATACAAAGTTGGCGGAGGGGCGCCGGGATATGCCGCAGGCAGCAGCAACGCTGCGGTCGCGACTGTCAATCTGACTGGCAATGCCTTCACGATCACGCCGCGATCCCCCGGCACTGCAACGATCGTGATTCTCGACTCTACCGGTACCAAGGTCGAAATTTCAGTCACGGTAACAGGATTTAGCGCCCCGATCTCGCCGTTGCGAACGACAGCACCAGCTGCCATTACCTTAGCGGCGACCGAGGATGCTAAGTTCACCATAGCGGGTGGAATACAGCCCTTTGCGGTGAGTAGTAGCAATACAGCGGTAGCCAAGGTGAGATGCCCCATTGCGGCCACTGGCGGCTGCTCGCCGGAGCTAACAATTACCGGTTTGGCAGCTGGCAATGCACAAGTATTGGTCATCGATTCCATCGGAACACAAGTCACCATTGCTGTGACTGTAGGCGCGCCCGTTGTCACCGCGCTAAGCACAACGGCACCGACTGCGGTCACCATTGCGAGCGGAGCAGGCCCCGCCAAGTACGACGTCCTTGGCGGCACTCGAGATTATTTTGCGGTAAGCAGTAACGAGGCGGTTCTAAGCGTAAAAATTACGGGTGGCAGCAAGTTGGAGTTGACTGGCATCACGGTCGGAAGTGCCAATGTTGAAGTGATCGACGCAAATGGCCTGCGCTCGTCCACCATTGCAGTCACAGTCTCGACAGTTGCCGGTGCGCCGCTCAGCGTAACGCCAAGCGGTGCGACGGGGAATGTAGGTGACGCAGTGACATTTAAAGTTCTGGGCGGAACCAGCCCCTACGCTGTGGGTGTCAGCAACGCATCCATTGCGACTGTCAGCCCCGCCAGCGTTGCTGCTGCCGGAGCCAACTTTACAGCGACCTTGCTCAATGTGGGCGACAACGTCATCACCGTGCGGGATGCCCAAGGCCAAACCACTTCTCTGGCACTTACCGTGGTGTCAACATCCCCAACGGTGCGTTTATCGCCCAGTGCATTCACGGTGGGTGAAAACAACCTGGACCCCATTGTGCTCAACATTTACGGGGGTACACCACCTTATCGGGCGCTGACGTCTGACTTAACTAAGGCGAGCGTTCCTGCAGGAGACATTACCGTGCCCTCGGGCAACCCACCAAAAGCAGACTTGACAACCACCGTGGGGAGCAGCAACACCCGCTGCATCAACCCGGTAGACGATGAGGGCGTCTACATTCCGACCGGCACCTTTAATGTGACTTTCACCGTGTTTGACAGTTTGGGCGCATCAGCGTCAAGCGTGATGACGATCAAGGACAACGGAGCCGGTTTGAATGCGGGGTGCGCGCCCGCCGTATCTGCCGTTGCCATCACCTCGGCTACCGGCATCGTAGGCGGCAACCTTACTACTGGCAACGTGGTCAATATAACTGTCACCATGAGCCGCGCTGCTACTGTCTTTACCGACACCGGCATCCCGCAACTGGTACTCAACATTGGTGGAACTGCAGTGTTTGCCAACTACAGTAGCGGAACCGGAACCACGTCGCTGGTTTTTACGTACACCATCCTTGGCACGGATATCGACAGTAACGGCATCAGCATCGACGCCAACAGTCTTAGGCTCAACGGTGGCACGCTGGTTGATTCTGCCGGCATCAATGTCGGCCTGACCCACAACGCGGTCACTGACAACATCAACTACAAGGTCAATTCACCATGATGCCCACAATGACCGCAATGTCTGATTGCGTGTGACCTACGGCAGCCGTTTCGTCTAGCGGCTCACGCAATGTCTAGGGCGTTTTTCGGCAAATTCGGCACTAATTTCACGTCTTCGTACACCGCGTCCTGCGTCAGGCTCACGCTCACCGTCTCCAACCACAGTGGCTGCCCCGCAGCGAGCACTTCGTGTTGCAGGATTCCGTTCGCGTCTTTCCGGTAGACCTCCATATGGCGACGGTCCTGGGCAATCAACACGTATTCTTGTAGGCTTGGCAGGGTGCGGTAGGCCAGCAGTTTTTCGCGACGGTCTATGCTTTCTGTGGTCGGCGACATCACCTCGATCACGGTGCCGGGCTGCTCCTTGTAATGGGTATGGTTGTCCGCCGGATTGCAGACCACCATTACGTCGGGATAGTAAAAAGCATTCCATTCGGCCACACGTAGCTTCATGTCGGCAATAAACACCCGGCACGGCCCGCCGCGCACCAGATTACGCAATCCTGCGGCCACGTTCAGAGCAATCAGGTTGTGCGCTTCCCCAGCGCCGGCCATGGCGTAAATTTCGCCATCCACATATTCATGGCGAAGGCCGTTACTCTCCTCAGTCCGCAAGTAGTCTTCGGCGGTGGGTTTGTTCATAGGCGTGTTGCATGGCTTTCATCGCAATAGTGGCAGGGCAAGCGGGCTGTGGGAGCAAAGTAACTCAGTCGCTTAATATTACCGCGCGGCGACCCGAAGTACCTAGTCCGCACACATTGGCAACGGGTCGCGCAAGGGCAGGAGCAGCGACCGCCGGGATCACCACCTAGAAACAGGGGTGTTTTCCGTGTTTCGGACAGGCTCCTAGAATGCAGAAACCGTCACGCATCCAAAGCCAAGCTAAAACCTCCCTGCCCATGAACCCTGAACAATTCATCGCCACCTGGCAAAACAACGCCAGCAACGAAAAATCTGGGGCGCAGTCGCACTTCAACGACTTGTGCGAACTACTCGGTGTAGACAAGCCCCGCGACCCTGACAACTACTGCTTTGAACGTGGCGCTCAAAAATCCGGCCGCGGCGACGGCTGGGCCAGCCAGCACGGGCGTGGGCGCACTTGGGGTGAAGCCGCAAGGCAACGCTGTCCCACCCACGCCCGAGCCTGCGCCACCCAAGCGTTCACCGGCGCATTACCTGTGGGCAGTGCTGATAGCCCGCATCTACGAGGTGTTACCTCTTCTGTGCCCGAAGTGCGGTGGGCAGATGCGCCTGATCGCCGTTGTCACCGAGGGCACGCAGATCAAGAAGATACTGAACCACATCGGGGTCGACTCCGAGCCCCCACACATAGCCCCGGCGCGCGGGCCGCCGCTTTGGGACGACTGCGATGCGCAGTTGGATGAGGGTGTTGCGGTCGAGCCGGACTGGGGGGAGCTGGCAGGGCAACCGGCCCCCGATTACGAGGTGGACCAGCGCGTCATTGGTGACTGAACAAAGCGGCGATTTTGACTCGCTGCGGGATGTCCGTGCGCCCGGTACTAGCCCTGCCCTTTACCCACAATTATTTTTATCCAGTGCTTGCGACGCCAAGCGCGAATCCGGCGCAGATCATTTGCAAACAAGCGTAGCCCTGCCAGATCAGCTGATGACCGGGCGGTGGATCGTTAAGGCGCCCAAG
>JAIPCE010000052.1 GCA_021738345.1 Rhodoferax sp. | reverse complement strand
CCAGCTACGCTACGATCAAGTAAGATTTGCGCTTTCCGAAGCGGCGCCGGTCGTTGTCCCTTCATCCACAGATTTCCAGCCTGCCATTTGATCCATGTCCGTACCCTCTGCAGGCCAGTTCGCCAGCCATCGACTCCCAACGTATGAAGTCAAAAGTGCACAGCTTCCATTGGTCGCTCTGGTGTTGAGATCGGCGGACTGGGAGCTTGTCGCGCAAAACATCCTCAAGGAATTTGGACCCGAGGGGGAAAGTCCGGATTTTTTTGACCATGACGCGCTGGTGATCGATTTCAGCCACCTCGACGCTGCAACGCCGGTCGATGATCTGGTTCCGCTACTCAAGGTGTTGCGACAGTGCAATCTGGTCCCGGTAGCGGTGCGTGGCGCCAGTCCCCAATGGACGGCGAAGGGTTTGGAACTGGGCTTGGTTGAGGCGCCCATTGAAGTACACCATGTACGGCACCCAGAGCACGTGCCGGTGGTTAGCGATGTGGTCCATGAGGTAATTCGTGAGGTCGTGCGAGAGGTTCCTGGACCGAGCACGATGGTGGTCGATAAGCCACTGCGCTCGGGCCAAAAAGTGTATGCGCGCGGGGCTGACCTCGTGGTTTTGGCCATGGTGAACCAGGGCGCAGAAGTGGTCGCTGACGGAAATATTCATGTCTACGCGCCACTGCGTGGCAAAGCCATGGCCGGTGCACGGGGCAATACCAGTGCGCGCATTTTCTCCTTGTGCCTGGAACCTGAACTGGTGTCGATCGCCGGCGTGTACCGAACCAGCGAGAATTCCTTGCCGGAAGATATACAGGGAAAGCCGGCACAAATACGCTTAAGCAACGACGGACAGGAAAAGTTGCTGATTGAAGCTTTATCGAAATAGTAAGGATAGTAAGGAAATTCATGGCAAGAATCATTGTGGTGACCTCTGGCAAGGGCGGAGTAGGTAAAACAACCACCAGCGCGAGCTTTGCAACCGGACTGGCCTTGCGCGGACACAAAACCGCAGTCATAGACTTTGACGTCGGCCTGCGTAATCTCGACCTGATCATGGGTTGCGAACGCCGCGTGGTGTACGACCTCATCAATGTGATCCACGGAGAAGCCAACCTGAATCAGGCGCTGATCAAGGACAAGCAGTGCGAAAAACTGTACGTGCTCGCTGCCTCACAAACCCGCGACAAAGACGCATTGATTCAGGAAGGTGTCGAGAAAGTCCTTGCAGACCTGGCGGCCATGGAGTTTGAATATATTGTGTGTGATTCCCCGGCCGGCATTGAAACCGGTGCGCTCATGGCCATGCACTTTGCCGACGAAGCCTTGGTGGTCACCAACCCTGAAGTGTCCTCGGTGCGTGACTCTGACCGTATTTTGGGAATGCTGTCAAGCAAGACGCGCCGGGCTATTGCGGGTGAAGAGCCGATCAAGGAACATTTGCTCATCACCCGGTACAACCCAGCCCGGGTCGATCAGGGACAGATGCTATCGCTCGAAGACATTCAGGATATTTTGCGCATCAAGTTAATCGGGGTCATACCAGAAAGCGAATCGGTACTGCAGGCCTCCAACCAGGGTGTACCGGCAGTTCACCTGCAAGGCAGCGATGTCTCGGAAGCCTACCTCGACGTCGTGGACCGTTTTCTGGGAACAGAAAAAGCCATGCGCTTTACCGATGCACCCAAACCCAGTCTGTTCAAGCGCCTGTTTGGAGGGAAGTAAGACCATGTCGATTTTCTCTTTCCTGCTTGGCGAGAAAAAGAAGACAGCCAGTGTTGCCAAAGAACGTCTGCAAATCATTTTGGCGCACGAACGTAGTGGTCGCAGTGCCGCCGAGCCCGACTATTTGCCGGAATTGCAGCGCGAGTTGCTGGCAGTCATTTGCAAATACATCAAGATCAACCCCAAGGACATCAAGTTGAACCTGGAACGTCAGGACAACCTGGAGGTGTTGGAAGTCAAGATCGAGTTGCCTGACACCCGATAAGTGCAGTTGCAGGCGCGAGCCATGTTGATAGAAACCCTGGGCGCTGCGCGTGACATGGGGCGACTGCGCCAGATTGCTGGCGTTTTCGTCCGCCACGGACTAGGCGACACGGTTCGCAGGTTGGGTCTGGCAGATCGACTCGAACGTGCAGGCCATGCCTTGCACTGGGACCATGCGGCGGATCTGGCCCGCCTGGAGCCGCCGGTTCAGGTACGCAAGGCCATGGAAGAACTGGGTCCGACCTTTATCAAACTCGGACAAATTCTGGCAGGCAGGTCCGATATTTTCGGACCGGATTGGATAGAACAGTTTCAAAAACTCCATAGCAGGGTGCCGGCCTTGCCGCTGGAGGCATTGCGACCCCAATTGCGCGAAGACCTGGGCGGTGAACCTGAAGAGGTGTTCCTGCATTTCGAGGAACAGCCACTCGCCGCAGCATCCATTGCCCAGGTGTACCGGGCCACGCTCAAGGACGGAACCTTGGTTATCGTCAAAATAAGGCGACCAGAAATCAAGGAAGTCATAGAGGCCGATTTGCGGCTGCTAGGCCACCTGGCTTCCTTGGTCGAAGCTGAAATTCCCAGCCTCAAACCCTATCGACCTCAGCAACTGGTACGAGAATTTGCAAAATCCCTGCGCCGCGAACTTAACCTGACCACCGAGTGCCGCAACGCCGAACGTATCGCTGCCAATATGGTGGGTCTTCCGTTTATCGTTGTACCCCGTGTGCACTGGGCCTACACCAGTGAGCGAATCAATGTGCAGGACTATGTTGGTGGCGTGCCCGGTGAGCAGCTCGCCAAACTGAACCTGCAAGCCGGATTTGACCGTCCCCTGTTGGCCCAAAGGGGGGCGCAGGCGGTCCTCAAGATGATTGTTCAGGATGGTTTTTTTCATGCCGATCCGCATCCGGGTAACGTCTTCTATCTGCCGGACAATCGCATCGCATTCATCGACTTTGGCATGGTAGGACACTTGCCACAGCGCAGACGAGAAGAACTTTTGCAGCTTTTGCTGGGCTTGGTGGAGCGTGAATCCCAAACGGTCGCCGATGTGTTGCTCGACTGGACCGGCGATGACCACGCCGTCAACCTGCAGCAACTGGAGTCTGAAATTGAAGTATTTGTCGATCAGTACCACGGTACACCGTTGGCCGACCTCAGCCTGGGGCAAATGCTCAGCGACGTGACCTCCATCTTGCGCGAACACCAACTGGGCCTGCCGTCTGACCTAGCCTTGCTTATAAAAGCCTTTATTAGCCTCGAAGGCATGGGCCGGGGACTAGACCCAGGTTTTCATGTGGCTTCGCAAGCTACCCCTATGCTGCGGCAGGTGGTACGAGCCACATACCAACCCAGGGCTCTGGCACTGCGCGGCTGGAAAACTCTGCGCCGTACGCTGGCGTTTGCCGAACAACTGCCTCACGACCTGTCCCGCCTGATCCGTAATGCACGCCGAGGTCGTATTCATATTGGTATCGAGCTGGAGCATTTGCGTCGGGTTGGCGACCAGATTGACCGCGCTGCCAATCGGTTGGCCATGGCACTGGTGATCGCTGCACTCATCATTGGCTCATCGATCGTGATGAATGTACAAGGCGGACCGACTCTCTTGGGCCTGCCGATGTTTGGACTGTTGGGTTTTGTGGGCGCGGTACTCGGTGGACTGTGGCTGGTCCGGGCGATCTGGCGCAGTGGCCGCGGTAATATGGGTGATGGAAGCTGATTTACAGGAACTGCCGCCCTGCTATCGGGTAATCACACACAGAACACTGCAAGGCGCGTGTTCGATCAATGCTCCAGAAATCGAGCCACGCCACCAGCGCGCCGCCCAGTTGTCGAGGTGTTTGTGGCCTACCACAATCAGGCCGGCGTGCACGCGGGTGGCAAACTGGGCGATTTCATGCACCGAATCACCCACCAAAAGCTCGCCTTGTGCACTAAAACCTGCCTTCTCCAAGCGGTCAAGGCCGTCCGCAAGAATGGCTTGAAACCGTGCTGTTTCACGCTGTTCCACTTCCGGGTCATAGACACCACCCTCAAGGACACTGAAGTTGACAGGTGATGGCTTGACTGCCACCAGCCACAGGTCGGCGTGGCTCCATTGCACCAACTCTTCGCAATCAATCAGCGCCTGCTGGCCCGATTCAGAGCCGTCATAGGCAAGCAAGATGGTCTTGTACATGGAAAAATTCCTGAGAAGTGAAACCAACATAGGCAAAGCAACGCGCCAGCCAGGGGCATCTTAGCGTGAAAGATAAACGGGCTCCAGGTGGTGCATCTTCAAAGTCCATTGCGTCTTTAAAAAAATCGACAGCCAGTCGCCCAGATAACAAGTGCACGAGACAGCAATAGGGCACAATAAAAAGCTGTAGCGACTCACATGTCGTCATTCCCGCCTTAACGGGAACGACAGATGGAAGGGTAGACGTCATGTCGCTTCGTTGCGTGGCGAGTAGTTACAAAACTAAATCACATAGGAGATTGAAGATGACAATTTTGGTAGCGTATGTTCCCCGGCCCGAAGGGGAAGCCGCCCTGGAAAAAGGCATTGAGATCGCGAAGCGCCGAAATGAGCGTCTGATGGTGGTGAACGCGGGCCCGGGTGGCACCAGGGAAGACCCATCCGTCGCCGAAGTCCCCGATGTGGAACGGGTTGAAGCCTTGCTTGCTAGCGCGGGTGTGGATGCCGAATTCAAGCAGTTCATCCGTGGTGCCAGCGCCGTGACTGAAATTCAAGCTCTGGTGGAGTCTTTACAGGTCTCCGTACTCATCATTGGTTTGCGCAAGCGCAATCCCTTAGGCAAGCTCATCATGGGCAGCGTCGCCCAGGATATTTTGCTCACCGTATCGTGCCCGGTACTGGCAGTCAAAGCCAATTAGCCCAATCGTGTAATCGGGGGCGAGTCGAAGTGATGTGGCACCTTGGCTTTGCCCCCTCGCCCCAGCGGGGAGAGGGCTGGGGTGAGGGGCTTCCACAGGGTCCAGATCACCTTGATTTCGCACCTTGTGTAATCTGGATTTCTCCGGATTCCTTAGCTGCAGGTTAAAAAACCCCCTCTGGGGAGGACTCACGAAAGAGGTCCTTGCGCCGGAGAAAGATCAGTTTTCGAGAAACTCGACGATCAGTTTCGCAATATCCACGCCCTCATGGCCACCGACCAGGCTGCTGCGGCCGGTCTGGTAGAGCGCCTCGCCGAGCCTGGCTCGGCGCTTGTCTAGCAGGTAAGCGCTGACATCTTCGACAAACTCGGGGTGGGGCTGAATGCAAAACACCTCTTGTCCTACAGTAAAGGCCGCTACCGGGCAAAAGTCGCTGCTTGCCACCAATGTGGCACCGGGGGGCAATGCGGCGACCTGGTCCTGGTGGCTGGCCAACAGGGCCACCTGCGTGCGGTCTTTGGAGCGTGGCAAGTCCGGACGGTGCCAGTCGTAGGTCATGCGTCCCACGCCCCAGCCCTGCGGCGCCCGCCCTACCGGAGCACCCATGCACAAGGCGATCAACTGGTGGCCAAAGCAGATGCCGACGAGTTTCTTGCGCTGTTTCAGCAGCAGGCTGACCTGGCGCCGCAGCTCGACCACCCAGGGCAGGTCGGAAAAAGAGTCGGCGTGGCTGCCGGTCAGCAGCACTGCATCGTAGTCATCGAAGGTCGCCGGATACTCGCCGCGCGTGGTGTTGAAAACGTCCATGCACCAGTGCTGCGCGCCTGCCTCCAGAAATAAGCGCTGGAACATGCTGCCAAAGCTGTGGTAGCGCGGTGCTAGTTGGTCGTCGAGATTGTCGTTGTCGAGAATGCAGAGTTTCATGTTTTGGCTCTTCGTGCGCGTACCGCTGCCGCCAATTCCTGCAACAGCGGCACCGTTTGCTCCAGGCTGATGCAGGCATCAGTGACTGAAACCCCGTGCTTCAGGGGCGTACCGGGGGTGATGTCCTGGCGCCCCTCGTGCAGATGGCTCTCCACCATGGTGCCGGTAATACGCCTGTCACCTGCGGCAATTTGTTGTGCGACTTCGCTAGCGACCAGAATCTGGCGTTGGTATTGCTTGCTGCTGTTGGCATGCGAGACATCAATCATGATCTGTTCGCGCAAGCCTGCCGTGTGCAGCAATTTGCAGGCGGCGTCGACGTCGCCAGCCGTGTAGTTGGCTTGCTTGCCGCCGCGCAAAATCACATGGCAGTCCTGGTTGCCTCGGGTCTCGAAAATGGCGGCCTGACCCATCTTGGTCATGCCCATGAACGCGTGGGTTGCGCTGGCCGCCTGTATGGCGTCGGTGGCGACCTTGACCGATCCGTCAGTGCCATTCTTGAAGCCGACCGGGCACGACAGGCCACTGGCCAATTGCCGGTGGCTCTGGCTCTCGGTGGTGCGCGCGCCAATGGCACCCCAACTCACCAACTCGCTGATGAACTGTGGACTGAGCAAGTCGAGAAACTCGGTGCCCACCGGCAAGCCCAGTGCCAGCACATCAAGCAACAGGCGGCGCGCCATTTCCAGCCCCTGGTTAATGGCAAAACTGTCGTCCAGATGCGGATCGTTGATGTAGCCCTTCCAGCCCACGGTGGTGCGGGGTTTCTCGAAGTAGACCCGCATCACCACCAGCAGGTCATGGTGCAAACGGTCTGCTTCGGCCTTGAGCAGGCCGGCATATTCCAGGGCCTGGTCGTGGTCGTGAATCGAGCATGGTCCCACCACCACAATCAGGCGGTCGTCCTGGCCGTGCAGCACCCGGGAGATTGCCGTGCGGCTACTCTCCACCAGCGCCTGCGCCGCCGCGGGTATGGGCAGCTTTTCTTCTAGCAGCGCCGGGGTAATCAATGGGCGCACTGCGCTGATGCGGGTGTCGTCGATGCGGGTCGTGTCGTCGGTGGAAAGCGAGTTTTTCATTGCCCTGAATTTTAGGGCTTCCAGCTATCTGGCTTTGGGTAGCCGGATCGTGCAGATCACCCCACCGTCTTGACCGTTCGCGACGTCCAGCGTGCCGCCGTGCGACTCAAATACCTGTTTGGCGAGTACCAGACCGAGTCCGGTGCCGGGCTGGACCATGGCGGTCTGACCACGGTAAAACTTCTCAAAAATATGCGGTAAGTCGCTCGAATCAATGCCTGGGCCATCGTCACGTATTTGGATCAAGGTCACTTGCCCATCGGAGCTTCCCCGCAATTCGATATGGCTGCCGGGCGGGGTGTATTTCACCGCATTGTCGGTCAGGGTACGCAGCGCCAATTTGATCAACTCCGGGTTGCAGCGTAGGCGCAGCGTGGCGTCGCACTCCACGTGAACCTGGTGGCTATCCGACAACTTGCCGGCCGCTTCTGCGGCATCTTGCAGCAGGTCGTACAGCAGGACCGGTCTGCGTTGGTTGGCCATGGGCGCTACATCAATGTACTCGGGTGTCAGGCACTCGTCGATGATAAGGGTGAGTCGGTCGGCGGCATCCTGAATCTTGTCGATCCGTTTGCGATTTTTCTCGTCCCAATCCTGGCCTGCCTGTTGTGCCAGATTTTGTATCGCCGCACCAATCACCGCAAGCGGATTGCGCAGCTCATGGGACAAGGTAGCCACAAATTGGCGGTGCGCCTGGTGGGTGGTGCGCTCGAGGGCATTGGCCTGCTCCAGGCGAAGCACCGCTTCGTGGAGTGTCTGGGTGTTGGCGTTCTCCAGCCGCATTTCCGCATAGCGCTTGTGGCCGGCATAGTTCATGATGCACAAATAGGCAATCTGGCTGCCATGCAAGACCAGATTGTCATTGAAAACAATCGGAAACCAGCCCAGCGACTGCACCATCCGAATGGGAATGACGATCCAGAAGGCCCCAAGCGCCATCAGCACCGTGAGCGACTGGGCCTGGCCACGCCGGACCAACCAGACCGTCAGCGCACTGTGCAACAGCACCGACAGGATGATGGCGATTTGAACAAACGGCATGGTCTCGGTATACAAATCCAGCCAAAAGCAGACGCAGGCCAGCAGCGCCATCGCCCAGAGTCCCCCGGTGAAAGCCGGCGCAAGGCGCGGAAAATACAGTGCGAGCCGGGTAAAGCGGTTTACAAACTGGGTTCCGGTCGCCGAGGTCAGCACCAGGGCACAGCCCACCAGCGGGTCGCGCAGCGCAGCGCTGATCGAAAGCCAATGCTGTAGCCCCCCTTCGGACAACAGGCGTGTCAGCAGCATCATGAAAGCGGAGACCGTCAGCACCAGATACTCCGGCTCGCGGGTAATCCACCAATACGAAACGATGGAAAGTATCAAGGCCAATACCAAGCCGGCGTAGGCACCCCACTGAAACTGGTCGAGCGCCACCTTGCTGGCAAAGGCCTGCGGTTGCCAGATGACAAGTCGTGCCCGTAGCGACTGGACTGACTCGATGCGCAGGTACAGGGTCTGGGCTTGGCCCGCCTGCAGATTCAGGCGAAAAATCGCATTGCGGTACAAGACTTCGCGTTGGGTGCTATCCAGGGAGTTGCCGGATTCTTGCCGGTCAAAACCGCCGCCGGGTTTTGGGGTGTACAAGCTCAGCCGGCTTAGCCAGGACGGTGACACCTCCAGCAGCCAAGGGGCGTGCGCATCGTCCGGCGCCATCACCGTAAAGCGCAACCAGACCGCAGTGCGCGTGAAGCCAAGGTTCAAGTTGCCATCCACCTTCTGGAACGGCGCATCAGTGACCGTCTCGATGGTGAGCGCATGCTGCCTGTCAAGCGCTCGCTCCAGATGGCCGATCAGCATATGCTGCGGCGCCTCCAGCAGCAAAGGTGCGATCTCGGCGCGTGCCGGAAGCACGATCAGCAAGAAGAAGAGCAGGAGGAGTGTTCGCATGGTTGGCAGGGCCAATATAGCAGCGCCTGGGCGCCGCTGCAGCAATGTAAGAAACGGTCAGATTTGCCGCGCCCGAATTGGCTAGCATTGGCGTCCCTAAGTTGCGCTGTCACGGCTGTAGAGGACTACCATGAGTCGACTGATCCTTCTTGATGATGAACGTGCGTTTGTCGACGAGTTGGCCGAGTACCTTTTATTTAGAGGCTACACGGTGCAGTGTACCTATGACGCAGCGTCGTTTCGGGCTGCCATGGAAGAACAGAGTTTTGACATCGCCATCATGGATGCCGGTCTGCCCGATGGTGACGGATTTTCCCTGACAACGGCCCTGCGCGCGCAAAAGCAACAGATATTTGTGATTTTGCTGACCGCACGCAGTCGACCCGAAGACAAGCTGTCGGGTTACCAAGCGGGCGCAGACCACTACCTGACCAAACCGGTGCGGTTTGACGAACTTAGCGCCATCATCGCATCGTTGGAGCGGCGCATCATCACCACAAGTTGGTCGCTCAAGCTGTCCCAACGGCGCTTGTTTGCCCCCAATGGCTTGTCGGTCGATCTGACCGAAAAGGAATTCTTGTTTTTGCGCCTGCTGGGATCCCAGGCCAACAAGACCTTTGACCGGCGTGCCATTGCCCTTGCCTTTGATGTCGAATTCATCGATTACGACCAGCGCCGCCTCGATACCCTGGTGTCACGTCTGCGCCACAAAGTGCTGGACCAGACCCGGCTGGAATTACCGCTGCACACCGCGCATGGTGCCGGCTATTTGTTCGACGGAAGAACCGTCGCCTAAGCCGTCCCGCTCTTTGCGAATGAATCGACGGGCACTAGGCGTGCTCAGGGTTCGGTCAGTGCGTTTCTTGCGCCGGCGCGCAAGGGGTCGATCAGAAAGTCGAGCACGCTGCGATGGCCTATCAGGATGGAGGCACTGACACGCACGCCCGGCACCAGGGGGTAGCGCAGCTCACCTCGGGTAAAGTGGTCTTGTGCCGGGACAATACGCGCCCGGTAATAGGGCTCCCGGTTGGGCTCAAGCACGCGGTCGGCGCTGACGTAAGCCAGGGTGCCGCTGATCGGTGGAAAACCCCGTGCCGTACCAGACACCAGTTCGATGCGCACCTTCTGGCCCGACTTCACCAGTCCGATGTCACCCACCGGCAACTGGGTCTCGATCACCAGCGGGTCGTTGCTGGGAACCAGGCTCAGCAGGACGCCGCCCGGAGCCACCACACCGCCTTCGGTCACAATGTTCAGGCGCAGTACCGTGCCGTCGATCGGGGCCAGCACTTGCAAGCGCTTCTGGCGATCCGAGAACTTTAGAGAGCGCTCCTGCAACTCCGACAACTGTTTGCGGGTATCGGCCAGCTCGCTTTGCAGGCTACCTTGCTCACCCGACGACATGGCGCGCAGCGACGCCGATTCTTGCGATTCTGCGGCCACGACGCGCCGGATCGAGGCTTCGACTTCGGCCAGCGCGCCCACCAGTGCCTGTTCTTCCTTGAGCAGATTCAACTGCTCATACTGGTTGGCCAGGCCTTCCTTCATGAGCTTTTCGTTGATGGCGAGCTGCTCCCGCAGAAGGTTGAGCTTGCTTTGGGTAAATTGCTTGCGCGCGGCAAGCTCGGACAACTCTGCGCTGCGCTGCGTGACTTTGTTCGACTGTGCCTGAATGTTGCCACCGACCCGGACCGACTGCGATTGCATCAATTCGCGCGCATTTTGCACCTGCTTGGGAAACGCCTTTAGCAGGTCGGGCGGAAACTGCGGTGTGCTTTGACCGGCGATCTGGGCCTCAAGGCGGATGCTCTTGATGCGCAGGTAGGCAATTTGGGTCTCCAGTTCGCCCATATCGGATTCCGAAGCAATGCGCTCCAACTCGATCAGCGGGTCCCCCATTTTGACGCTCTGCCCCTCGCGCACCAGAATGCTGCGCACGATGCCACCCTCCAGGTGCTGCACCTGCTTGGTCTGCGACGACGACACCACCTCGCCCAGGGACAGGCTCGCCACGTCCAGCGTAAAGAAGCCAGCCCAGACCAGCACCAACAGCATGCACAGCGCAATGAGACGCCCGCGCAGGCGACTGCCACGGATGTGCTCTATGCCCTCCTCGTGCGCAAGATCATGGGCCGGCAGAATCAGGTTACCGAGGCGGCTTACCAAGCCCACCCCAAAGGGCTTTGTCGCGCCAGCGGTATAGCCATCAGACATGCGCACCCCCCGTTTGCGCCGCTTCTTCTGGCACCGCAAGCGTAATCCGGGGAACCGGTTTGACGCTCAGGTCGATGACGCCCTGTGCGGCCTTGATGATGAAGGCTTCGTTGGTCATGACAAAAATCGTTTTCTTCTCGCGTGCCAGACGGTTCAGCACGCCTGCAATGGCGTGGCAGCCCGCCACATCGATGCCTTCGGTGGGTTCGTCAAGCACCACCAGTGGGCCATCCACCAGCAAGGCACGCACCAGCGCCAGGCGGCGCCGGATACCCAGCGGAATCGAGCCGCCGCCATGGGCCACCGGCATCGACAAGCCCTCAATGCTGGCTTCGAGAAAAGCGCCAATGCCCACTTCGCGGCACAGCGCCATGATGACCTCGTCGCTGTGGTCGCCATGGCCTAGCGTGAGGTTGTCGCGCAGGCTGCCGTCGAAAAACGCGGGCTCTTGTGGCAGATACACATACTGTGTGCGCCACCAGCTAAGCAGTGCCTGGCGCTGATCCATGCCGTCGATGAGGATGCGTCCGCGCGTGGGCTCCTGCAAACCGACCAGCAGACGGGCAAAACTGGTCTTGCCAGCCCCGTTGGGTCCAGTCACCGCGTAGACACCGCCCGCGGGCACCTGCAGGCGCAGCGACTCGACAATCGGTGCGGGCTGGCGCGGGTAGGCAAAAGAAACATCCTCAAACGCGATGCGGCCCGACCACGCCGGCAATACCATGCCCTCCTGGCGCTCGGTGGGTATGCGAGCGAAAAGCCCGAGCATTTCAAGGGAACGCTCACCACGCCGCACCGGATCGACCAATTGCAGCACCCGGGTTGCGCCAGACAGGGCGCGTGCCGCCAGGATATTGATACCAATCAGCATGCCGACATCGAGCGAGCCTTCAATGATCTGGCGCGCGCCCAGGGCGTAGATGAGAATGCTCATGAGCACCGCAGCGACATAACCGACATTGCCGCTGGCATTTTGCAGCGCCAGCACCCGGATGCGGGCGCCAAATACCTGCGACAGGCGCTGTTTCCAGGCCTCGCGCAAAAGGGGTTCCACCGGAAAAGACCGCACCAGCTCAATGCAACCGGACAGGGTGAGCTGCTGGCTACCCCAGGCCACCGTGGCCTGCAAATACTCGCGACTGGGTTCTTCAGACAACAGGTAGATGATGCCGGTCAACGCCGCCACCAGCAGCAAAAAGAACAACACCAGGGCGGCAATCGCCGGACTCATGAAAAACAAAACAGCCAGAAACAACAGGGCAAAGGGTCCGTCAATCAAGGTCACCAGGTTTTGCACACCAAACGACTGTTGCACGGTGGCCAAACCGCCCAGGGCCTCGCGGCGCGCCGGCTGGGTCATGGATTCCATGGCCGGGTAGCTGCTGCGCGCCATGGCCGCAAAGGCCGCATTGGCGGTCACCCGGTCGGCACGCACGCACAGCCACTGCGCAATCTGCAAGCGCGTGGACCGCGCGAGCATTTCCGCCAGCAAGGCCAGCAGGGCGCCGACCGTCAAAGTCACCAGCGTGCCGTCGATGCCGAGTGCCAGATAGCGATTGAGCACCTGTATCGAATATAAAGACGACGCCAGCCCCAGCACATTGATGATCAGGGACAGGGCCATGACCTCCCAGGCCAGCCGCTTCACGGCGGTCAGTCGGTACCAGAACTCCTTCATATGGGGTAGCACCCCTGCCGGGGGTCAGAAGTGGCCCCGCACCTTGGGTGGACGGAGGCCTGCGAGCGTGTGCTGCGGGGTTCAGGACGCATGCTGTACCAACAAATCCGGCGTGGTGTGCGCCGAGCTAATGGTCGGCAGCTCGGCCAGTGCCACCAGGCCACTGCCATCGCTCCCCAGATTGGTGTCTGCATCAAAGTACAACCGCGAGGTCGCACCGTCTGAGATCAGGAAGAATGCTGAACCTGTGTGGTTGCCCTGCGTCATGGTCGCCTCGAGTTCGTCGAGTTGCCCCTGGGCGCCGGTCGCGAAGGCAAAGTTGCCCGCAGCAAACGAGACCTTGTACACCTCGGCGTCGGCACGCGCGGCCAGTTGCGCCAGTGTGGTCGCCACATTGGTGTCAAACGCCTGCGCCACACTGCTTAGGGTGGCACCGACCGTGCCGAATTGACCCGATGCATAGCCAATCTGATCCACCCCGGGCTCGAAGTCCTTGAGAATGTCCACGCCCTCGCCCGGTGCCTGAAAGACAAACCGATCAGCGCCGCTGCCACCTATCAATATGTCGGCACCGCTGCCGCCATGCAAAACGTCATTGCCTTCGCCGCCATCCAGCACATCGCCGCTGCCATAGCCAAACAGGCTGTCGTTGCCTTGCTGGCCTGACAACTGGGTGTCGGACCCCGCGTTGCCTTCCACCCGGTCGTCGCCCGCCCCCACCAGGTCATCATTGGCCAGGGTGCTGGTCGCGCGCTCTACCAACAAGGGCAAGGCGCTGGTGGTGTCAAGCCCCAGGGTGATGGCTTCGTCAAACTCGACACTGGCATCCTGCGTCAGCTCCAGCGTGACCGTTTGCGTTGCATTGCTGTTGAACACGTGCGAGCCGGAGGGCAAGGTCTGGCTCACAAAGTCATCCGCCGTGACCGCGTTTTGGCCGGTCGAAACCAATGACCAATTGACGGTGCTGGCGCTGGTGATGCCGCTGGCCGTGATGTCAAAGATGACTTGCCGGGCACCCGAACCGGTGCCTTCGCTGACCGTGGTCTGGCGCGCGGCGACCGAGAAACCTTCTTCGTCGGCCTTGATGACGCCAGACACCGCCGCACTGTCGAAGTTGATACCCGCGCCCGACAGCGCGACCTGGAAGGTCTCGTCAGATTCCAGTGTCGCGTCGCCGCGTACATTGAGCGACAGCAAGTGGCTGCTCACCCCGGCCGCCATGGTGAACGACCCGGTAAGTGGCGAGACGAAGTCGTTGCTGTCGACCCTGCCACTCACCGTATAGTTGAGCGTGATGTCGGCGCTGATGTTGCCCGAACGGAATACCTGGTAGTTCATGGCAGTTTGCGTGCCGGCAGTGCCTTCTTTCCGCTCCACATCCAGGCCGATCAGCACCACGCCCTGGTCGTCACTCTGAATGGTGGCAGATGCAGCGGCGGTATTTTGGTCGATGCTGACACCGCTGCCGGGGTTGACCAATTGCACACTGAAGGCTTCGTCGACCTCGGTGAGGGTATCGCCTGCCACCCGCACCGTAACGGTCTTGCTGGCCTCGCCCGCATTGAACTGCACACTGCCAGAGGGCAACACGTTGCCGACAAAATCGGCGGCATTGGCCTGGTGGCCACCACTGCCTGCTACACGCCAATCGACACTCGCTGCCAGATCGGTGGCGCCGGTGCGTGACACGACAAAACTGAAAGCTGACTCGCCGGCATTGCCTTCGGCGAGCGTGGGCGTTTGCGCGCTGACGCTGATCAGGCTGTCATCGTTGCGGATGGTCGCGCTCACCTCGCGATTGATGAGGTAGTTGCCAGTCAAGACCACTTTGAAGCTCTGGTTTTGTCCTGGCGCATTGTCACCCGCCACCTGCAAAACGATGTCGCGAGAGACCTCGTTTTGCGCAAAGTTGATGGTGCCAGAGGGGAACGCACCGCCCACAAAGTCGTCGGCGTTCACCGGGTAACTGCCGCTGCCCTGGGTTTGCCACTGGATGGTCGCAGCGTCCAGGGCACCCATGCGCTCGACCCGGAAGCTGAAGTTGGTGTTGACCCCCGTGTTGCCCTCCAGCTTGTCGGCATCGACCGCCACCAGGGAAACGCCGGTGTCGTCATCGCGGATGGTGTTCTCGATGCTGCCTTCCAGAATCGTGGCATCCACCGGAGTGGACAGCACCAGCGAGAAAGTCTTGTCAAATTCACCGACCGCATCGCCCAGCACATTGACCACCAGTTGCTGCTGGTTGACGCCGGCCCCAAACACCAGTTCGCCAGACGGCAACTCGCCGCCAAAGTCCATGGCGTTGACCGGGCGCGTCCCGCTGCGCACAACCTGCCATTGCACACTGCTTTGCAGAGTGATGTTGCCACTGCGCACCACGGTGAAGGTGAATGGCGTCTCGGCACCATCTGCGCCCTCGCTGCCAGAGGTCTGGCTAGCGCGCAAGAGCAAGACCGGGTCGTCGTTGCGAATCGTCCCGCTGGCGGTGGTGGCCGCAGCCACTGAGCCAAAGCTTGGATTCGTCAGTGCCAGCGCAAAGCCCTCGTCGTACTCGCCAATCTGCTCGCCCTTGACCTGCACGCTAAAGGTTTTGCTGCTCTCGCCGTCGGCCAGTGTCACCGTGCCACTGCTCGCCTCAAAATCGGCTGCTGTGGTGGCGTGCGCACCCGCGCCGCTGATGTTCCAGGTCACCGAAGCGGTGCCTATGCTCGATCCGCTGCGGTCTATGCGGTAGGTAAACGCGGTGCTGCCACTGTCGCCTTCGCCAAGCTCGCCGGCCTGCGCCACCACGGTCAGGGTGTCGTCGTCGTCCTGAATGCTGCCGTTGGCGGTGGTGCTCACGAGGTCGGCATGGCTGCTGGCATTGGACAATTGCAGCGTGAATGTCTCGTTGCTTTCCTGCACGCCGTCTCCGGCCAGCGCCACGAGGATATTCTTGCTCGATTCGCCGCTGGCAAAGCTCAGGGTGCCGCTTGGCAGCACCGCATTGGCAAAATCGGCCGCCAGGGCGGTGCCTGCCTGCACCCGCCAGTCGACACTGGTGCTGCCACTGAGGTCACCGCTGCGGGTCACCGTGAAGCTGGCTTGCCCTGGTGCGCCGTCATCGCCTTCCACCCCAGTGCCGGCCGCAACCGAGAGGTCCACGTCATCATTGCGCAAAATTCCGCTTGCACTGCTTGCCGCCGGGTCCAGCGAGCTACCCGAGCCGGGATGGGTAAGCTGCACGGAAAAGGTTTCGTCGGTTTCCACAGTGCGCTCGCCCGCCACCGACAGCGTCAAGACGGCGCTGGACTGACCATCGGCAAAGTTGACGATGCCGCTGGTGGCCGTAAAGTCGTCTGCCAGCGTGCTGCCATGGCTAATCTGCCAGCCCACGCTTGACGTGCCTGTCAGGCTGCCGCTGCGGGTGACGGTAAAGCTTGGGTTCGCACCGTTCTCCGCGTTTTCAGCCGCCAGGGCCGCCACCGACATCACATCGTCATCGTTTTGCAGGGTGCCGGTGTGCGACTGGCGCGTGTACGAGTGGGTGTGGCTGTCGGTGGGTGCGGTCAGGGTGACGAGGTAGGTCTCGTCGCCTTCCCGTACCGAGTCGCCGGCCACCGCCAGGCTCACTTCCTGGCTGCTCACGCCCTGGGCAAAGCTCAGGTTGCCACTGGCAAAGACCGCGCCAAAAAAGTCGCTAGCCGAGGCCGCGTCGGTGCCCGAGGCGCTCACGCTCCAGTCGATGCTGGTGGGCAGCACGCCGCCGCTGCGCTCGATGCGGAATTTGGTGTTGATGGTGCTGTCGCCTTCAGCCGCATCAATGGCGGTCACGGTCCAGGCCATGTCTTCGCTGACGATGGAGCCGTTGGCGCTGCCCGCCACGATGACCGCCGCCGGACCTGGGTTGGACAGGCTCACGCTAAGCGTTTCATTGGCCTCGACCACGGTGTCGCCCGCGACCTGAACCGAAATGGTGGCGGTATTGACCTCGCTGGCGAATTGCAGCGTGCCCGAGGGCAGCACACCGCCGGCAAAGTCGCTGGCATCGAGGCCGTTGCCGGCCTGCACCGCCCAGTCGACGCTGGTGGCCACGGCGGTATTGCCGCTGCGGGTCACGGTAAAGGTGTGCGTGGTGGTGCCGGACGCGCCTTCGAGCTTGTTGCTGTCGGTCGCAGCCACGCGCAAGGAGGCCTCGTCATCGGTAATGACGGCATCGGCAAACGCATGCGTAAACACCACGCCACTCGGACCCGTCAGACTCAGTCGGAAACCCTCATGGGCCTCACCCAGCAGATCGCCCTTGACCGGCACGCTGATGGTCTTGCTGGTGTCATTGGCGGCAAACTCCACGCTGCCGCTCACCGCGTCAAAATCACTGCTGTCCGTGGGGTCGGCCCCGGTACCGGCGACGCTCCAGTTCAGGGTTTGGGCACCGGTGAGATTGCCACTGCGTGTGACGACAAAGTCAAACAAGGTGGTGGCACCCGCATTGCCCTCGGCACGGGTGGCGGGTGCCTGCACGTCAAACACCACATCGTCGGTCTGCAGGGTACCGCTGGCAGTTGCGCCGGCAATCGTCAAGCCCGCAGCGGGGTTGCTCAGGGTGACGGTAAATTCTTCGTCTGCCTCGCCCAACAGATCGCCGTTGACGTTAATGGTCAGCGTGGTTTCTGCCTGGTTGGCCGGCAAACTCAGCGAGCCCGAGGGCAGGCTGCTGCCAAAGTCGGCCGCGTTGGCAGGGTTGGTGCCCGAACCGGTGACCGCATAGGCCACGGTGGTCGCATCACCGATGGCACCGGTGCGTGTGACCTTGAAGGTAAAGGGCGTTGAGCCACTGTTGCCTTCAGCACGCACGGCGTTGAGCGCACTGAGGACTACCGAGGACTCATCGGTGGTAATGGTGCTGCTGGCCGTGGTGGGCGACACCACCAGGCCGCCGGCGGGATTGGACAGCGTCACGGTGAAGGGTTCGTCTTGCTCCACCGTGGTGTCGCCCACCACGGCGATGGTCAGGGTTTGTGTGGCCGTGCCGCTAAACACCAGGGTGCCGCTGGGCAGGCCCCCGTTGTTGCCCAGACTGTCGGGTGTGCTGAAGTCGCTGGCCGTTGCCGTGGTGGAGGATAGGCGCCATTCGACACTGCCGGTGCCCGAAATGCTGTCGACGGCAAAAGTAAAGGCGGTGCTGGCGCTATTGCCTTCGAGTTTTGCAGCGGCATTGGCGGTGATCGAAAACAGCGCATCGTTGTCGCGCAAGCTGCCGCTGGCTGTTGCGGTGGTGATGACATCGCCAGTAGTACCGGTGCCCAGGCTTATGCCCACGCTGTAGGTTTCCTCGGTTTCGTTGGCAGTATCGTCAAAGGCTGTGACGTTAAAGGTCTTGGACAATTCGCCGGGCGCGAAGGTCACGCTGCCACTTGGCAGACTGTTATTGAAATCGGCCGCCGTGGCCGTGCTACCGGTGGGCAGCGAGACGGCCCAGGTGATGGTCTGGTCTTGCACCGTGTCGCGCACCCGTGTGACGGTAAATACTTGCGCGCTGCCCTCCAGACTCGGTGTGCCGGCTGAGACCGCAAATGAATTGTCGTCGTTGCGGATGGTGCCAATGGCCGATATGTCGATTGGGTCCTCAATGTTGTTCAGGGTGCTCAGGCCGACGGTGAATGTTTCGGTCGCCTCGGGGCTTACATCGCCCTTCACGGTCAGCGTAATGGTTTTAGTGGTCTCACCACTGGCAAAACTCAGTGTGCCACTGGTGGTTCCTGCAAAGTCGCTGTCGAACGCTGCGGAAATACCGCTCGCAATCCAGTTGACGCTTGACGTGCGGGTTAGGACGCCATTGCGCGTGACCGTAAAGGTGATGGTCTGGTCCGCATCGGTCTCGGTGACCGTGGCATCGGCAATACTGATGCCGGTATCGTCGTTGGCGATGGTGGCACTGCCGCTGGCAACGTTCAGGCTCTTGACCAAGTCTGGGGTTGGCGTCGTCAGGGTCTCTTCGAACAGCACGACCCGGAATTGTTCGTCGGGCTCGACGGTACTGTCGCCACGCACGTTGACCGTGATGGTGCCGGTGCTGTAGATCCCGTTCAATGTACCCGAAGGCAGACCGCCGTTGGTGCCCAAGGCATCCGAGGTAGAAAAGTCCGCTGACGTGACGCCGTTGGCGCCAACGCTCTCCACCTTCCATTTGATGTTGGATAGGTTGGTCGATCCGCTATAGCCCGTGCTGGTGCGAGTGACCCCAAAATTGAATGCCGTCGATGAGTAGCCAGGTGTCGACTCGTTCGTGCTGCCCGGCGCGCTCACCGTATACGTGTTGTCGTTGTCGTACAGATTGACGGTAAACGCCTGCGAGCTGGTCGGCGTGGTGGACAGGTCGTCAGACTTGGCCAAAAAGCGCACCGTGGTACCAGAAACATCGGTCGGGGCGGTCAGGGTCAACACAAAATTTTCCAAACCCTCGACCGTGGTGTCATCAACCAACTCCTGGGGCAGCGTCAAGGCATAGCTCAGGGACATGGAAGGAATCGTGAAGCTGCCACTCGTGACTCCGGTGACGTCACTTGAGCCAGCGGTACCGGTCGTCAGGGTATAGGAAACAGTGACAGGGGTGCTGCTCAGGCCGCGTCGGACCACATTAAACGTCAAGGGTGTTCCCTCGTAGGCGTTGATGGTGGCCGGTGAGGCGACGAACGGATTGACAACACCGAAACTATTGACCCAGAGCTGTATATCGTCGTCCGTGAGCTGCACTGATGCACTGCTGGGCGATCCGACATTCGCCGGACCGTAGCCATCTGACGGCACTTGCAGTGCCAATGCAGAAGAAGCCGAAAGGGCGGTTACCGACACATAGCGCGATGAGGTATCGACATAATCGCTGCCGCTAACGGTGGCAGTGACCTGCTTGGTTGTCTCGCCTGCTCCAAACGTGACGGTCGACGCGGTGTAGGCCACCCCACCCCCGTTGTAGTAATAGGACAGTGCCACGGTAGTGCTGTATTGCAAAGTGCCGTCGCGGCCCGACTGATCGGTGCGCGTGATGGTAAAGGGCACCTGGTGGCTGGTGCTTGAACTGCCCTCAATGACGCTGGTGAGGTTGCTGCTGACGGTAATCAGTGGATCGGGGTCGTTGTCGTAGACCGTTTTGTCAAACCTGAGGGTCTGACCAATCGTGGTCGGGGTTTCCTGGTCGTCGCGGGTCTCGCTGAGGTGCGGGTTTTGCGGGTTGCTGAAGTTGAAGGTAAAGTCTTCACGCCAGGTTTCACTGTAACTGTCGTCAACGGTCTTGACGACCACGGTCTGCGTCGACACGCCATCGGCAAATGTCAGCGTGCCTGACCAGGTACTCCCGTTCAAGCTCGGGGTACCGCTGCTGGTGACCGGGGTTTCAATGTCGGACGCATCCAGGCGGTACCAGGTCGCACTATTGGTATTGCCCTCATTGCTCACCTCGTTGGACAAGGCGAGTGACCAGTCCACAGTATCGGAGCCGCGTGTGTCTCCGACGCGGGTGACTGTGTAGGTTGCGCTGCTGCCTTCAGTCAGGTTACCCGTGCTCGCCGCAAAGGTGAAGCGCGTGTCGTCATTGGCCAACATGGGCGTGGCCTGGGATTTGTCCGTCGAGATACTGCTACCGGCTGATGCCGATGTGAGATTGACCCGGTAGAACTCGTCAAGCTCACCAACGTTGTCGGCCTGGGAATAAAACTTGATATAACCATAGCGCTGCCCGTCCGCAAAATTGACTGTGCCCGAGGCAAGCGCAACCGAATAGTTAAGCGGATTGCTATTGCCAGCGAAGTCGGCGGCATTGGCGTAGTCGTTGCGGACCGTGTTGCTGTCAATTTCGGCCTGGGTCCGGGGAATGGCCTCCACATACCAACCCACCGAGGCGGTACCAGACTGCGCAATGGTGCGATCAATGCGGAAAATATGCTCGACTAGGTCGTTGCTGCTGTTGCTGCCGCCGTCGCTGACGGTGTCGCCCTCGGCACGCGAGGACATGCCCGACGCATACTGACTCTCGGAGTACACCTCCTGACTGTAGAGCTCAAACACCGCTTCGTCGCGCTCAATCGAGGTGTACAGCGAGCTGCCCGAGGCCGCCACGCTGTCCCGGACATCGTTGGCGTACTGCAGTCCAAAAAGGGTGGAATTCGTGTAAGAGGACGGGTTGTCGTAAATCACATAGATTTCGTCCGAGCCCGAGGTGCCTGACAAATTGGCGGAAAACCACTGGTCGTCTTCGGGCGTGTCATCACCCAGCGCAGTAATGCTGAACGTCTTGGTGGTGTCGTTGGCAGCAAAACTCCCAGAGCCTGAGGGGTATGTGTTACTTGCAAAATCATCGGTGCCTGCTGAATATTCGGCCCTGCTGCTTTGGGTGTAATCCAGCACCGTGTTGCCAACACCACCGACGCTCCAGGAATAGCCGGTGCTGTGGCCCAGATAGCCCGACCGGGTAATCGTGTAGTTGTAGGTGGTATTAGTTCCGGTGACCGACTCTGCCTTGCTGTAGTCGTCCACGCTCAGGGTCATGCGTGTATCGTCGTTCAGAATGGTGTGGCTGGTCTGCATGTTGGCACCCAGCGAACTTCCGGAGCTCGGCGTATTGAGCGAGAGCGTGAACCCTTCATCGGGTTCCACGCTGCCACCTCCGGTGTCACCCGATATGCGAAAACTGATGGTCTTGCTGCTTTCGTTTGCAGCGAAACTCACTGTGCCGTCGGGAGTCTTACGATCATAACGACCACCGCTGTCGCTGTACGATCCATAGATGTTGTAGTATTTGTAAAAAGTTAAAGTCGTTGGATCGATAAAGTCAAGGTAGTTCGCGTAGTTCGCCCCCGATCCGCCCACGGACCAGTTCACTGTGTTGGCCTGGTTGAGGTTACCGGTGCGCGTAATGGTGTAGGTCATCACCACCCCGCTCGTTCCGCCATCCCCCTCAAAAAAACTTGCCGCCGGACTCGCCGTGATGTTGAACTCTGCGTCGTCATTGGTCAGCGTACCGTCGGCCGTTGCAGTACCGACGATGGAGCCTGTGGAAGGAACGCTGAGTGCAACCCGTGGAATCTCGTTGGGCTCGTAGTTGCTGTCGCCTGCCATGCGCAGGGTGATGGTCTTTTCGGTTTCTCCGGTGTAAAAGACCAGGCTGCCATAGGGCAAATTACTGGCATCGCGGTAGCCGCTGGGCTGGGAAAAATAGAAGTCGCTGCTGTTGACGCTGGGGTTGGCCGTGGCATCCATGGACCAGGTGACCGTATTGCTCTGGTTCAGGAAACCACTGCGCGTGACCTTGTAGGTCAGATCAACATACCCACTATTGCCCTCGACCGCACTCGCCACCAGCGGCGCAATGGCGAAACTGGCATCGTCATTGGTGATGTTGGTGGAGGTGGCAGCCGTGGTGATGGTGCTGTTGGCGGGTGCTGCCGACAGGGTCATGGTCATGGTCTCATCCGTCTCCACCACGGTATCGCCCTTGAGCGTGATGCTAATTGTGGCGGAGGTCTGGCCCTCGGCAAAACTGACAGTCCCACTGGCGGCCTGCCCGGTGGCCAAGTCGGTGCCGGTGGCAAAGCCATTGGCGCCGGTTACGGTCCAGGTCAGGTTGCGCGCTCCGGTCAAGGACCCGGTGCGCAGCACGGTGTAGCTCATGGTGTTGTCGCTATGGCCTTCGGCGCGGCTTTCTGCCGCCGGCGACAGGCTAAAGGCGTCGTCATCGGTCAGCAGCAAGGCGCTCTTGTCGCCGTCAGTGCCCTCAATGACACCACCTATCGGGCTGGAAAGGAGGATTTGCAGGGTTTCGTCGTTCTCGACGCCGGTATCGCCCTGCACATTGAGGGTGATGGTCTTGCTGGTCTGGTTGGCTAAAAAACTGACGGTGCCGCTGGGCATGCCACCGTTGTTGGACAGCGTGTCCTGGTTGCCGACAAAGTCGGCCGTGCTCAGCCCGGCTGCGGTGCCCACCAGCTTCCAGTTGACGCTGCCGGTGCCCGTGGTGACCCCGGTGCGGGTGACGGTGAATTGCACGGCCGTGGTGCCGGATGTGCCCTCAGAGGTGTTGCTGGGTGCAACGAGGACAAAGTTGGTGTCGTCATTGACGATGCTTGCCGTGCCCGAGGCCGTAGCCAGCGTGCCGGCCGAGGGGTTGCTCAAGCTGAGGGTATAGACCTCATCGCCTTCGGCCAGGGTATCGCCGCGCACATCAAAGCTGATTTGTTGCTGGGCGATACCATCGGCAAAGTTCAGCGTGCCCGAAGGCAGGGGACTGCTAGCCAAGTCGGCCGCATCGGTGCCGGTACCGCCGGTCACGCTATAGGCCACGCTCACCGCACCAGCCAGCACACCCGTGCGCGTGACGTCGAACAAAACCGTGCGATTGCCACTATTGCCTTCGGTGATCAATGCATTGGCGGCGCTCACGACAAAGCTCTGGTCATCGTTGCGAATCAGGCCGGTGGCGCTGGCATCGACAATGGTCTGGAGGCTGGTGTCTGCCAGGCGCGCATTGCTGATGGTGACGGTAAAGCCTTCGTCAAATTCAACACTGGTGTCGCCAGCCACGCTGATTTCCAGGGTTTTACTCAGTTCGTTGGCCGCAAACGAGACCGTGCCCGAGGGCAAGCTACCACCAAAATCTGCCGCATTGACCGGGTTGGACCCACTGCCAGTGAGCGCCCAAGCGACCGTGGCAGCTTGGCTGATTGCGCCAGCCCGGGTGACGCTGAAGCTGTAGGTGGTGGTCCCGCTCTGGCCCTCAGATTTGCTGGTGTCGACCGCCTCGACCGAGAAGCCGGTATCGTCATTGGTAACCGTGGCCGTGGCAACGCCCGGTGCCACGTCCACATTCGAGCCACCGTTTTGCAGCACCACGCGGAAGGTTTCATCACGTTCGACCTTGCCGTCGGTGGCAATATTGACGGTGAGGGTCTGGCTGGCCTGCCCGGCGCTAAAACTCACGTTGCCAGACGGCAGACCGTTGTTGCGACTGAGCGCATCCTGGCCCGCGACAAAGTCGTTGGCGGCCGATGACGTGCTGCCGCCCGGCAGTTCGACCAGCCAGTCGACGCTGCCCGCGACCGAGGTATCGCCATCGCGGGTGATGGTGAAGGTCAATGGCGTTGCCGTGCCAGACCCGTTGCCCTCGGAGCTTGCGGTGGGCGCGGTCAGCACCAAGCGGGTATCGTCGTCGGTAACCGTGCTGGAGGCGGTGGCAC
>JAIPCE010000051.1 GCA_021738345.1 Rhodoferax sp. | reverse complement strand
GGCACGTCAGGGTGACGTGCTCAAGCTTGTGTTACCGGACCGTGTCGATGAGCTGGAAGTGCTGGAAGTCCACTATCCGCGAAATTCGTCGACTTGATCCGGTGCCGCATGCGAGGTGCGCGCCACGTTGAGCACGGGAGCCGTCGCCTTGAGTGTGCGCAAGGCGGTTTGCAGGTGGGCTGTGTCGCGAACCGTGATCACGAATCGCAAATCGGTGATTTCGTGCTTGTCGTCATGGCCCATTTCAATATGCACAATGTCGACCTCGGCGACCGCGAGGGCTTCGGCGACTTTGGCGAGCACACCCTTGCCATTGCGGGTCGTGACGACAATGCTGGTCTCGAACGCGCGCACCGGTTCGTCAGACCATTCGACGTCAATGAACCGTTCATTATCCTTGTGTTGCAATTTCCTGGCCACCGGGCAGGACTGGCTGTGGACCGCCATGCCTTCGCCACGCCCCAGATAGCCCACGATCGGGTCCCCTGGAATCGGCCTGCAACACAGTGCAAACTTCACCGAAGCACTTTCGCTGCCGTCCAGTGTGATCGAGGCTTGTGTGGCATGGGCGCCCGAGGTAAAGCGCTCGCGTGTCAACAGCACCGCATCGGGGCGTTTGCCGATTTCGCCAAGGAACTGCACCAGTCGTTTGGCCACAATATGCGCAATGCGTTTACCCAGTCCGATGTCCGTCAGCAATTCCTGGCGTGTTTTGTTGCCAGTAAAGCGCAACAGTTTGGCCCAGGTCGAGTCGAAGCTAGGGTCACCATCGGAAAAACCTTCGATGCCTTCTGCCCGCAGCGCCTGGTCCAGCAGTTTGCCGCCCAACTCTTCCGATTCCGCGTGTGCCTGGGTCTTGAGGTGGTGGCGGATTTTTGAGCGCGCACGACCGGTGCGCACAAAGGTCAGCCAGGCGGGATTGGGCGTGGACATGGCGGCGGTCTCGATCTGGATGACGTCGCCGTTCTTAAGCTCCGTGCGCAGCGGGACCGCGTCGCCGTTGACCCGGGCAGCGGTGGTATGGTCGCCCACGTTGCTGTGAATGGCATAGGCAAAATCGACCACCGTGGCCCCCCGTGGCAAGGCCAGAATCTGGCTCTTTGGAGTAAACACATAGACTGCATCGGGAAACAGGTCAACCTTGACGTGGTCCCAGAACTCGGCGGCGTCCCGGGTTTCGTTTTGAATGTCGAGCAGGGACTGCAGCCACTTGGTGTCGAGACGCTCGGCCGCCGCATCTTGCGGGTTGCTCACCTTGTAGAGCCAATGCGCCGCAACGCCGGACTCGGCAACCACGTGCATGGCCTCGGTGCGCACCTGAAATTCGACGCTGATGCTCGACGGTCCGACCAGCGTCGTGTGCAGCGATTGGTAGCCATTGAGCTTGGCAATCGCGATATGGTCCTTGAATTTGCCTGGCAGTGGCTTGTACAACTGGTGAATGATGCCCAGCGAGGTATAGCAATCGATCACCTTGGGCACGATCAACCGAAAACCATAAATATCGGTCACCTGGGCAAAGCTGAGTCGCTTGAAGACCATCTTCTTGTAGATGGAAAACAAGGATTTTTCACGGCCAGCAATACGTACCGGCATGTCGGCCGCGACAAACACGGACTCAAGCTCCTTTTGCACTTTTTGCAGCAGGTCCCGGCGGCGCCCACGTGACTTGGCAACTGCCTTGGCCAGCGTCGCATAGCGCCAGGGTTTGAGGTGCCGGAATGACAGATCCTGCAGCTCACGGTAGGTCTGGTTCAAGCCCAGCCGATGCGCGATAGGCGCATAGATTTCGAGGGTTTCCGAGGCGATGCGGTTCCACTTTTCGCGCGGCAGGTCCGAAAGTGTGCGCATATTGTGTGATCGGTCTGCGAGTTTGATCAAAATCACACGTACATCGCGCGCCATGGCCAGCAGCATCTTGCGAAACGACTCAGCCTGGCTTTCCTCGCGCGTGTTGAAGTGCAATTTGTCCAGCTTGGTCAGTCCGTCGACCAGGTCGGCCACCGATGAGCCAAAGCGCTGGATCAGCTCGGCCTTGGTCACACCACAGTCTTCCATCGCGTCGTGCAACAGTGCCGCCATCAGTGCCGGCGCATCAAGCTTCCAGTCGGCACATTGGGCCGCGACTGCAATCGGGTGGGTGATGTAAGGCTCGCCGTTGTTGCGCAACTGGCCGAGGTGCGCAGCATCGGCAAATCGGTAGGCCAGCCGTATCAGTTCAATGTCGGTGGAACCCAGGTAGTCGAGCTTGGCGGTCAGAGCGGCAAAACTCGCCGAAGCCGCATTCATGGCCGCCGTCGCCGGACGCGCCACTGCGGCACCTTGGGCAGGCGCATCTTTGGGGTGGATTGCGAATGGTGGTGGAATACCCATGGCCTAAATGTAGCGCGCCTCGAAAAAAAACGGTGAACTGATCGAAAAATGGGCAAAAAAAAAGCACCGCTTGCGGTGCTCTTATCGCGGTGAACCGCCTTACAGGGGTACTTTTTTCAGCATTTCGATGCCGATCTTGCCTGCAGCGATTTCACGCAATGCGGTGACGCCCGCCTTGTTTTTGCTCTCGATCTTGGGGGTGTGCCCCTGGTTGAGCATGCGGGCGCGGTAGGTGGCGGCCAGTACCAGCTGGAATCGGTTAGGAATTTTTTCGAGGCAATCTTCAACTGTAATACGGGCCATGGGGTTCTCCAAAGGATTAGGGGATGAGCAAGGCTCTGAATGTCTCGGCACGCGCGCGGCGCTGCGCGCTGTATTTGAGCCGTTGGGAGTGAACAATGGCTTTAAGGTCAAAAAGCGCACGGTCAAATAACTCGTTGATTATAACGAAATCAAATTTGTCCACGTAGGCAACCTCGGCCTTGGCATTGCGCAGACGCATTTCGATCACTTCAGCCTGATCTTCGCCACGGCGCTCCAGGCGTGCGCGCAGTTCTTCCCAGCTCGGCGGAAGAATGAAGATGCAGATGGCATTGGCAAAAATGCCTTTGATCTGCAACGCACCCTGGTAATCAATTTCCAGCACCACGTCGGCACCCTGCGCCATGCGCTCTTCTATCGCTTTCTTGGAGGTGCCATAACGCTGGCTGTGCACATGCGCCCATTCGACAAAAGCGTCGGCGGCCACCATGGCGTCAAACTCCTGCTGGGAGACGAAAAAATACTCTCGGCCGTGCTTTTCCTGGCCCCGCGGCGCACGCGTAGTGTGCGAAACCGAAGGCTGGACCCGGGAGTCGAGTTCCATCAGCGCCTTCACGAGACTCGATTTACCAGCCCCGCTTGGGGCGGCCACAACAAACAGGTTTCCCGGGTATTCCATAAATAAAGAACTCGTGCAGCAAATGTGCGGTGCCACTATTCTATGTTCTGCATCCGCGGCGCTGGGTTCGTCCTGAGCGGACTTTGACCCACAGAAGGAAGCGTAGGCATGCGGAAACAGCCAATGTACCGTTTCTGGCGGCACCACCATACACGGTACCTCAGCTATTTCGGCACCCCTGACACTAAAAAGTCTTTGCCAACCAGGAGAAGATTTCAAATCAACACAGTGGATTTTGCGCCTTCCCTCAAAGAGGGAGGGAGCAAGGAAAGACACAGTGATTCCGGCTTGTTCGGCTTGGTGCTCTCTATTCGCGGGATGTTCTACACTTGCGGCCACACCGACCGACTTGCTTGCCATGACTTACCTTCCCGCACACTTTAAAGTCACCGACACCGAAGACCTGCATGCGCTGGTGCGCGACTTTCCGCTGGCGGTCTGGGTACAGCCTGGCGCGGGAGAGCTTTTGGTCAACCACATTCCGTTTTTTCTGGACCTTGACCGGGGGGAATTTGGCACGCTGATCGGCCATGTGGCGCGCGCCAACCCGGTCTGGCAGGCGCTCGGCGCGCCGGGGGTGGCGGTGTTTACCGGGCCGCAGGCTTACGTCTCGCCCAACTGGTATCCCAGCAAGCGCCTGCACGGCAAGGATGTGCCCACCTACAACTACGCCACTGTGCATGCCCATGGCAGCCCCCGGGCGGTGGAGGACCCCCAACGCATCCTTGAAATTGTGCGTCGGCTGACTGACCAACAGGAAACAAGTCAGGCCCATCCCTGGAAGGTTTCGGACGCACCCAAGGAGTACATCGAAAAGTTACTGCAGGCCATCATCGGCATCGAGTTCCCGGTGCAACGTTGGGTAGGCAAATGGAAAGTCAGTCAGAACCGCCAGCCACCGGAACAGCTCGGTGTCGTGGAAGGCCTGAACCGCAGTGGTACCGAGGCCGCCTCGCAAATGGCGGCACTGGTCGCCAAACACCTTGCTGTCAAATAATCTGGCGACTATGGGTGCGATTCGACCTACTTTCCTCGGTTGACCGCTGACTTTTGCAACTAAGTCTTTATGAAAACTCACTTTTTTGGCTTGGAAGTACATCACTATTTGGGTGACAGCGCCACGCACCCGATTGAGCCGCTGGCAACGACCCCAGACGCGCCGCCAGCAGCCCAATCGGGCGCGTCCAACTGAGAAAAGTAGGTTCAAAAAAATCTGGAACCTGTACCAGCCCCCACCCCAACCCTCTCACGGCTGTGGCGAGGGGGCAAAACCGAATTGCCACATCACTTTGCATCGCACCCGGCGACTATGGGCTGCGGCCTGAGTCACTCGTTTCAGCGGGGCCAGGGTACCTCTGCGGCGGCGCGGGGTTTGCCGATGGGTGCGGTGGCCATGCCTTTGCTGACGGCGGTGAGGTCTTCTTCATTGGGGTAGAGCCCGAGCAACCAATAGTCAAAAGCGCGCCGCGCAATCGGTGCAGCTGACGCCGAGCCAAAGCCGGCGTTTTCTACAATCACGGCTAGCGCAATGCGCGGATCGTCGGCCGGCGCGAAGGCGATGTAGAGCGAATGGTCGCGCTGGTGCTCCTCCATCTTGGATGCCACATATTTCTCGCGGCTCCCCATGGACACGGCTTGCGCGGTGCCGGTTTTGCCGCCACTGAGATAGCCCGCCCCGGCAAATACCCGGGTCGAAGTGCCCTCTTGCGTGACACCGACCATGGCGCGGCGGATGGTCTCCACGTGGGCCGGCTTGAAACCCAGATCTTCAGGCGGCTCAGGCGGTATGGGCGTGCGCGTGTGGGTGGTCGAATCCTGCGTCGCAATCACTAGCTGTGGCTTGTGTTTGACGCCGCCATTGGCCAAAATCGCTGTCGCCTGCGCCAGTTGCAGCATGGTGAAACTGTTGTAACCCTGCCCAATGCCCAACGAGATGGTTTCGCCGGGATACCATTTTTTCTGTTCCGGCTTTTTGTAGTAATTGCGCTTCCAGGCCTGACTGGGTAAGACGCCGCGCAACTCGCCACCGATATCAATGCCGGTGATCTGTCCAAAACCCATGGGCTTCATGAAATCATGCATGGTATCGACGCCTAACTCGTTGGCCAGCGAATAAAAATAGGCGTTGCTCGACTCCACAATCGCACGGCGCATATCCATGATGCCGCCGCGCTCATTCTCCGGGCTGCCAAAACGGTGTCCACCAAACATGTAAAAGCCGGGATCATTGATCAGCGTGGTGGCCGAGCGGGTACTGGTTTGCAAGGCTGCCATGGCCATGAAGGGCTTGTAGGTGGAGCCCGGCGGATAGGTGCCGCGCAAGGCCCGATTGAGCAGGGGTTTGTCGATGGACTCGTTGAGCATCTGCCAGTTTTCCTGGTCGATGCCTTCCACGAACAGGTTGGAGTCAAAAGTCGGCTTGCTGACAAAGGCCAGCACCTCGCCGGTTTTTGGGTCAAGTGCCACCAGCGCTCCCCGGCGCTGCCCATACATGTCCTCTATGAGCTTTTGCAGTTTGATGTCGATCGACAACATCACCACGTTGCCAGGAGTGGAAGGGTTGCTGGCCAGCTTGCGCACCGCGCGCCCGCCTGCGGAGGTCTCGACTCGCTCGACACCGGTAATACCATGCAGCTCGCTCTCGAAACTCTGCTCGACGCCGAGCTTTCCGATGTACTCCGTGCCACGGTAGTTGGCCTGGTTGTCGTCGTCCTCGATTTTTGCTTTTTCAGTCTGGTTGATGCGCCCGATATAGCCAATCACGTGGCTGGCAAGCTCGCCATACGGGTAGTTTCGAAACAGGCGTGCCTTGATTTCCACGCCCGGAAAGCGGAACCGGTGCGCGGCAAACCGCGCCACCTCGGTATCGGTCAGGCGCGTGCGAATGGGCAGTGATTCAAAGCTCTTGGACTCATCCATGAGTTTTTTAAAGCGCCGCCGATCCCGCGGGGTGATGTCCAGCACGCTGGACAATTCTTCAATCGTCTGCTCCAGCCCGCGCGTTTTGGAGGGCGTTATTTCCAGTGTGTAGGCCGAATAGTTGCTTGCCAGCACGATGCCATTGCGGTCCAAAATCAGTCCTCGGTTGGGAACAATCGGGACTATCGAGGTGCGATTACTTTCCGCCTGAGCGCGCAAATCCTCATGGCGCACGATCTGCAGATAAGCCAGGCGAATGACCAGTAGCCCAAAGCACAACACCACCAACAGAGTGACAACAAACACGCGTGCCCGAAACCGCCCCAGGTCCACCTCGACATTTCGCAACTCGGTCATAAGGGTCGATTTGCGTCGGGATCAGGGGCGCGGCGTTGTGGCACCAGAAGAATGACGCTTGCGACCGGCCATAACACGGCCTCTACCAGTGGCGCAAGCAAGATCAACCAACCGGGAAAATGACTCCCACCGAGCAGGCGCAAAAGCAGCTCGATCGCGTGGGCTGCAGCAAACAGTGGCAACACCTGTGCCGCCTGCGAGGGCACCGAAAACCACAGCAAGCGGCGATGGATGGTAATCGCAAAGAAACTCAACACAGTGTAGGCCAGCGCGTGCTGGCCCAACAAGGCACCCTGGTGCACATCCATCAACATCCCGAAGACAAACGCTGCACCAATACCTACGCGCAGCGGTTGGTGCACGGTCCAAAATACCAATACCACCGCAAGCAGGTCCGGCATCCAGGCGGCCCGACCCCACAAGCCTATGTTTTCCACCATGTTGAGCAACATGGCGGTGATCAGACTACCCCAGATAAACAAAGGATTTGCAGGCAGCAGCAATTGCTGACCGGGACGCATGATCATGGTCGATGCCTGCGTCTGATCACTTTGCAGCCCCCCTACTGCCAACTGCCACGGGTGCCACTGGCTCAGGTCGGGGCGGAATTTGCGCACCCAGGGGCTCCAGCACGACCACATGCGCGGCACCTGACACCATCGCCAGGGGGACGCAATAAATGCGTGCAAACACCGCATCGACCCGCCGTTCGATCTTTTCAACCCGTGCTACGGTAAGTCCGGGCGGGTAGACCCCATCCACACCGCTGGTCGTCAGCAAATCACCAGCCACCACATCCGAGTTAGCCGCCATATAGCGCAATTCCAGTGCATCGGCATGGGTCGAGATGTCACCAAAGGCGACGCCACGCGCGCCGGTGCGGGTATTGAGCACCGGAATGGCCTGGTCGCGGTCGGTGATCAGGGTCACTTCGCTGACCATGGGATAGACGCGTGTCACCTGGCCCAGCACTCCGAATTCATCCAGCACAGGGGAGCCCAACGCGACCCGGTCAGCCAAGCCTTTGTCGATGACGACCTTGCGGGTGTAGGGGTCCGCAGCGTCATAAATCACTTGCGCCGCAACGCCCGGTGCTTGCAAGCGTCCACGCAAGCCCAGCAATTTTCGCAAACGCTCGTTTTCCAGCGACAAATGTTCGACCTGGTTGGCCCGCTGTGACAAGATGCTGCGCTTTAACTGGGCATCGATCTGCGCCGCCTGGGCCGACGAAAGCGATGAAAAATACTGGGCAATCCCCTGCGTCCATAGCACCGGACGCATCGCCAGCCACTGGGCCGGGTACAGCACTGCGGCCAAGGCCACGCGCAGCGGCTGCATAACCTTGAAGCGCGCATCGGCCACCATCAGGCACAAGGCCAAGGCACTACACACCGCCAGCTTGGACAGTGCCGAGGGCCCCTGACGGAAAAAGGGAGGAGGATCTCTGTCCAGCGTACCAAGAGGCATCGCCGTACCCGACGACTATTCGCTGGTAAAAATGGAGCCCAGGCGCTCCATCTGCTCCAACGCCATGCCACAGCCCCGCACCACACAGGTGAGCGGGTCTTCCGCCACCAACACCGGCAAACCGGTTTCTTCGGCCAGCAGACGGTCCAGATCCCGCAACAGCGCGCCACCGCCGGTCAGCATCATGCCGCGGTCGGCAATGTCGGCGCCCAATTCGGGGGGCGTTTGCTCAAGCGCGTTCTTGACCGCCGAGACAATATTGTTCAGGGGGTCGGTCAGCGCTTCCAGAATTTCGTTGGACGAAATGGTGAAACTGCGCGGCACGCCCTCGGAGAGGTTGCGGCCCCGGACTTCCATTTCCTTGACTTCCGAGCCCGGAAAAGCGGAGCCGATCTGCTTCTTGATGGACTCAGCGGTGGGCTCACCAATCAGCATGCCGTAATTGCGCCGAATATAGTTGATGATGGCTTCATCGAACTTGTCACCCCCGACCCGCACGCTGCCCTTGTAGACCATGCCGCCCAGGGAAATGACACCCACTTCCGTGGTGCCGCCACCAATATCCACCACCATGGAGCCGCTGGCCTCGCTGACCGGCAGGCCGGCACCAATGGCCGCAGCCATGGGTTCTTCGATCAGGTACACGTCACTGGCGCCGGCACCAAGTGCTGACTCCCGGATGGCCCGGCGCTCGACCTGGGTTGAGCCACAGGGCACACAAATAATGATGCGCGGGCTGGGCTTGAACACGCCGCGCGGGTGCACCATCTTGATAAATTGCTTGAGCATTTGCTCGGTCACCGTAAAGTCGGCAATGACGCCGTCTTTCATGGGCCGAATTGCTTCAATATTGCCGGGCACCTTGCCCAGCATCGCCTTGGCTTCCTTGCCTACGGCTTGAATCGTCTTCTTGCCCTGGGGGCCACCCTCGTGCCGAATCGCCACCACTGACGGCTCGTCCAGCACAATGCCCTTGTCGCGCACATAAATTAAAGTATTGGCCGTACCCAGGTCAATGGCCAGGTCGGTGGAGAAATACCGACGGAAAGCTCCAAACATTACACATCCTCTCGGGCATAGGGGCGCTTCGGCACCCTATCGCCACAGTTTTATCGTTTCAAAATCGTTTGTTTGGCGTCACGCTAATAGCGTTTGTCGGTTTCACGCCAAAGGCAGGATAATAACCGATAGGCCGTAGGCAGCGCCCGCAGGTCACCTCCATCGGCTCTGATCTACCTTCGAATCCAACCTTAAGCACACCATGTCACTGACATCTTCCGATATCGCGCGTATCGCCAATCTCGCGCGACTGGCCTTGGCGCCAGCCGAGAGCGACCGCATACTGATCCAGATGAACGACTTCTTTGAAATTGTGGAAAAAATGCGCGCGGTCGACACCACTGGTGTCATGCCGCTTGCGCACCCGACAGCGGCACGCGCCGAGATTGCACTGCGCCTGCGCGAGGACCTGGTTAGCGAGCCCAATCAGCGCGAAGCCAACCAGCGCATTGCCCCGGCCGTTGAGCGCGGGCTGTTTTTGGTACCCAAGGTCATTGAATAAAGGCCCCGCACACCATGACAGCCACCCCAACCCCGTCCCATGAACTGCACGACCTCAGCGTGGTGTCGCTGGCGCAGGCCCTGCGCCAAAAGCAGGTCTCCGCAGTCGAAGTTGCATCGCACTTTCTGGCCCGCAGCCGCAGCCACGCCGAGCTGGGGTGCTTTGTTGCGCTGGATGAAGACACCACGCTGGCACAGGCGCGAGCAGCCGATGCCCGCATTGCCAACGGCAGCGCCCTGCCGCTCGATGGCATTCCGATCGCCCATAAGGATATCTTTGTCACCAAAGACTTTGTCACCACCGCGGGCTCGCGCATGCTGCAGGGCTATCGTTCGCCGTTTGACGCCACCGTAGTATCTCAACTGGCGGCCCAAGGGATGGTAACGCTGGGCAAACTCAATTGCGATGAGTTTGCCATGGGCTCCAGCAACGAAAACTCGGCTATCGCACCGGTCGGAAGCAGCCAACCCGAAGCCGTGCGCAACCCCTGGAAATTAGATCGTATCCCTGGTGGCTCCTCAGGTGCCAGCGCTGCAGCGGTAGCGGCCAGGCTGGCCCCCGCAACCACCGGCACCGACACCGGGGGCTCGATCCGCCAGCCCGCCGCGTTTTGCGGCGTGACCGGCATCAAACCCACCTATGGGCGGGCATCGCGCTACGGCATGGTGGCGTTTGCCTCCAGCCTGGACCAGGCCGGCCCCATGGCGCGCTCGGCCCAGGATTGCGCCCTGCTGCTGTCGGCCATGTGCGGGCCCGACCTGGACCGGGACTCGACCTCGCTGGACCAACCAAAAGAAGATTTTTCACTGCAGCTAGAGCAATCGCTGGCAGGCTTGCGCATTGGCATCCCCCAAGAGTTTTTTGGCGAGGGCCTGTCGGCCGATGTGCGCATGGCCATCGACGCGGCACTCAAACACTACGAACAACTTGGTGCCAGACTGGTCCCGATCAGCTTGCCCCGCACCGAGCTGTCGATTCCGGTGTATTACATCATTGCCCCCGCCGAGGCTTCCAGCAACCTGAGCCGGTTTGACGGAGTGAAGTTTGGCCATCGGGCGAAAAATTACACCGATTTGACTGACATGTACAAAACGACCCGCGCAGAGGGCTTTGGTGACGAGGTCAAGCGCCGCATCATGATTGGCACCTATGTGCTGTCGCATGGCTACTACGATGCCTACTACCTGCAGGCGCAAAAAATCCGCCGCATGATCGCCGATGATTTCCAGAGCGCATTCGAGGAATGCGACCTGATCGCCGGACCGGTTGCGCCCACGGTGGCCTGGAAAATTGGCGAGAAGTCTGACGACCCGGTGGCCAACTACCTGGCCGACATCTTCACCCTGCCGGCCTCGCTGGCCGGGCTGCCCGGCTTGAGCCTGCCGGTGGGCTTTGCCCAGACTGAGGCCGACCAGGGCCTGCCGGTGGGCATGCAACTGATTGGCAACTACTTGCAGGAAGCGCGGCTGCTCAATGCCGCGCACCGTTTTCAGCAGCTCACCGACTTCCATCTGGCCAAACCGGCAGGATTTTGAACATGGCACACGAAACATCAAGCTCCCCCCTGGTCATGGGCTATGAGGTGGTGATCGGGTTTGAGACCCACGCCCAGCTCTCCACCCAGTCCAAAATATTTTCCCGCGCGTCCACCGCGTTTGGTGCCGAGCCCAATACCCAGGCCTGCGCTGTGGACCTGGCACTGCCGGGCACTTTGCCGGTCATGAACAAGGGGGCCGTCGAGCGTGCTATTGCGTTTGGGCTGGCGATTGGCGCGCACATTGCGCCCATAAGCATTTTTGCCCGCAAGAACTACTTCTACCCGGACCTGCCCAAGGGCTACCAGATCAGCCAGTTTGAAATACCGGTGGTACAAGGCGGCTCCATCGAATTCTTCATGCCCGAGGTCAAAGGCGTCGCCGAGAAAAAATCGGTTCGCCTGGTGCGCGCCCATCTTGAAGAAGATGCCGGCAAGTCCTTGCATGAGGACTTTGTTGGCCAGACCGGCATCGACCTCAACCGCGCTGGCACGCCCTTGCTCGAAATCGTCACCGAGCCCGACATGCGCTCCAGCACCGAGGCAGTTGCCTACGCCCGGGAACTGCACAAAATCGTCACCTGGATCGGCATTTGCGACGGCAACATGCAAGAGGGCAGCTTTCGCTGCGATGCCAATGTGTCGGTGCGCAAGCCGGGCGACCCGCTGGGCACGCGGCGCGAAATCAAGAACCTCAACAGCTTCAAGTTCATGCAACAGGCCATCGACTACGAGGTGCGCTGGCAAATCGAAGAAATCGAAGACGGCCGCAGCATCCAGCAGGCCACCGTGCTGTTCAACCCTGACTCCGGCGAGACCCGTGCCATGCGCACCAAGGAAGACGCCGCCGACTACCGCTATTTCCCCGACCCCGATCTGCCGCCGCTGTGTATTGCGCCGGAGTGGGTACAGGAGATTCGTGCGCAAATGGCCGAGCTGCCGCGCGTCATGGCCGAGCGCTTTGTCCGCGACTACGGGCTGCCAGAATACGACGCCACCACCCTCACCCAAAGCAAGGCCATGGCCGCCTACTTTGAGTCCACCGCGCAGGCCTGCACCCAGCCCAAGTTGGCTAGCAACTGGATCATGGGCGAGTTGTCACGCCGCCTCAATGCGGGCGACATTGGCATCGCGGCCGCGCCGGTGCAGCCACCCCAGTTAGCCACCCTGATCGCCCGCATTGCCGACAACACCCTGTCCAACAATGCCGCGCGCCAGGTGTTTGATGCGGTGTGGGCCGGTGAGGGCACCGACATCGATGCGCTGATTGAGGCCAAAGGCCTGCGCCAGATGAATGACACGGGCGCGCTGGAAGCCATCGTTGACACGGTGCTGGCAGCCAATGCCAAAAACGTCGAAGAGTTCCGCGCCGGCAAGGACAAAGCCTTCAATGCGCTGGTGGGGCAGATCATGAAAGCCAGCAAGGGCAAGGCCAATCCGCAACAGGTCAATGACCTGCTGCGCAGCAAGTTGTCCTAGATTCCTCAGTTAACCGCTTACTTTTGCAACTTAGTTCTTATAACCACACACTTTTTTGGCTTTGATGTACATCACCATTTGGGTGACAGCGCTACGCACCCGATTGAGCCGCTGGCAACGCGCCTGGGGTCGTTGCTCCTCCTTGCAGGCATTAGCCTACAGCGTCGTTGCGCCTACCCAGACGCGCCGCCAGCAGCCCACTCGGTCGCGTCAAACCGAGGAATCTAGGACTGTCAGCGTGAGGGCCTGGGCTCTGGGGCAGTCCACAACTGCCGCAGGCGCACCAGTTCGTCGTCAAACCGCACATTCACGCGGCGAATTTCGGTCTCCTGGTCAATCAGGAATTGCTTTTGCACGGTCTGGCTGTGGGTGTTTTCTTCGAGTTGGCGGCGCACATAGGCGGGCGCCTTGCTCGGGTCTTTTTTGTAAAACTCCATCTCCTCTTCAATCGACTTGCGCTGTGCGGCAAGTTCCTTGGACCGGTTGTTGGCGGCTTTGATCACCACATCAATTTGCGCCAGCGCCTCGGCGCGCTCCTTGTCGTGCACCGCGCGGCTGGGATAACGGTTCAGCAGGGCACGGTCGCGCCTGCGCGCTTCGGCCAGTACGGCGCGCTCCTCGGTTTCGCGCTTTTCCTTGAGTTCGAGCTCGGCCTTTTCTCGCGCCGTCAGGCTCGGGCCGATTTTCGCCTTGACCGTGCCGCTGGGATTGAGAACCTGCTGCTCGCGGTCGTTACATTCGGGTATGGGACGGTCGGCGGTCTGCTTGCGACCCTGGGCATCAATGCAGGTAAAGACCCCACCCACCGGGGCCGGAGCCTGCGCCAGGCTGATGCCACCTGAGATCGCCAGCAGCCCACCGACTGCAAACCGCACCATCCACCGAGGGAGGGTCATGAATCAAGTCTCCTCTACGCCATAGCGCTGCCGGTAGGCCAGCACCCGCTGGTGCTCCAAACCGTTCGCATCCGCACTGCGTGCGGCCAGATACTGCATCAAATCCTTGAGTTTTGCGATTGCAGATACTTGTAGCCCCAATTGCCGCTGCACATATTGCACCGCACTATAGGGTAGGTCTTGCCCGTTTTCGGTCGCCATTTCCTGGCGATCCAGTGCTATCAAGACGCCGCGGGGTGTCGCACCGGCTGCAGCAATGATCGCAATCGACTCCCGGGTGGCGGTACCGGCCGACATTACGTCATCAATGATCAGCACCCGGCCTTGCAGCGGAGCACCCACCAGCGTGCCGCCCTCGCCATGGTCCTTGGCTTCCTTGCGGTTATAGGCAAACGGCACATTGCGCCCGCGCCGCGCCAGCTCCACCACCACCGCGGCGCAAAGCGGAATTCCCTTGTAGGCCGGCCCAAAAAGCATATCGAACTCGATGCCGCTGTCAAGCAGGCGCTGCGCATAAAACTCGGCCAGCCGTCCCAGCTTGGCACCGTCATCAAACAGGCCAGCATTAAAAAAGTACGGGCTCAGCCGACCCGCTTTGGTCTTGAACTCACCAAAGCGCAGTACGCCGCAGTCGACGGCGAATTGCACAAAGTCCAGCGCCAGCGGGTCTTGGTTTGACATGGTGTATTCCTTGGTTCTTAGCCACAGTGATCGGTCGGCCTTGCCTGATTGTATTTGTGGACTCTCAATCACCGAGCACCCTAGCAACTCTTGCAGTCTTGCCAACCGTCGGCGATGCTGTCGATTCGTCGCAATGCGCCCCGTGCCGGAGGCACGTGCTGCCTACACTTGCGACCATGAACACATCGACTTCCCTGCAGACCGCCTGGCACAACTTTTGGGTCTTGAAAAAAAATCGCCCCGAGCCGGCCTGGGCGCGTCTGCTCATTACCACCGGGCTGGGTCTGGCAATTGCCGTGGCCGTGGTGACAGTTGCCGGCTTGTTCTCAGGTAACCTGGGACGCTGGGTCTGGTGGCGCAACAACTTGGCGGTCAACGGGGTGATCTGCCTTTGCATCACTTTCACGATACATGGGATGTACCGCAGCCTTGAGTTGATTCTTTCCGACGCTACTTTGCAGCGAATTACCGCTTGGCGTGATTGGCGGGTGGGTGCGTTGTTCAGTGGCATCGGGATCAGTGGTGCATTGCTGGGGGGTTTACTGGGGCTGGGGATGATTTCGCTCCTGTTCCAGGTCGATGCCTGGACCACTTTCACGGCGCAGCCGCGTGCCATCGGCAACTTCCTGGTGATCACCGCCCTCATCACGCTGCTCAATTGGGTCTATTGGCGCTCGGTTGCCAAACGGCAGGCGCTGCATTTGCAGGCCACCGAATCACAGCTGCGCTTGTTGCAAGCCCAGATAGAGCCCCACTTTCTGTTCAATACCCTGGCCAACGTGCAGAGCTTGATGGACTACGACCCACCGCGCGCCAAGGCCATGTTAGAGGCCTTTACCGACTATCTTCGCTCCAGTCTGGGGCAGTTGCGTACCACCCAATGCACACTTGCCGCCGAGTTGGAGATGGTGAAAAGCTATCTTCTGTTGATGCAAATTCGCATGGAAGAACGTCTGCGCTACCACATCGAGGTGTCGAACCCCGCCGGAGCCGCGTTGCTGCCCCCCTTGTTGTTACAGCCGCTGGTCGAAAACGCCATCCGCCATGGTCTGGAGCCCAAAGTGGAAGGCGGAACGGTTCGCATTGTTGCAAGCATTCACGGCTCCAATCTGACCATCAAGGTAGTAGACGATGGAATGGGTAGCGCTGCAACGAAGCGCTCAGGCCCGGTGGGCAGCGGGTTGGCACTAGACAATATCCGAGCCCGATTGCAAACCCGCTACCGTGACAACGCCCGCATCACGCTGGAAAGCACGCCGCAGGGCACTTGCGTTACGCTCTCGCTACCCTTGGAGAACCTGCCATGACGACAGCCCTGATCGCGGATGACGAACCACACCTTGCGCACTACCTGAAAGACCAGCTCCACAAGCTGTGGCCCAAACTCGAGGTGGTCCATGTCGCCCGGAATGGAATCGAGGCGGCTGCAAAGATCGCCGAATTGCAGCCAGACCTTGCGTTTCTGGATATTCAAATGCCAGGGCTGACCGGGCTGGAAGTGGCCCAAGGCATTGAGGGCTCCACCCGGGTGGTGTTTGTGACCGCATTTGATGCCTATGCGGTGCAGGCCTTTGACCACGCCGCCCTGGACTACCTGCTTAAACCCCTCAAGACTGAGCGGCTGCAGTTGGCTCTCGACCGTGTGAAGAGCGCCTTGGCTGTTGGTTCAGCAAGCCCGCAAGGAGAAACCGACGCCGCAATGGCCCAGGCATTGAAAAGTCTGCTGAGAAGTGCGTCGGTCTCAGCGCCCCGACTCCGCTATGTGCGTGCAGCCCAGGGGGACATCACGCACCAAATCGCAGTCGAAGACGTGCTTTTCTTCCTGGCAGACGACAAATACACGGTGGTCCAAACTGCCAACGGCGAGCATTTGCTACGCACGCCGATTATTGACCTGGCGGAGCAGCTCGACCCGAACCAGTTCTGGCAGGTGCACCGGTCGACACTGGTCAACCTCAATCACCTTGCCGGAACACGTCGCGACGAGAGCAGTCGGCTCTTTCTGCGGATCAAGGGCTATGCACGCGAACTGCCAGTGAGCCGCGCCTACGTTCATTTGTTCAAGGCAATGTAGTGGGTTGCACAATCAAACCTCAATCGTTAGGCTGCACGCGGATCATTCATGTGAAATGTACGACCATCATCGAATATCCGTCCCCGTCGCCCTGCGCGAAGTCGCAGGGTGTGACCGCAAAAGCCAAGTATGCCCAAGCGCGCGAGTTTGAGGCCACTTTTTGGACCCAGGATGTGGATTACCAAGGGCTGCCGGGTGAGCAGTATTTCCCGAAAGCCTGATGCACCCGCCTTGCGCTGCAACCGATTCGCTAACTTTACGGATACTTCATCGCCGCATGCAGCACTTCAAGCACTGTTACGGTATCCAGCGTTTGCTCCAAAATCACTATGTAATTTGGATGCACCACCAGCTCGAGCGTGCCTGCCACTCGGCCAGGTCGGCGGGGAAAGTTCGGATCGATCAGTCGGCTGACTTGGTCGTCAATGCTCAGCCAAAGATCGATGGCGGCGCGGGGGTTGTCTTGGGCAATGTAGTCTTCGATTGCTTGCAGGCTTTCCCAGTACTGCGGCTTGCGCAGCAGCTTCATGCTTTGTCAGCCAGGGCCTTGCGTTGCGCCAGTTTTTCAGCGCGGATGACATCCCACTTTTGTGGGTCAATGGCAGGCCGTGGATCCACCTGAGCCGCGTGCACCCTGGCTTTGAACCAGATGTCGTACTCCACAATGCCGCGAAGCGAATCACGCACCAGTTGCGACACCGTCGTCTCATTGTGGAGTGCATACGATTTGAGCGCGAAATACTGTGACTTGGGCAGGTCAACATTCAGGCGCTGGGTAGGTTCTGGTGTGGTATCCGCCATGGTGATTTGAGTAAATGCGTAAAACCACATTGTTATTGAATCCGGCGCTGACTTCAAGCTCAAGTTACCAAAAACTCATGGTGGGCATCAGCATCGTCGACTTATACTGATCGAAATACGAGTACGATATTCAAATTGAAGTGCAGGCAAGGTGTGGCGGCTAACGGTTTTTGGCCTTCATGAACGCGCCCTAACGTGGAACAATGTGCGGTCTTCCCATTTGTGTTCTCCATTTTTGACGACGCAATGCGCCCGCCAAAGCCGTCAGACATGGGATATTTGGCGTTTCCGCATCCCTTGCCACTCCAACGCAAACGAGGTTTCATGCTACGTATCGTTACTGCCAATTTGAACGGTGTACGTTCTGCCGCCAGCAAGGGTTTTTTTGAGTGGGTCGAGCAATGCAAACCAGCGGTGCTGGGGGTGCAGGAAATCAAGGCGCATGCAGACCAAGTCGCTGGAGTTTTTTGCACCACCACGGAGCTGGCCGGACACTTTCACTATGCGCAAAAAAAAGGCTACTCGGGTGTCGGGCTTTACAGCCGGCACGCGCCTTCAGAGGTAATCATTGGACTCGACCACCCGGAGTTCGATACCGAGGGACGCTGGGTAGAGTCCCGCTTTGACCGACCGGGGCGTAAGCTAAGCCTTATTAGTTGTTATTTCCCGAGCGGCTCTTCGGGTGAAGAGCGCCAGGCCGTAAAGTTCCGTTTTTTGGCCGCCCTGTACCCCAAACTCATGGCACTCAGGGCCGAGCGCGAGTTCATCCTTATGGGCGATGTCAACATTGCGCACCAGAATGCAGACCTCAAAAACTGGAAAAGCAACCAGAAAAACAGCGGTTTTTTACCAGAGGAGCGCGCCTGGATGACCAAGCTGCTGTCCGAAGGCGGGCTGGTCGATGTCTACCGCGCGCTGCATCCCGACACCACCGACACCTGCTACACCTGGTGGAGCAACCGGGGCCAGGCCTATGCCAACAACGTCGGATGGCGCCTCGATTACCAGATAGCGACCCCCGCTCTGGCGCGACTCGCGCGCTCCACCACCATCTACAAAGACCGACGTTTCAGCGACCACGCACCACTGACGGTGGACTACGACCTCCAGATTTAGATTTACTCGCACTCACCCCCCTAACACGGCATGATGTCACCCCTCTCATCCGTCATTCCCGCGTAGGCGGGTATTCAGTGCCTGCGTGCAAATACCTGTATTCCCGGCGTCGCAAGAATGACGTCAGGGAGTGCTTACCTTTTTTCAATTACCGGGGCTACCCCGGCCAAGCGCTTGAGCACCGCTGACTTCAGGTTATCGATGATCAGGCGCTTTGGCACCCCACCAAAGGCGGTAAAGGCGCGCTCGTGACAAGCCAGAAAGAACTCAGAAGTCTGCGTGGCGCTGAACTCCAGGTACATGCGCCGGCTGTAACACAGCACCATCAAAAAGAAGCTCAAGCGCCTGCGGGTGCCACCGACTAAACCCGTGAAGCCAAGACGTTTCATGGCTCAGTCAATCTTGACGCAACACGGCTAGGCCGTTACACCAGCAGAATCGCCGAGAAGGTGTTTGCCCATTTGACCGGCCTGGCTATGGTCACGGTCACGGTAACGTCGGAGATCAGCGCAAAAATCCCAATGGTGTACCAGTTCAGGTTGTGCCGAAAGTGATAAAAGAAGCGGACGTTGAAGTTTGAACTTGCGCTGTCATGTCTAACGTTACATGACGACCGGCCCACCTTTGGCGATCGCACGCTGATAAGCGGGACGGTCATTGATGCGCTGTCTATAGGCCATCATGTGGGTGTACCGGTCCACATTTTTGACACGTGATAGAGCGGCCTCGAGCGCAAAACTCATTTGAAAATCCGCCAGTGTGAGGTGATCCCCGGCAAACCACTTGTGCTTGGCCAGATGATCTTCCATGAACTCCATGGCCGTATTCACGTTAGGGTCGATCAGCCTGACCAATACAGTGTTGCAGATTTTCCTTGCTATTGGCTTGACAAAGAAGGGCATGGGTTGGGTAGGTATGGTCATGAACACCAGTTTCATCACAAGCCAGTTCATCAGTGAACCCTCGGCATAGTGCATCCAGAATCGACACTGCCGATGTTCCTTGCTCCCTCGCGCAGGCTCAAGATCAGCGAGTTCGCCGCCAAGTTCGGCGCCGTACTTCTCGGCGATGTACTCGAGGATCGCTCCAGACTCGGCGACGACGGTTTTGCCATCGGTGATGACGGGCGCCTTGCCTAGCGGATGGATGGCCTTGAGTTCAGCCGGGGCCAGTCGAGTCTTCTTGTCACGCCGGTAAACAATGATCTTGTAGGGCAGTTTGAGTTCTTCAAGAAGCCAAAGGACGCGCTGTGAGCGAGACTGCTCCAGGTGATGAACGGTAATCATGGGTTTAGCCTTGCATGGGGAGGGTGGTCGACCTGGGTTGCTGAATTGTTTGCATTGCACTGCTGCTTGAGTCCTAGGTCCCCAGACTCTGAAGTTCAATGCTGCCCTTTGGCGTGCGCAGAGTTGCGGTGATGTTGGCTGGACCCAAACCGACGGCAATGTCGGTCAGCCCCAGCGCCTCATAAGCCGTTTGCAGCTTGTCTGCCGAGGGGTGCGTGATGGATATACCGCTCAAGCTCACCCCCGAACGTGGCAAGCTGTTTCTCGGGTGCAGTCGCATGGGGTCTTGGTCATCGTGCTTGCCCCATTGAATCAGTGTGGGAACGGTGCCGTTGAAGAGTCTTTGACCGTCATTGCGCACAGTGATTTGCCACTGCAGCAATCCCCTGCGGGAGTGGCGACTTGCCGTCACCACCGGTCCACGGTCAATTCCAATAGCAAGCAATGCCAGCCTTGCCGCCTGAATGTCGCTTGTATTGGCGACAAAGTGAACAAGTCTGGGTTCAATGGCGACTGCTGCTCGCAGTGCTGGGTCGTCGATGTCGAACCAACGCGCACCTGCGCCAGAGGGTTTCGCCCCAGGATGAATGGCAATGATCTCCAGATAGGCAAACGGATACGCCTGCGTGGCGATCTTGAACAATCGGTTGTGGGTCCCGAATCTTTCATGTTCACCGCCTGGACCGGGTGTAACGCCCATCTTTGCCTCGCACCACTGCACACCCTGTTCAAGTGAGTTGGCCACGACTACCAGGTGATCTATTTGTGTTTTCATATTCGGTTCGTCGTGCAATTTCGACCCTTCCTCGCACCAGACCGCAGTTCATCACAAGGGCAGTGCATTGGTAGTCCGGCCCAACTACATTCTCTTCAACCGGCCGCTGTGGCCTGCAATTGGAGATCAAAATGACAGCTTCCTATACCATCCGTTTCGCCGCCATCACCGTCGCTATCGCCATGACTGCCATCGTTCACGGAACCATGCTGGCTGGCTTTGACAATGTAGCACAGCGTGCCGTTGCTCAACAGAGTGCGGCATCCCATGCGCTGGCATTGCAGAAAGTCACGGTCACGGCCCATAAGTCCTGAAAGACTTTTCCGATCGTCAGGCTGCATTGCTGCAACAGTTCGGACAACAGTACGGTGTAGTAGTCCGAATCGGCCAGCAAGAGCCTGTGCCATTCCAAAAACCCCCGCCGCAATCAGCACCGCATCTGCCAGCGCGCAAAACACTACGACACCACCCACATGCTCTCGCCGCAGCCCCTGTCGCAACACAAAGGCGTTTTGCGCACCAATGGCCACAATCAGCCCAAAGCTCAATACCAGCCCCTGCACAAGCGCCGGGGCCAGGCTGGGAGAAATCAACTCATTCAATCAAAAAACTCCTCGTCCAGCTTTTTGATCAGGATCGTCTTTTCTGCCCTGCAACCGATGTCGAATCGAATCATCAAGCGGGTTGAGCAGTCCGTCGACCAACACGATGCGTTTACTCAGAAGAGATGGGGTTGTAAAACTGCGCCGAATGCCTCATTGCTTGCTCAAATTGGGATCCGTTTGATGCGCATTGACGTATTCACGTAGCGCCGCATTGATGCGGCTCTGGTAGCGTTTGCCCGTGCCTTTGAAAAAACTCAGCACGTCCGCATCAACTCGCAGCGTGATTTGCCGCTTGTTCTCAACGGGCAGCATCTTGCCGGGTCGAATCCATTGCACTGGCGCGGTTTGGCGCGGAATGTCACTGTAATCAATGGACGCGTCGGGCATGTCCGCAATCGCTTCCAAGCGCCGTTGCTGTTCATCAGTCATATGGGGGGAATTTTTTGCATCAAGTTTGTACTTCACTGTATTGCGTCCGTTCATAAGCATCGGCCTTCCTTGCAGAGATTAAACGAATGGTCTCACTATCTTTGTTTCGAACCGTGTAAACAACGGCCAATAAAGCGACTCCGACCCTTCCTACAGTTTTCCATCGATCTTCACCGTAGACTTCACGACCATCGAAAGTTTCGATGCGGTGGTCATCAAGAAACACTTGAGCTGCATCCTCAAAGCAAATGCCATGCTTGCGTTGATTGACCAATGCTTTATCGCCATCCCACTCAAATTCCATGAGTTCAGTCTACTACGTTTGTAACTACACCAGAGGCCAGCGGTGTTCAGGCACTTAAGTTTCTGATGCAACAACATGGCTTAAAGCAAAAGGATCTCGGCGACATCGGCAGTCAAGGTGTGGTGTCTGAAATCCTGATGGGCAAGCATGAACTGAATATTCGCCAAATCCGCACGCTAGCTGAGCGCTTTGGGGTTTCATCGGCCACTTTTGTCGACGCGGGCACTCCACCGCAGGCCGCTTTGGCTAACACATCACGCCAACGCTAGCCAACCGTCGCATCAACTATCATCTCCCAAACGGGAGACACCAACACGATGATAGATGCCGCTGAAACCGCCGCCCTTGCCTTCATCCAGCGCTGGTCCGGCACCACCGCCAGTGAACTCGCAACGGCGCAAAGTTTTGTCATTGACCTGTGCTCCCTGCTGGGCGTGGAGCGCCCGCACGCCACGCCCGAGCAGGACTATATGTTTGAGCGCCCGGTCACCTTCAGCCATGGCGATGGGTCGAACAGTGCGGGTCGGGTGGACTGCTATAAGCGCGGCCATTTTGTGCTGGAGGCCAAAAAGCTCAGGGCCGGCGCCCACACCCGGGGCTTTGACGACAGCCTGATGCGCGCTCGCGCCCAGGGCGAAGGCTATGCCCGCGCTCTGCCTGCCGCCGAGGGCCGTCCTCCGTTTGTGCTGGTGGTCGATGTGGGCACCGTGATTGAGGTTTACGCCGAGTTCAGCCAAAGCGGAGCCACCTACACCCCGTTTCCCGACCCCCGCAGCCACCGCATCAAGTTGGCCGAGTTGATCCGTCCCGAAATACGGGCGCGCCTGCACAAAATCTGGACTGACCCCAGCAGCCTGAACCCGGCGCTCATCAGTGCCCAGGTCACGCGCGAAGTGGCCGCCCTGCTAGCCCAACTGGCCACGTCGCTAGAAACCGCAGCAGCACCTGACATCGTGGCGGCTTATCTCACCCGCTGCCTGTTCAGTATGTTTGCCGAAGACGTCGAGCTGTTGCCCAAAGGCAGTTTTTTGGGCCTGCTACAAACCCACCGCGCCGACCCGTCTACGCTGCAAATCATGCTGCGCAGCCTGTGGGCCGACATGGACACTGGCGGTTTCAGCGTTGCGTTGGCCAAGAAGCTGTTGCGCTTTAACGGCAAACTGTTCAAAAACAGCACCTCCGATGGCTACAGCCTGCTGCTGACCACGGCTCAGATTGATCTGCTGATTCTGGCGGCACGCACCAACTGGCGCGAAGTGGAACCCGCCATTTTTGGCACCCTGCTCGAGCGCGCGCTCGACCCCATCGAGCGCCACAGCATGGGCGCGCACTTTACGCCGCGCGCCTATGTCGAGCGTCTGGTGCTGCCCACCGTGATAGAGCCTCTGCGATCTGAGTGGGCCGACGTGCAAGCCGCAGCCCTGGTGCTGGCGCACGAGGCCGCGCTGCTCGATGGCAAGCCCCACACCGCCAAAATGCAGGAGGCCCGAGCCGAGGTCAAAAAGTTTCACCACCGGCTGTGTACTGTGGTGGTGCTGGATCCTGCTTGCGGCAGTGCCAACTTTCTGTATGTCACGCTGGAGCATTTAAAGCGTCTGGAGGGCGAAGTGCTGAACCAGCTCGAAGCCCTGGGCACCGCCGGAGCCGGGTTTCAGGACAGCCTGGGTTTTGAGGGTGAGACCGTCACTTTGCAGCAGTTGCGCGGCATTGAACTTAACGAGCGTGCCGCCGCGCTGGCCGAACTGGTACTGTGGATTGGCTTCCTGCAGTGGCACATTCGCACCCAAGGCAATGCCGCTGTGGCTGAGCCTGTGGTGCACGACTACGGCAACATCGAGTGCCGCGACGCCGTGCTGGCCTGGGACGATCAAGCTCCCGCGTACGGTGCAGAGGGCCAGTTGCTCACGCGCTGGGATGGCCTGAGCTTCAAAGTGCACCCGGTGACCGGTGCGCAGGTGCCCGACGACGCTGCGCAAGTGGTGCAGTGGAAATACTTGAATGCCCGCAAGGCCGTGTGGCCTGATGCCGACTTTTTGGTGGGCAATCCGCCGTTTATTGGTGCCAGCACCATGCGTGCTGCCCTGGGCGATGGCTATGTCGAAGCCTTGCGCCAGGTGTGGGCCGATGTGCCCGAGAGTGCTGACTTTGTCATGTATTGGTGGGCGCATGCTGCGGGCTTGGTGGCTACTGGACAGGCGCTACGTTTTGGCTTGATTACGACCAATAGTTTGCGCCAGACGTTTAACCGGCGGGTGGTGCAGGCTGCGTTGGAGGGTGTTGGGTCTTCTGTTGGCTTGCCTGGAGGTTTGGCGCGTGGTTCGTCTGATGGGTTGTCTGGCGGGTTGGCGGGCGGTTTGCGTGGTGGGTTGGCCGGCAGCGGGGCACGGAC
>JAIPCE010000050.1 GCA_021738345.1 Rhodoferax sp. | reverse complement strand
AATGACCCCAGGATCGGGGGTGACTTGCAGCAGCTTGAGGCGTGGGTCGCGCGGCGGCGGGTAGCCTTCCAGCACCAGCTTCATGGCCTGCTCTTTGGCGGTGGCCTCAATCGCTGCGAGCAGGTCGAGGTAATTTTCCAGTTTTTCCAGCGGCGGCATAAACACATACAAAACGCCGGATTTTTCACCCACCGCTTCGGCTTTGGGGCCGCTGGCGCGCCGGGGGTCACGAACTTCCACGCACAGGGCGGTGCGGGTGACCCAATGCGCCGATTCCTGTGGCTGCGGGGCGCGCACAAAGTCTTCTGGCTCGGCCTGGGCTGCACGCCGCGCTGCCAAATCAGCCAGGGTATTCGAGGGGCCTTGTTGGCCGGAGGCAGACGCGTCTGGCTTTCCGTTCAGGGTATTCTGAAATTTTCTTGCCGCTTCCTGAGCACTTGCTAAGGGCTTGAGATAGGGTACTTCAGCGCGCGTGCCGGGTTGTGTGTTTGCACGGGTTGGCGACTCTGCCGACGCTGCTGCTGCCAATCCAAGAGCGATACCTGTGGGCTGGTAACGACCCGATAGCGTGTCGTGGCTCGGTAGCGCACTCTGCGCAACGCTGGGATCGGTTTCAATCAGGTAGGGGAAGTCTGCTTGGCTGACCCAGGGCAGGGAGTCCAGTGGCAGGCGCAATCCCATCGGTGAGTCACCAGGCATCAGGTACATACGCTCGTCACGCAAAAACCAGGGGCCGGTGGTCCATTTTGGTGCGTAGGTACTCGCATGTTCGGTGGCCTTGATCGGCAAGACATAGCCGACAGCGGTATCGAGTTTTTGCTCAAACACGCGCCGCAGTCGCGCACGCTCCATTTCGTCTTCCAGGCGCGAGTTGAAGGGGTCCACGTTGACCGGCAAGCGGCGCTCGCGCCACAGGTAGTACCAGGCATCCTCATAGGCTGGCAGAATGTACTGGTCGGTGAGGCCGAGTCGCCGCGCCAGGGCATGGCTGAAGCGCTGCGCATCGGCGCTGGTGTAGTGGGTAGGATCGCGCTCGTCGGTAAAGAGTGCGGGGTCGGCCCACACGGGCTGTTTGTCGGCACGCCAATAAATGTTGAGCGCCCAACGCGGGAGTTGTTCACCGGGGTACCACTTGCCCTGGCCGTAATGCAAGAAACCACCCTGGCCATATTCCTGGCGCAGCTTGTGTACCAGTGCAGTGGCGTACCCCCGCTTGGTGGGGCCCAGCGCATCGGTGTTCCACTCGGCGGCGTCGCGGTCGCTGACTGCGACAAAGGTGGGCTCTCCACCCATGGTCAGGCGCACATCGCCCGCCACCAGTTCTTCGTCAACGGCACTACCCAGGGCCATGACCCGGTCCCATTGCTCTTCTGTATAGGGTTTGGTGACGCGCGGGGACTCGTAGATGCGGGTCACTTGCATGTGGTGCTCGAATTCGACTTCGCTCTTGTCGACCCCGCCCTCGATGGGTGCGGCTCCCGAGGGTTGGGGCGTGCAAGCGAGCGGGATGTGGCCCTCGCCGGCCAGCAGGCCCGAGGTGGCATCAAGTCCGATCCAGCCGGCGCCAGGCAAGTAGACCTCGCACCAAGCATGCAGGTCGGTAAAGTCGACCTCGGTGCCACTGGGACCGTCCAGAGCTTTGACATCCGACTTGAGCTGTATCAGGTAGCCCGACACAAAGCGCGCCGCCAGGCCGCAATGGCGCAGTAACTGCACCAGCAGCCAACCCGAGTCGCGGCACGAACCCGAACCCAAACTCAGGGTTTGCTCAGGGGTTTGCACGCCGGGTTCCATGCGGATCAGGTACTTGATGTCCTGGTGTAGCATCTGGTTCAGGTCGACCAAAAAGTCGATGGTGCGCCGCTTCGTGTAATTAATCTTGGCAAGATAGTCGTTGACCAGCGGGGTACGTTCACCCGCCATGAGGTAGGGCAACAGTTCTTCCTGCAGCATCGGGGCGTATTGAAACGGAAACTCTTCGGCGTCCGGTTCAAGGAAGAAGTCAAATGGGTTGTAGACCGCCATTTCAACCACCAGATCGACGGTCACCTTGAATTCCCGGGTTTTGTTCGGAAACACCAGGCGCGCCTGGTAGTTGGCAAACGGGTCCTGCTGCCAGTTCATGAAGTGGCCTTCAGTGGGCACTACCTTGAGCGAATAAGAAATAATTTTGCTACGGCAGTGCGGCGCGGGGCGTAGGCGCACGACCTGGGGTCCGAGGGCGACCAGGCGGTCATATCGGTAGTGGGTGACGTGGTTGAGCGCGGCGTGAATGGACATAGGTGCTTGCTTTATCTAAGGTGTCAGGCTGCAGCGGCGTATAGCGCCTGCTGCAATCCAGCATGAATGGTACCAACAACACGGCAAGCAAGTCTCGCGCCAAAAACTAAATTAAAATCCCTGTTTAGGTGCATTTCTTAGCCACCCATGTCTGAAATTTCTTTGCCGAAGGCGTCGACCCGGGCCCAGTCGGTGAATTCAAAGGTCCCGGTCGGGTCGGTCGGGCCTTTGGTCACCCACATGATGAAACGAATCATTTGCCGATCCAGCACGCCGAGTTTGGGGTATTCGATTTTGCCGGCAAACACCGCCAACTGTTGAGGTTGCCAGCGTGTCCTCTTGAGGAACTTCAGCACATAAGGGTTAGTGTTTGGCTGGTTTTTCTCGGGCTTTCGGGCCACAACATTGACAGAAAAAAAAGCGCTGGGTTTGTGCTCAAGCACCGCGCGGCGCTGCTGTACAAAATCATGCAGCAACGGCGAATGCTTGCCGTAGCGAATGCTGGCACCAAGCACGATTTTGTCAAAAGGGGCCAGATCGACGCTCTTCCAGTCTTGCAGGGGCAACAGCGTGACCTCGTTGCCCTGCGACTCGGCGACCTGTTGCAGGCGTTGGCAAATACGCAAAGTTTGGCCATCGGTCGTGGCATAGAGAAGGAGAATTTTGGCCATGGAGGCTTGAAATCTGCTTTTTGGTGTCCGTCCGAAGATCAGGCCTGGCTACGCTTTTTAAGACTGACGGGTGGCTTGGGTTTGGCGCGCTTGACGTTGCCGCCGGCCGTCAAGCGCTGGTTGCCCAATACCCTCAGGGTCTTGACTTCGGGCCGCTGACCGGCACGCTTGCTGTACTTCAATACCTTGAAATCACGCGGGGCGGGCATGCGGTCTTCGTCCACCGTGCGGGCTTTTTCCAGCTTGGGCCGCCATAGCACCAATAGCTTACCGATGTGTTGAATCGGGGCAGCGTGGAGCTCGTCCGCCAGGGTTTGCAGCATGGCTTCACGCGCCACACGGTCGTCAGAAAACACGCGGACCTTGATCAGCCCATGTGCGCTCAGCGCCGCATCGATTTCTTTTTTAACGGCATCGGTCAGGCCGTCGTTGCCGATCATGACCACGGGACTCAGGTGGTGGGCATCGGCGCGGTATTGCTTGCGCTGGGCAGGTGTCAGTTGGATTTGGGGCATGCCGTTATTATCCTTTGGAATGAAAACTCCGAATAAAGGCAAAAAGGTCAACAAGGCCTGGCTGCATGACCATATTAACGACCCCTACGTGAAGCTGGCGCAGCGCGAGGGCTACCGCGCTCGCGCTGCGTACAAGCTCAAGGAAATCGACGAGACCTTTGGCCTGATCAGACCAGGACTCCGGGTCGTTGATCTGGGCTGCACGCCCGGTGCCTGGAGTCAATATGTGCGTCGGCGTCTGTCCCCTGGCGGCGCCGCGGTGGGCGCTCTTTCCGGCACGATCATCGCGCTGGATTTACTTCACATGGAGCCGATTGAAGGGGTCGAGTTTATCCAGGGGGATTTTCGCGATGCAGAAGTGCTGGCGCAATTGGCGCACGCGCTGGGCGGTCTGCCGGTGGACCTGGTGGTTTCCGACATGGCGCCCAACTTGTCCGGGATTGCATCGGCCGATGCTGCGCGGGTTGAAAATCTGGTGGAGTTGGCGATTGAATTTGCCCAAAGCCACATGAAGCCGCACGGCAGCCTGGTGTCCAAGGTGTTTCATGGCGGCAGTTATGATGCAGTCGTTCAGCATTTCAAGCGCGCCTTCCAGACCGTTAAGCCCTACAAGCCCAAGGCATCGCGGGATCGCTCGGCGGAGACTTTTCTGGTTGGCATGGGTCTGAAATGAACAGTTTGCGGGATAAATCCACATCGCATCAGAGCTTGAATGGGGTGAACCCGTGTGGAACGGCTTGAAACACTTAAAATAGTTCGCATATAGGCAGAATATTTTTTTAATGCGCCCCTCTTGGAGCTTCGCTTGAATAATCAGTGGTTTTCGAAAATTGCAGTGTGGTTGGTGATTGGCTTGGTGCTGTTTACGGTGTTTAAGCAATTTGATACGCGTGGGCCTGCCGGTGCCAATATGCTGGGCTACTCCGATTTCCTGGAGGAAGTTCGCAACAAGAATATTCGCAGTGCCATCATTCAGGAGGGCCCTGGTGGCACCGAAATTCTGGCGGTAACAACCGATGACCGCAGGGTGCGCACGACGGCAACCTACCTTGACCGTGGCCTGGTTGGCGATCTGATCGCCAACGGCGTCAAGTTTGACGTCAAACCACGCGAAGAGGGCTCGTTGCTCATGACCCTGCTCGTGAGTTGGGGTCCGATGCTACTGCTCATCGGTGTCTGGGTCTACTTCATGCGCCAGATGCAGGGCGGGGGCAAGGGTGGTGCCTTCAGTTTTGGCAAGAGCAAGGCACGTTTGCTTGACGAAAACACCAACACCGTCACTTTTGCCGATGTCGCAGGGTGCGATGAGGCCAAGGAAGAGGTCAAGGAAGTCGTGGACTTCCTCAAAGACCCCAGCAAATTTCAAAAGCTGGGCGGCCGCATCCCGCGCGGATTACTGCTCGTGGGACCGCCCGGAACGGGTAAAACCCTGCTCGCGAAGTCGATCGCTGGCGAAGCGAAGGTGCCTTTTTTTAGCATTTCTGGGTCGGACTTCGTTGAAATGTTTGTGGGTGTGGGTGCTTCCCGGGTGCGGGACATGTTCGAGAACGCCAAGAAAAACGCTCCCTGCATCATCTTTATCGACGAAATTGATGCGGTAGGTCGCCAGCGTGGTGCGGGTCTGGGCGGCGGCAACGACGAGCGCGAGCAAACGCTTAATCAGATGCTAGTCGAGATGGATGGTTTTGAGACCAACGTCGGTGTGATTGTGGTTGCGGCGACGAACCGCCCCGACATTCTCGATGCCGCCTTGTTACGACCCGGACGCTTTGACCGACAGGTGTACGTCACGCTGCCTGATATTCGTGGTCGCGAGCAAATCTTGAACGTGCACATGCGTAAAGTTCCCTTGGGCCAGGACGTAAGCCCGAGCGTAATTGCCCGTGGTACACCGGGAATGTCAGGTGCGGATTTGGCCAATCTGTGCAACGAAGCCGCCCTGATGGCTGCCCGCCGCAGTGCGCGGGTGGTCGAAATGCAGGATTTCGAGAAGGCAAAGGACAAGATCCTTATGGGACCTGAGCGTAAGAGCATGGTCATGCCCGAAGAGGAACGTCGCAATACTGCCTACCATGAATCGGGTCACGCCCTTATCGGCAAAATCCTGCCCAAGTGCGATCCGGTGCACAAGGTAACTATTATTCCGCGTGGCCGTGCGTTGGGGGTCACGATGAGCTTGCCGGCGCAAGACCGCTACTCTTACGACAGCGAGTACATGCTGAACCAGATCAGCATGCTGTTTGGCGGTCGAATTGCGGAAGAAGTGTTCATGAAGCAAATGACCACCGGCGCCAGTAACGACTTCGAGCGTGCCACCCATATTGCCCGTGACATGGTGACGCGCTATGGCATGACAGATGCGCTGGGTCCCATGGTTTACGCCGAAAATGAAGGGGAAGTGTTTTTAGGACGTTCGGTCACCAAAACCACCACCATGAGTGAGCAAACCATGCAGAAGGTGGATGCGGAAGTGCGCCGGATTATTGATCAGCAATACTCTTTGGCGCGTAAGCTGATTGAAGACAACCAGGACAAAATTCACACCATGGCGCGGGCGCTGCTCGAGTGGGAAACGATCGACAGCGACCAGCTCGACGACATCATGTCCGGCAAGGAGCCTCGTCCCCCCAAAGATTGGACGCCGCGTTCGCCCAATTCGGGTGGCGGTAATGATGGCGGTGGTGCGACAGCGGTCACGCCAGATCCTGCTCCCACGGTCGCCTGATCGGCTTGATTCAGTTCAGGGCGGGGTCCGCGGGCCCCGCCCGGCGCATGCAACCCGGCACCATGAACTGGCAAACCAGCCGTTTTGTCATCGATTTGACAGTGCCCAGGGTGATGGGCATCGTGAATGTCACGCCCGATTCTTTTTCTGATGGCGGTGCTTTTGCCAGTCACGCTGCCGCCATGACCCACTGCGAGCAGTTGATTAAAAACGGTGCCGATATTCTGGATATCGGGGGTGAGTCAACCCGCCCTGGTGCCCGTCCCTTGCCCATGGACGAGGAACTGGCGCGTATCGTACCGGTGCTGCGCCATGCGCTGACATTGGGGGTGCCGGTATCCGTTGACACCTATAAACCAGAAGTGATGCAAATCGCGTTGGGTATGGGTGTAGACATCGTCAATGATATTTGGGCCTTGCGCTGGAGCCATCGGCCCGGTACTGCGCTGGGTCTGGATGTGGTGGCTGGACATCCCACATGCGGTGTGTGTCTCATGCACATGCATCGCGAACCCCAGACCATGCAGGCGCAGCCTATGCAAGGTGACGTGGTTGCCCAGGTCCTTTTATTCTTGCAGCAGCGGGCACAGGCTCTTGGCGCCAAAGGTGTCGATGCGGCGCGTATTTGCCTGGACCCCGGAATTGGCTTTGGTAAAACAGTTGAGCAAAATTTTGCACTGCTGGCACGGCAGCGCGAGCTCCTGATGCCCGGATACCCGCTGCTCGCCGGATGGTCGCGCAAGTCTTCGTTGGCAGCCGTTACGCAAAGGTCTTTGGCGGCGGTCGCGACCCTCGATAGTGTTGAGCGCATGGTGCCAAGTGTGGCGGCGGCGTTGATCGCGGTGCAGCAGGGCGCGAGCGTGGTGCGGGTACACGATGTCAAGGAAACCGTCGAGGTGCTGCGCGTATTTGCCGCAATGCAAGCCCAGGCGGCGCCCGCCGAATGAAGCAATTTTTTACATGGACAGATCACGATGACACGACGCTATTTTGGAACCGACGGCATTCGCGGAACGGTTGGGCTCGCCCCTATCACGCCTGACTTTGTTTTGCGCCTTGCGCATGCCGTGGGTCATGTGCTCAAGAAAGCCGATCCCCGTCCGACTGTGATAATCGGCAAGGACACACGCATCTCAGGTTATATGTTGGAAAGTGCCCTGGAGAGTGGTTTCAATTCCGCCGGCGTCGATGTTGTGTTACTCGGTCCTTTGCCTACCCCTGGGGTCGCTTACCTTACCCGTGCCCAGCGCGCATCCCTAGGCGTCGTTATCAGTGCCAGTCATAACCCGTTTTCCGACAATGGCATCAAATTTTTTAGTGCCCAAGGGACCAAATTGCCAGATGCCTGGGAGCTTGCGGTGGAGGCGGCGCTCGAACAGCCCCCGGTTTGGGCCGCATCGGCCGATCTTGGAAAGGCCCGCCGGATGGACGATGCGGCGGGTCGCTACATTGAATTTTGCAAGAGCACGTTTGCCAACGACCTGAGCCTTCGATCGATCAAGATCGTGGTCGATGCGGCCCACGGTGCGGCCTATCACATAGCGCCCAAAGTGTTTCATGAGCTCGGAGCCGAAGTGGTCGAGATCGGCTGTACGCCCGATGGCCTGAATATCAACCATGAAGTGGGTGCCACGCATCCCCAGGCCTTGGTAGCGGCTGTCAAATTACATGGGGCAGATTTTGGGGTTGCGCTCGATGGAGATGCAGATCGACTGCAGTTGGTGGATGCCAATGGTCGCCTTTACAACGGTGACGAGCTGCTGTACCTTTTGGCCACTGAACGACTCGCGCGCAGTGAGAGGTTAACGGGTGTGGTGGGCACTTTGATGACCAATATGGCGGTCGAAATTGCCCTGCAGGCATGTGGTGTCGAGTTGGTACGCGCCAAGGTTGGAGATCGTTATGTGTTGGAGGAGATGGAGCGCCGGGGTTGGATTCTAGGAGGCGAGGGCTCGGGTCATTTGTTGGCATTGGACAAGCACACCACCGGTGATGGCCTCATTTCTGCATTGCAGGTGCTGCAAGCCTGTGTACGCTCTGGAAAATCCCTGTCGGAGCTGTTGGAGGGCGTAATACTGTTCCCCCAGACTTTACTCAATGTTCGCTTGCAGCCTGGGCAGGACTGGAAATCGAGTGCCGCACTCCAAGCGGCAACCTTGGCCGTGGAGTCTGAACTTGCGGATGCGGGTCGAGTGCTGATCCGCGCCAGTGGAACCGAGCCCTTGCTGCGCGTCATGGTTGAGGCACGTGACGCTGCCCATGCATTGGCTTGTGCCCACCGCATCGCCGATAGTTTGAAATGAATGACGTATCTGGTGTTTTGCGGATCTGTCGGGCGGATTACCACAACCCGGTGCATGCACAGGCTTTGGTTGCTGTACTCGATGCCTACGCCCGGGATCCCATGGGTGGCGGCGAGCCTTTGAGCGACTTTGCGCGGGCCAAGGTCGTAGCCGAGCTGGCTGCGCGGCCGCAAGCGTTCAGTGTGCTCGCTTTTGACGGTGCCGACGATCTGTCGCCGGCCGTAGGCCTGGTGAATTGCATCGAGGGCTTCTCCACTTTTGCGTGTCGGCCACTGGTCAACGTACACGACTTGGCGGTTTTGCCCGGCTACCGCGGACAGCGCGTTGGCGAGCGCATGCTCGCGCTGGTGCAAGACATCGCACGGGAGCGGGGTGCCTGCAAGCTGACACTTGAGGTCTTGTCTGGCAACGCCGTGGCCATTCGCCTCTACCGACGTGTCGGCTTTGCCAATTACACACTGGACCCGGGCATGGGGTCGGCACAGTTCATGCAAAAGTACCTTTGAAGACGCGTCATCACCTGTGAAACCCGGCAAGGCACACGATCAATCGGATGTTGGAAAGCGAAGCGCCTTTTCCAACGTGGTATGAGCCTGAACGGCGAGCGTCTTTCCAAGCAGGTATGAATCTGAATAGGCGGTTTTGTTAAATGCTGTTTGGTCAGCCACCGCTGTCGCGCTGAATCAGTTGTTCGAGGTGCGTTGGGTCGCATGGTGATTTCTTGGTGGGTCGGGGTCTACCTGCGCGGAGCCGGCAAAGCGGCGCAAACGGTTGCATTCCGGACATGACTTCGTTGACAAACCCGTTCACCCAAATATTTCTGCCTATCGCCGTGGTGTTGGTCATGTTTTCTCTGGCAACGACGCTGACCACGGGGCGTGCGATTCACCCAAAAAGTGATGCAGTTCAAAGCCAGAAAAGTGAGTGCTCATAAGGAGTTACTGTCAAAAGTAAGCGGTCAACTGAGGAATCCAAGTTTAAGATTGTGCTAGCATTTGATGGCACAAATTTAAATGGAGCCGCGCGATGGAGACTTTCACAATTCGGGACTTGAGAGAGCGCACGGGGGAACTTGTGCGCGGTGCCGAGGCCGGCAAGCTCTCGCTGGTGACCAAGCACGGCGTGGGGGTTTTTGTGGCCCTGCCGTTTGATGAGGATCTGTTGCGCTCAGGAGTACGGGTGGCCTTGGCTGTGAAGCTGTTTGATGAAGAGGTTATCAGCGCCGGCAAGGCTGCAAAACTGGCTGGCGTGTCTTACGTTGAGTTTGTCAATCACCTGGGCGCTCTCAAAATACCGTTGGCGCGCTATTCTGAAGACGAGCTTTCGCAAGAGATTGCCGCCTTTGCGTAAACTGGTGATTGCTGATGCCGGGCCGCTGATTGCCTTTGCCAGGCTGAGTCAGATGGAGCTGCTGGCACAGGTGTTTGATAGTGTTCTGGTTACGGATGAGGTGATTCGAGAATGTACCTGCCGGCCGGACTTTGCAGAGGCATCCACGATTCAGGCGGCAATAAATAATCAGGTATTGCAGCGCTGCGTGACGCCCGTGTCACACGTTGAATTGGCCTTGCAGGTGGACGCTGGCGAGGCCAGCGCCGTTGCCGCTGCTATCGCTCTGGGCTGTGGGGTGCTGATGGATGACAAAGCTGGCCGGCGCATGGCCCGCAATTTTGGGGTGGCAACCATAGGCACCGTGGGTGTACTGGTACTGGCCAAACAGAAAAGACACATCGCTGCCATCAAACCCCTGCTGGATCAGCTCACACAAACCGGCTACTTTTTGGGTGACTCTTTGATCGCCAGTGCGTTGATGTCGGTCGGTGAGCAATAGGAGTCGAACCTAGATTTATCCGTTGGACGTGCCCGAGTGGGCTGCTGGCGGCGTGTCTGGGTACGTACCACCCGCATCACCCATCGGGTTTGGTGCCGCCGCCAGCCACCAGCCACCAGTCGCCACCGTTTTTCGCCCAGAGTCGGAAAAAAATCACAATAATTCAAAATAAGTTGTCTAAATTTGACTATATTCAACAAAAAATAACATAATACCATCCATGATCATCTGCAATGCCCCTGCGCATGGGATTGGCCCCTGCGGTCACCAAGCTGTCTTGCACAAGGGGACACGGGTGTCTGCGGACGGATCAAATGAGACTTCCTTTCACCCTATGGAGCACCGTGCGTGAAGCCCCGCGCTCGCGCCTGACCACATGAAAAAAATCCTGATCGTCGATGACAATGCCGATGTACGTCGCCTGATTCGCATCGCCCTGGGTAAGACCTTTACCCTGTACGAAGCCGAAGACGGTGCCAGCGGCCTGCAAAAAGCGCGTGATGTCTACCCCGATCTGATGGTTCTTGACATCATGATGCCGGGCAAGATGGACGGCCTGCAGGTACTTGACGCAATTCGCGCCGACCCCGGGCTCAAAGCGATGCGCATTGTTCTGGTTACTGCAAAAGGGCAGACGAGTGACGTCGAGGCAGGTATGCAACGCGGTGCAGATGCCTACTTCGTAAAACCATTCAGCCCTTTGCAGCTCACTGCATTCATTCAGGAGACGATCGAAAAGGGAGCACTGCATGCATGACACCGTGCCGAGCCCCTACGCCGATGAAAGGCGCGAGTCCCTTGAGACACGCTATGAACGTTTGCGCTATGCCTATGGCACGCTGCTGGAGAGTTACGAGGAACTGACCGAGCAGCTACGCGAGATGCGTGACATTCACATTGTCACAGACCCCACGGGCGTCATTCTGCAGTGCAGTTCGGCGGCCTCCCTAATCTCTCCGGCACAGCATCTGCTCGGGACGCAATTAAGCGACTGGATCGTGGCAAGCGAGCGCGATCAATTCCTGGACTTGCTGGCAGACGCCGCTTTGCGATCACGCAAAACGCGCACGCCGTGTCGCACGCGGGTGCAGCGTGACACACCGGATGCACAGCAGATCGACATGTTGCTGCAAGCCTTGCCGGTTGCCGACGAAGGCGAAGTCGGCGTCATCCACTGGGTGCTACGCCCGGTGAAGCAGGAAGTGGAGGAAGCCTTCCAGCTGCAACGGCCAATAGTCGAGTTTGAGCACATCACAGAATGCGGCCTGCGGACCGATGCCCAAGGTGTCATCCGTGCCGTCAATGCAGCATTTACCCGCACCACCGGCTACACCGCCGAAGACGCGATCGGCAAGACGCCGCGGCTATTGAACTCAGGCCTGCAGGATCCGGATTTTTACAAGGATCTTTGGACTGATTTGTTGAGTGTCGGCCATTGGCAGGGACTGCTCTTCAATCGCAAGAAAAGCGGTGAAATTTACTTCGAGTGGCTCACTATCCGTGCCGAGAACGCCGCAGATGGTTCCCTGACTGGTTACATAGGGGTCTTTTACGATGTGGGCATGGTGATCTCCAAGAAGCAGCAACTGCTCGCCAGATCCTTGCCCTTCAACGTATACCGGACCCAACCCCTAGAGAGCGGCGTGGGTCCGACGGATCAACCATGACGTCCGCCGCGCCCGAGCGATCGCCAGAGCCAGTGCCGGACGACGACTTGGTCCGCTTGACGCACGCGCTCGACCAAATGCGCAATGCGCTGCTTGAGCTTTCATGGGTGATGCGCGACTACTTGTTCGAACAGGATTCAGCGCAACGTGATCAGGCGGCCATTGCCGCACGGCAGGTCATACACAGTGCGAGAACCCGTGACGCAAACCGCAGCGATGCGGGCGACCAGAACGGGCGCGCAACATGAGCAAACGGCGCTCCAACGTTCTCGCCATCGACGACACACCCGCCAACCTCATGGCGTTGGGGGCGGCTTTGGGAGACGAATTTGACCTGCAGGTGGCCACCTCCGGCGAAGCCGGGCTGGCGCTCGCCCGTGAGGTGCGGCCCGACCTGATTCTGCTCGACGTGATGATGCCCGACATCGACGGTTACGAGACTTTTCGGCGGATAGCGGCAGAACCTGCCTTACGGTCTATCCCGGTGGTTTTTCTGACTGCGCTGGACGGTTTCGAGTCCGAGAGTGTGGGCCTGGCCCTGGGTGCGGCCGACTACATCACCAAGCCGATCAACGTGGAAATCACACGCCAGAGAATCTGCAATCTGCTCGAGCGTGAACAACTGCGCCGGGAGGTCGAGAAACAGCGCGACAAGTTGGAAGAAACGGTCAGGCAGCGCACCGCCCAGTTGCAGGACCGCATGGAAGAACTGCAGGCCATCTTTGCACTGTCACCTGACGGTTTTGTATCGTTCGACCAGTATCGTCGGGTCAGCCAGGTGTCACCGCGCTTTTCACTGCTGACCGGGCTCTCGGCCGCGGCGATTACCGGACTCGACGACCGCCGCTTAACCGGCCTGTTGGCCGACCTTTGTGTTGACAAGGCACGCTTTCGGGGGGGCCATCCCTTAGATCTCGTGCCCCCGGAGACCGACATGAATAGGACGCCGGAGTGGGAGGTGATTGAGCTCAAGGTTCCCGAGGGCCGCACGCTGGCGGTGACGGTGCGCCAATGCAGCTCGTCGTCGGTGTCTCTAATCCTCTATCTGCACGATATTACGCGTGAGACCGAGATTGATCGTATGAAGACCCAGTTCCTGGAAATGGCAGCGCATGAGTTGCGCACCCCATTGACCAGTGTCTTGGGCTACACCGAGGTGTTGCTGTCGCAGAGCTTCGACGCCCAGGACCATCGGGAGATGCTGGGCATCGTGCACCAGCAGGCCGAGCATGTCACCTCCATCGTCAATGAATTGCTTGATCTGGTTCGAATCGATTCTCGCAAAGGGCAGGACTTCGTGTTCCAAGCCTTGAGCTTGCAGGAATTGGTGCACGAGGCGGTGAGCGCCTACAAGCCCGCGCCGGGTCGCCGGGAGCCGAGGGTGATCGCCGCGGCGCGTCCGCTGAGAATCAAGGCAGACCGTCGCAAACTCGTACAGGTCGTCGCCAACCTGCTTTCCAACGCCTACAAGTATTCACCCGGTGGTGGCGACGTGTGCATGGAATACGCAGAGTCACTGCAGGAGGGTGTCAAGTGGTGCGGCCTGGCGGTGCGCGACCGTGGGCTTGGCATGACACCCGAGGAGCAGACGCGGTGTTTTGAGCGCTTTTACCGGGTCGACCACTCGGGCAAGGTGCCCGGTACCGGCCTGGGCTTGTGCATCGTCAGGGAAATCATGGACCTGCACGGAGGGCGTGTCGAGATCCAGAGCACCCTGGGGGAGGGTTCCACGATCTCGGTCTGGTTGCCGGAGTGCCTGGAGTCCTGATGCTGGATCAGGTAGCCAAAGCGTACGTTCGCTACGGCGGCAGGGTCATGCAACGCATTGCCATTCGAGGCCGGACACTTTTCCAAGTGTGCTTGTGCCTGTTTCTGTGCCTGGCGGGTCTGGCCTTTGCCGATGAGGCCGTGGTGGATGTCACCCAGATCACCCGTGAAGCAGTCTCGCTGACCCCCTACTTCGCCGTTCTCGAAGACCCCGGCGCCAGCCTGACCATAGCCGACGTGACCCAGCCCGCGTTTGAGGGGCGCTTCCAGAACAGCAAGGCGCTGAGTCTGGCCCTGGGATTCTCCTTTACCCGTTCGGCAATCTGGTTGCGTCTGCAGGTCAAAAACCCCGGTGACAAGCCAGTGGAGCGGGTGCTTGAAATTACTTACGCGCTGCTGGCCAGCGTCGACTTGTACCAGCCCCAGGGCGATGGCTTTCTGCGCGTTGAGGCCGGCTACTTGCGTCCCCTTTCCGAGAAAGCCCTGCCTGATCGCCATATTGCGTTGCCGATTTCCGTTCCGGCGCGCACCGATCAGCACCTGTACCTGCGGGTCGAGACACCCAACTCCATGAACGTGCCAGCCCGCTTGTGGTCGCCGCAAGCCTTTCGCGCCCATGTGTCTGAGGATCTCGCGCTCCAGGCCCTGTACTTCGGCATTGTGCTGGCGATCGTGCTCTACAACCTGACCCTGTATATGGGACTGCGTGACCCGGATTACCTGCTGTACGTGTTTCTTTCGCTCAGTGTGGCACTGGGCTTGGCGACGTATACCGGTATGGGCAGCATACTGGTCTGGGGTCATGCCCCGGTCTGGGGGAAAGTTGGCTCCAACCTGCTGGCGGCAATCTCGACCCTGTTGCTGCTGGAAATTACCCGTCGCGTGCTGTCAATCCGGCAGAGCTTGCCGTCTCTGGACCAGTTGTTGAGACTGCTCATGGCCGCGAATGCCGCTTTCGTGGTTCTGCTGATTTTCTGGTTTCAGGCGGTCGCTCCCTATTTTGTGGCGTTGAGCCTGCTTGCCTCCGTGCTGCTGTGTGCCACCGGTATCGCCGCGGTCGCCCAGGGGCAGTTCAGAGCCTACTATTTTGTCGGCGCGTTCTCGGTGCTGCTCTTTTCCAGTATGCTGACCCGTCTGAGTGCCCTGGGATTTGTGCCGGCCAGTTTCTTCACCAGCAATGGCATACAGCTGGGTTCGGTCACAGCGATGCTGCTGTTGTCGATGGCACTGGCCGATCGGCTTAGCGCCTTGCGGCGGGAAAAATCCGAGCTGAAAACCCAGACCCTGCGGGAACAAGGCGAGTTGGTTGAGCGGCTCCAGCAATCCGAGAAGCTGCTGGAAGAACGGGTGGCAGAGCGCACCGCGCAGATCGAGGGTCACTTGGCAAAATTGCGTTTGCGGGACCATGCACTCAACCAGATCTCTCAGGGCGTGATGATTGCCGATGCCAGCGGACTCCTGACCGACACCAACGACGCCTCGAGCAAGATCACCGGCTATTCACGCGAGGAGCTTCTCGGCAAGACCTGCGCGATTCTCCGTGGCGTCGATACCGACCCCATCACAATGCAGCAGATACGCGCGGCAATGTCCAAGGCCCAGCCGTTCCATGGCGAGATTCTGAACTACCGCAAAGACGGCACCGCGTTCTGGAATGAACTCTCGATTTTGCCGGTGTTCGATGCCAACGGTGTGCTGAGCCAGTTTGTCGGGGTTCAGCGCAATATCAGTGAACGTAAGGCGGCGCAGGCCGAACTGGTCCTGGCCCGCGACGGCGCAGAGGCCGCGAACCGGGCCAAGAGCCGCTTCCTCGCCACGATGAGCCACGAAATCCGCACACCCATGAACGGCATTCTGGGCATGGCCCAAGTCTTGACCTTGCCAGACATCGGGGTCGGCGAGCGCATCGACTATGCGCGCACCATCGTCAATTCGGGCCAGACCTTGCTTACTTTGCTGAACGACATTCTGGACCTGTCGCGGGTCGAGTCTGGCAATATGCCACTCGAAAATATTTCGTTCCGGCCGCTTTTGTTGCTTCGGGAAGTTCATGCGCTGTTTAGCCAACAGGCGCGAAGGGCAGGCCTTGCGCTCGCCTGCCAGTGGCTCGACGCGCCAGAGGCCTGCTACCTCGGTGACTCCCATCGGCTGCGCCAGATGCTTTCCAACCTGGTGGGCAATGCGATCAAATTCACGGCACACGGCCAGATTCGTATCGAGGCACGGGCAATCGGCCGCAGCGAGCAAGGTGAACTGCTCGAATTTGCGGTGGAGGACACCGGCGTGGGCGTTGCGCCTGACAAGCAAACCCTTCTGTTCAAGAGTTTTTCCCAAACCGACAACTCCACCACCCGTGAATACGGAGGCAGCGGCCTGGGGCTGTCCATTGTGCGCAACCTGGCTGAGTTGATGGGTGGCAGCGTTGGCGTACACAGCGAAGTCGGCCGCGGCTCGCGCTTCTGGTTTCGAGTTTGGCTGGCGCGGGTACCGGGTACCCCCGCAGCTGTTTTGGCGGCACCCCAAGAGGGGGCAAACACAGCTCCGACGGCCCAGAGTTTTACCATGACGCAGTTTGTCGGGCGCGTGTTGGTGGTGGAAGACAACCCCGTCAACCAGCTCATCGCCAAGACGCTGCTGGTCAAGCAGGGCGTGCAGGTCAAGTGGGTGACCGATGGCCAGCAGGCGCTTGAGATACTCACGCTGCGCCGATCCGTGGAACCGTTTGACCTGGTTCTGATGGACCTGCAGATGCCCGTCATGGACGGATGCACATCGGTCAGGCAGGTCCGTGCCTGGGAGGCGCAAACAGGGCAAGCCCGCATTCCCATCGTAGCCTTGACGGCCGGTGCCTTTGAGGATGACCGGCAACAATGCATCAGCGCAGGGATGGACGGGTTTCTGACCAAACCGATCACCATGGAGGTGTTGCAGAGCACGCTAGCGCGCTGGTTGGACGTTGAGCACAGGGTCCTGGCAGTACCCGCCCCTGTGCCATCTTCGGATTCCACCCAAGTCGATGTCGCGCAGATTCGAACCCTGCTGGGGGACATCACACCTTTGCTTGCCAATAACAAGTTTGCTGCGCTGGCCTGTTTTAGGCGCCTGCAAGAAGCGCTGGCAGGCACGGCACTGGCGGACGAAATGGCGCAAATTGCCGGGCTACTGCAAGAGTTCCACTTTGATTTGGTTCTGGAGCGCTTGAACCACATGGCACATGAACAAGGATGGGATGCGACATGAGCGTGTCCGCGCGCGTACAGCGGTTGCCCATGGCTGCCGCAGCCAAACATTCACCGTATTCAACCCCGGAGCAACTCTCGACCTTAAGGATCGTCGTATGAAAACAGGAGCAATTGCAACTTCAGATAAATTCTCTCGGCAACAGTTTGACGACTTGTGTGCCTGGATCGAGGGTCATCTTGACGAAACCATTGGCTGGCAACAGATGTTTCAACACAGCGCACTGGACTTTGCCACGATCCAAACGCTGTTCTACAAGTACGCGAGTACCACGCCCATGATCTGGATAAGCAATCGACGCAAGGTTCAATCGGGTGGCCACGCCAACAGACGCCCGGTGCTGGCCCAGAAAAGGCGCGCGAGAACCGGCTGATGGTCATGGTGTCGAAATGACGTCTGACTTCAAGCCCGTTTTGCGCGTGCTAGCTGACCTGCTCGACGGGCTTGAGTTGGCGGTGTGTGTCTTTGACACAGAAGACCGGTGCCTGTTGTGGAATCGATCATTCCTCAGGCTGTTTCCGGAGCATGAATCAAGGCTGCGCGAAGGCGAGCATTACGCCGAGAATTTACGGCGCTTTTACAGTGCCCGCTTGGCCGAGGCTGAGCTGCCCAATCTCGATGACTACATCCACAAGGGGCTCGCACGCCACCGCACCTATGACCAACCTTACCAGTTTGAGCACCGGGGGAACCTGATCCGCGTGGTGTCCATGCCCTTGCTTGACACATGGCGCGTCCGAATGTGGCGCATCGTCGCGCCACACCTGGCATCGGCGCAGCACCTGGGGTCCAGCGGCTCAGAGAGGTCACCTGAACCGGGTCCTCCGGGCGCATCGATTCTCGACCGTGTGCCGGACGGGATGATGATTTGCGATCAGGACGGCAGAATCCAGTGGGTCAACGATTCCTTCGTGAAGATGTACGGACTGCATGACAAGTTGAGTGCCACTGGAAAGACTTTCGAGACCGTGTTTCGCACCGCCTGGCAGCACCAAGGCGCGCACGAGCCGCAAAAGCTTGAAGATGGACTGAACACACTTGCAGAAAACCTCCGCTTTTCGGGTGCTCCGTTCGAATTGGCCTTGCCGGGCCATCGGTTCAGTCGGGTCATTACCCAGCCGGCACACGGCATTGAAGCCATTTATGCCCACGTTGACATTACGGAAATCAAGCGCCAGCAACTGCAACTTGCACTCGTCAATCGCCAGTTGAGTGTCAGCAACCAGCAGGCCCTGTTGGCCCGCGACGCAGCAGAGGCCGCCAACCGTGCCAAAAGCCGCTTTTTGGCGACCATGAGCCACGAGATTCGCACGCCCATGAATGGCATTTTGGGCATGGCGCAGGTGCTGACGATGCCCGGCATTGGTGCCTCAGAGCGTATGGACTATGCCAGCACGATCGTGAGCTCGGGCCAGACCCTGCTGACCCTGCTCAATGACATTCTGGATCTGTCCCGTGTGGAGGCAGGTAGCATCACACTAGAGTCGGTTGCGCTGGAGCCGCTGGCGCTCGTCACACAGACCGTCGCACTGTTTGCTGAACCGGCTCGCAAGGCCAGTCTGGTCATTCGGTGCCACTGGGCGGGTACGGCAGATGCGCGGTACCTGGGTGACCCCTATCGATTGCGCCAGATGCTGTCCAACCTGGTGGGCAATGCGATCAAGTTCACTGCGCGCGGTCACATCGAGATCGAGGCGCGCGAGCAGAGCCGCAGCGAACACGGCGCGCTGCTCGAATTTGCGGTGCGCGATACCGGAGTAGGCATTGCACCCGACAAGCTGCCACTGTTGTTTCAGAGCTTCTCCCAGGCCGACAGCTCCACCACCCGCCAGTACGGTGGCAGCGGCCTGGGCCTGTCCATCGTGCGCAACCTCGCTGAACTGATGGGCGGTGGGGTCGGGGTGCAAAGCGAACCCGGAAAAGGATCGTGCTTCTGGTTTAGTGCACAGCTTGGCTTGCTGCCCACTGCCGCCCACGGGTCTTGGCCGTCTATGCCGCTGGAGGCGGCTCAACCGGCGGTCGCCAGCGCAACCAAACCACTGCAGTTGGCCGGTCGGGTGCTGGTGGCCGAAGACAATCCTGTCAATCAACTGATCATTCAGACCTTGCTGCGCAAGCAGGGCCTGCAGGTCAAGCTGGTCGCCGACGGTCAGCAGGCATTGGACGTGCTGACCACGCATCGGGCGAGCGAGCCCTTTGATCTGGTCCTGATGGATCTGCATATGCCGGTGATGGACGGCTGCACTGCAGTGGCACGGGTGCGGGCCTGGGAGGAGCAAACCGGGCAGGCCCGGATTCCGATAGTCGCCTTGACGGCCGGTGCTTTCGAGGACGATCGCCAGCAGTCCCTGAGCGCGGGCATGAACGAGTTTCTGACCAAGCCGATTGCCATGGCCGAACTGCAGGCCATGCTGGCGCGCTGGTTGCCGGCGCAGCCCTGCGTGGTGCCAGAGCAGGACCAGGCGCCAACGCCGCCGCAAACACCGATCGACAATGCACGGGTGTGCGCCCTGCTAGCCGAGATATCGCCCTTGCTGGCGCAGGGCAGGTTTTCATCGGTCGCCTGTTTCAAGCGCCTGCAGGACGCCCTGGCAGAGACACCATTGGCAGAGGAAATGGCGCAGATCGCAGTCCTGTTGCAACAGTTCCGTTTCGATCTGGTTCAGCAACGCCTGCACTTGATGGCAGCGGAGCAAGCTTGGACCCTGTAGGCTCATCGCACCCCTGGAATCCAGGGTGATGGGGCGCAACCAGCGTCAGCTGGCAACGGGCTTGCTGCACTGGCGTGTGAATGTGCAAGTGTCGAAGTCAACCTCAGGACCTCGTCGAACTCTAGCGATTTGTCAAAGAACCAATCGACACCTGCTTTCTGGCACAGCCTGCGATTGACCGCATCGGCGTCGTTGCTGAAGACGACCACGACAAGCCCTCTGGAGGCCTGCTTCATGGCGTGGGCGAGGGTTGACGCGGTACCGTCAGGCAGATGCAAATCCATGATCGCCAACCCAAACGATCCTGATCGCACATACGCGTAAGCCTGACGCAGGGTCGCCGCAGTGGCCACCGTCACCACTCCGGGCACGCTGCCCAAGCGCTCCGCGAGTCGGGAGCGAATGCGCTCCGAGGCATCAGCAATCAACAGGTTCACGGCACTCGCCAGCAGCCAGCTGACTGCTAGTAGGGTTTGAAATTGCTGTTGCCGGAGAGGCGTGGTCCGGCGGTCAGAATCGGTGCCCGCACGCGCGCTGTGGCCGGCAATCGCCGCTCGTTCGCTGGGCGCGCTGGCGGTCGTGGCGACACCACAGCGGCAACGTCGTCCATCACCCTAAAAAATCCAACCGATTGTTGCAACTGCTCTGCCTGCCCCGACAGTTCCTCGCTGGTCGCGGCCAATTGTTCCGAGGCCGAGGCGTTTTGCTGTGTCGCCTTGGACAGTTGCCCCATGGCGCCACCAATCTGCACCACCGATTCGCTCTGTTCGATGCTGGCTGCCGCAATCTCCTGCACCAGTTCGCTGGTCTTCTGGATGCTGGGTACGATTTCTTCGAGGAGTCTGCCCGCACGTTCAGCCGTGGTGACGCTGTCGCTTGCGAGCCCGCCAATCTCCTTGGCGGCCTCCTGGCTACGTTCTGCAAGTTTGCGCACCTCGGCTGCCACCACGGCGAAGCCGCGGCCGTGGTCGCCGGCGCGGGCAGCCTCTATGGCCGCGTTCAGTGCCAGCAGATTGGTCTGGTAGGCAATGTCGTCAATGATGCTGATTTTTGCCGCGATCTGCTTCATCGCGATCACGGTCTGGCTGACCGCACTGCCACCGTCGACGGCCTCTTTACTGGTCTTGGTCGCCATGCCGTCGGTCACCTTGGCGTTGTCGCTGTTCTGGCTGATCGATGCGGACATATGCTCCACCTGCGCCGTCGTTTCTTCGACACTGGCGGCTTGCTGGCTGGCTGCCTGGCTCAAGGACTGTGCGGTGGCACTGACCTGGCCGGCGGCGCCAGTCAGCGCATCTGCCGCCGCACGCACCTCGGACATCACGCGTGTCAAATTGTCGGTGGTGGCATCCGCGCTGTCGCGCACCTGCGCAAAGAGACCCTGGTAGTCACCCACCATGCGGTGCGTCAGGTCCCCCTTGGCAAAGGCGGCAAGCAGATCCGACACCTCGGTCAAGCCACGCTCACTGGTCTCGATCAGCCGATTCATGCTGGTGGCCAGGTTGCCGAAGAAGCCTGACTTGCCCTCGGTCAGCAGCCGCACGGAAAAGTCGCCCATCGAGGCCGCGCTGACGACAGAGGCCACCTCGTTCTCCACCGCAACTTCTGCGGTGCGGTCAAACCACTCCACGACGGTGCCGAGCCGGGCTCCGCTGGAATCCACGATCGGGTTGGCGTTGAGCCCGAAATAAAGATCCCCAACCTGAATCTGTGTGCGGTGGGTTCCCGACAGACCGGCCACCATATTGCGCTGATGGGCCGGGTTCCTGTGGAATACATCAATGCTTTGGCCAACCAGGCGGCCCGCATCAAAGTGCGGCAGCACCTTGCGCAATTGCATTTCGTTGCGCTGCATCATGCCCTTGACGGTGTCATTCATGAAGATGATGTGGTTGCTGGTGTCGGCGATCATGACGTTGGTGCTCGCCTTGTTCAGGGCCTGTACCACACGCTGATTGTTGACCGCCGCCTCTACCGCGCTCTGCATGGCTTCACGCGCCTCGCGCACCACCGTCGTGACCCTGCGCTTTTCGCCAGGGAGTTCATCGATTTGGGCGTCGAACCGGCCTTGGGCATATTCGCTGAGAACATCGGCCAGTCGGTACATCACGGACAGGTGCGACTGCGCCAGTGCGTTGACCGCATGGGCCATTTCGCCATACGCACCGGGCAAGGCGTGGGCTGGCATGGTGTAGTGGGTGTCGCCGGCATCGTGCTTGCGCGCCATCTCGGTTTGTTCGCCCTGAAAACGTGCCAGCACGGCCTGCATCGCCTTCACTTCTGCCAGCAGGCTGCTGTCGTCGCCCCGTCTTAGCGCGACATTGGTGGTGAGATTGCCCGAAGCGACCGCCTGGACCACCTGCAGCACTTCCTGCGGGTCGCCACCGAGCTTGCGGTTCAAGGTGCGCACCAGCAGCCAGCCGGTGACCGCAGTCACCGCCACAAGCAGCCCGGCACCAAGGACAAACATCAGAAAGACCCTGTGCACAAGGGCCACGGCTTCGTCCTGTGCCTGCTCGGCCGCTTTGCTGATGCTGTTGGTGTCCTCGGCAATGCCACCGGTCAGCTTGCCAAAGGCGACCACCGTTTCAGCATCTTCCACGCTCGGTGACTTCTGCTTCAAAATGGTATGCACCAGAGGCTTGAAATCGGTCCAGTTTTGCGCGGACTTGTCCAGCGCATGGAGTTTGGCAGTGACCACTGGAAAAAGTTTGTCGACCTCGTCCAGGGCCGACTGGGTCAATTGCCTCGACGATTTGGACCCTTCGGTCAAAATGACCTCGCCGACACCCCGGAGTGTGGTGTCTAGGGAAATCTTGAGCTGCTTGGCGGTATTGGCACTGTGCAGCGCGTCTTCTGCACGACTGAAACCAATCCCGGTCAGGGTGATCAGGGCCAGGCCAAGAACCACGACAAGCGCCACACCCCAACTGACTTGCGCCGCAAGTCTGCGCGGCCAAAACGAATTCAACAACATCATCATTTATCCTCAGAATTTGGCACGCAGCTTGCAGATTTATTGCGCCGCTAGGGTCAGCGCTCGACCGGCAGGCCCTTGGCGGACCAGTCGGTAAAGCCGCCGCGCAGATACATCACGTTGGAATACCCCTGCTTGATAGACAGAACGGCCGCCTTGTAGGACTTCCAGCCGGTGGGACCATCGCTGTAAAACACGATCTTGGCGGCCTTGTCCGCAGGAATCTTGGCAAACTCGAACTGGTCCTGGCTGCCATCGAAGCTCTCCACTTTGTCGCTCTTTTCCTTATAGGCGACCGAAATGGCACCCGGAACATGGCCCTTGCCGAAATTCAGGGTGCTGCGTGTGTCAATGAACACGGCGCCCTTGCTCTTGGCCAGCGCACCAGCCTCATCAACACTGATGACCTTGCCGCCCTTCAGGCCCGTGGGTGTCTCGGGCTCATTGGCCAGCGACAAAAGCGGTAGGGACGACAAAACCACGGTCAAGACAGCACGACGCAACATAAGAAGTTCTCCAGATCAAGATTAAGAAAAGTAACGGTTCAAACCGCAATTTGCTTGCAGTGACCCGATGATCCCGAATCAGCCCCGGCTTGAACATCAGACGGTTCCGGTTTTTTTGTCAGACGCATCTGGCGCGTCGTCAGAATTTTCCTACCCCGTGCCGCCATCCAGCAGCGCGCAGCACCACCTGCGCCAGTGCTTAGCCCGCCAGACAGGTGCTTGACCCGGGCCTGCGCTTAGCCCGTCAAGTGGTGCTCTACGGCGTACATCACCAGCTCTGCGAGACTCGTGACACGGAGTTTTTCCATCAGTCGCACCTTGTGGGTACTGACCGTTTTGTTGCTGATGCAGATTTTTTCGGCAATCTCATTGACCCCCAACCCCGATACCAGCAAACGAAACACCTCCAATTCGCGGTCTGACAATCGGGCATGCAGGCTCGAAGACGGGGAACTGGCGTCAAAAGCCATTTTTTCTGCCATGTCGGGCGCGATGAACCCGCGACCGGAGGCGACTTTGCGGATGCCGGCCAGCAATACCTCGGGTTCGCAGTCTTTGGTGATGTAGCCGTTCGCCCCGGCACGCAGGGCGCGGTTGGCAAGTTGGGCCTCGTTGTGCATGCTCAGCACCAAGATCGGTAACAAGGGCCGTTGCGCCCGAATCCGCGTGATCAGGTCCGGGCCGCTAATGCCCGACATGTTCATGTCCAGCAGCAGCAGATCGGGCGCATGGGTACGCAATCCGTCAAGCACCTCGGCCCCGTTGGAGGCCTCGGCAATCACCGTGAGGTCTGGCGCCAACGCAAAGATTTGTTTGAGACCACTGCGCACAATGGCATGGTCATCCGCAACGAACAGGTGGATCATGACAGTGCCTCAGCTTGGGCGATATCCATGGGAATTTTGACGACGATCTGTGTACCGCATCCGACCCCGCTTTCGACTTCCAGGACGCCTCCCAGCGCGATCGCACGTTCCCGCATGCCCAGCAGGCCGAAGGTCTTGTTTTGTGCTGCCTGCGCTACCTCAAAACCCTGCCCGTCGTCTTTCACCATGACGCAAAGCTCCTTGTCCCCACGCTCGACACGT
>JAIPCE010000049.1 GCA_021738345.1 Rhodoferax sp. | reverse complement strand
GTGCTGGGTGATATGCCCATCATCAAACGCGGGTTCAGCCTGCTCCACCAACTGCGCGACTGACCCCAGGCCCTCTATCGCTGCCAGATCGTTTGCATCGATGCTCTTTGCGGTCTCTAGCATCCTGCGGCCTCCCTCAGCCTTGGCACGGCCAAAAATCCGCGAACCGCCCGCGCCGCTTGTTGCGCTTTGGTCAGCCCCGGATTACCAGCGGTAGCAAGGTCGTTGTCTGCGATCAGCACCAGTGGCAAGTCTGGAAACTTGCCCCGCAAAGCCCGCGCTACCGCCTCCAGGTTGCCTGCGCTAAATGCCGCCGCCGTAGCGAACCCTGTGGCCTGATAGACCGTCGCCGCCGTCGCCATGCCCTCGCAGATCAGAAGGCGGTCCAAGGGTTTGCCGATGGCGTAATAGCAGCCGGCAATGCGGCCACCAGTCAGAAAACGCTTGCTGCCGTCTTGCAAGATAAATTGAAGGGTATGGATTGTCCCGGCCACATCGCGCGCCGGTACCAGCAGCATCTCGCCCAACTGCTTTAAGCCGTAGGCGTTGACCTGTTTTCGCTGGAGATAGGCGTGCGCATTGGTGGCGGGTTTTGCCCGGTCCCACAGTCGGCACGCCTTTTTCGCCGCTTGTGCCTGTACCTCTGCGCGTTCTCTAGCGTATGCCTCGCGCATGGCCTGCCGCCCTTGCTCCATGGCCGCACGCTCGGCAGGTGTCAGCGCCTGGTGGTCGCCGCCGTGCCAGTTGTGGGATTCGCCCGTTTTCCACGAACCAAAGGCACCGACAGCAGGCACGCCGCCATGCAGCACGGCCCAGCCGTTGGTGGAACCGCTTTTGTCGCCTTGCACACGGTAACGGTGAATCTTGCCGTCGCTTGGGATATCGAGGTCTTTGTGTGGCCGCAGACCTGCCGCCGCCATGGCCGTGAGGATGCCGCCTGCGGTCATTGTGTGGCCCTCAGTGGATTGCGCTTTTGTTCGCGCGCCTTGCGCCGCTCGTTGCGCCGGGGTGGCTTGGTGCCAGCGTTTTGCAGCAGTGGTGGGTAATCAAGCTTCATGCCGTTCCCCTCGCATTGTGGGAATAGCCGCATGTCGGTACTGCGCCCTCGCTTGCGCAATCAATGGCTTCCGACTCAGAGTGCACAAAATCGGCTGTGCCCTGCGCAATACCGGCGATTTGTTGCAGCGCCCGACAAGCAATGTCAAGGTGACTTGCAGATTCAGCCGGTGACTTGAGCCAGTGCATGGTCAGCCGTGCCAACGCATCGACTTGGCCCATATTTGATGCGACCACAGTGTGCATATCCGCGATGGTGATCAGCAAATCATCCGTGCCCAAGGGTGGAGTGGTTGTCTGTGAATTGGTGTCGCTTCCCGGCTGACGAACCTTGGTGGATTGCCGTTTGCTGGTCATGGTGTGACCCCCTTTTTGCACCCTGGTTTTTTGGCCGTGGTCGACAGCTTTTGCAGCATTGATGCCACCTTTTGGGTTTGTGCGATGGCGCTCTCGAGTGCTCCGGATCTGTCCAAGGTTCGGACGCTGAAAAGTACCTCGTACAGGGCGACCGTGATCAAATCCTGTGGTGTCTGCTTTTTGGCGGGCTTCATTGCGCGGCCCTGCTTTCTGCGCATGCGCGCTTCAACATCGTTGCCGCCCGGACTGCGCGCCCGGTAGCGCGTTGCAATGCCTCCAGGCTGTCGCCGGTGCGGATTAGGTGGAGTGCCGCGCTTAGGGCGTTTTCAATCGCTTGCTGCTGTGCAATGGGGTCAGTCGGTCGTTGGGTCTTGTGTGTCACGCGATCAGCCAGCATTGCGCCAATTTTGGTGGCGCGTGGTGGTGTGGGCGCATCGCCCGTGGGTGTCACTTTGGACGTGCTGGGGATGGTGGTCGGGCGGTTCATTGCAAACCCCCGCGGCTAATTTCACGGTGAAGAAATTCAGCCAGGCGGGTGGTCATGCGCCCTGGTGGAATCGTGATTTCTCCGTAGGCGGTGCAGATAGTGCAGCCGCGCCTCGCCAAGTCTGGAACCTGCTTTGCTTGCGCATACAGTGCCGCTTCGCTCAGTTGGGGTGCGTGGGCTTTGCGGCCCGTGGGTGTGGTCCGGGCGGATTTGCCCAGGGTGGTGGTTGTAGTCATGGTGACTCCGTATTGACAAGTATTGAACCTGCCTCCCTCGCGTCCAAGCGAGGGTGGCAGACCGTGCAGGGTTGGACGACCGGAATACGGTACCGGCACACCTTGCGGTGTCCCCACACGGCCCGCCGTAAAGGAGACCATGCTGCCCATGCAACTTGGGACGTAAAAAAAGCCACTGTCCCGATGAAGGGTGCGCGTGACTGTTGCGCCGTATTTTGGTGGGCGTCCAAGCCCGGTGAGAATTTTGGCACGGATTTGCAGTGCCAGGCAATGAAAATTTTTCATGGTGTGTTTTTGGAGTGTTGCGGTCCGTGGACCTTTGCCAGCTCGCGCCGGTGCTTGTTTTTGTTGCTGCGTGATGGCGACTTTTAAGCGCCAATGCGTTGTAGATGCTGCTCGACGGTCTCCAGGTCGGCACAGTGGGCAACGTGGCCCCAGCGACTGAACATGTAGCTGCCACCAAGCTTTTGCACGGTGTAACCGGCCAGCGCCGCCCGTGCCATCAAAGTGGCCAGGTGTTTGACCTGGTCGGTCGGTGCGGCGATAATCGAGCCGTGTTTTAGAGTGTTAACGCCTGCCAGGTGGCTTGCCCCACTGGTGGGCGTTTCTTTTTGTTGGGTGTGCATGGTCATGTTGTATTTGGTGGGTGTCATAGCCGAAGCCCCTTCAGTCCACGCTCCAGCACGGCAATGAGGGCAGTTGCGGCCCCTGCTACAGCAGCAGGGTTTTTGCTTGCGTAAATGGCGATGGCGATCAGCGCATCCTCCAAAATGTGTATGCGCTCGCCCTGAGTGGGTGCCTGTTGCATGGCTTTCAGCGAAACATGCATTTCGTAGTGACCGACTTGTTCTGCTCGCTGGTCGGGCGTGTGGTCGCCGCCGCTGGGTGCTCTGGTGGGTGTTGCCATGGTGCGCACCATCAAACCGAGGCAAGCTCTTGCCGTTTGGCATGTAGCGAATTCACCAGCGCCCGGATTTGATCGTCGCTCTTGCCAGCGATGCGCGCCGCCGTGATGGCTTTAATTTCGTAGTCCGGCCACCCCACTGAACGCGGCCCCAATTGAATCGGCTTTGTCAGTGTGCCTGCCCGCACATTGCTGGTGATGCTGGAATCGCTACGCCAGCCGCTTTCTAACTTGACTTCGGGTTTCCTGAGAATCGGCATTGAATACTCCTTGTTTGACATTGGCGGGTGTTGCCAATGGACGGGAGTTTCTTCGCCTAATCACTTTTTGAGAAGTACGATAGCGCTTGTGAGTTCGCAGACTATCGTACTTGACAGCAGTTATTTTTTAAGGTAACGATTTCTCAAAGATTTCATTTGCGGACCAGAGAATACGTCCGCTGGTGCATTGAATGTCACTTCAGCCAGCGCGGCCAACTGATCTTCGGTCAAGCAAGGCAATAGCGACCCGTTTCTGAATCCTTCATGAAGATTCGCGACAAGGTGCTTCGCCCACGGTGACCATTCGGTCTTATTGCCAGTGCGCTGATTTAGTTGGGCAATATCTGCCACGTTTCTACCGCTGATCGATCCGTGATCCCGGTAGGCCATGGCCTCAAACATATCTGCCCATTCAGGTTTACGCCTCGAAGTATTTCCAGAAAGCCTAAACCCGTGGATTTCATTTCGGAACGTCAAACTCCAACGACCCATATCGCGACTCTCTGAAACCAGCTTCAGTGCGTCAAAAAACAAAAATGGATCTGGTTCTCGTTGAATGGCACCTCGAGAACGGTCGACCAGTCTATGGTCTTTAACAAGTTGGGTTCGCTGGCGAAATAATGTAGCTAGTGCGATTGCCGCCTTAGAAATATTTTTGTTCAGAACGTCCAACTGGCGTGCTGCGTCTAGCGTTTTTTTCGGCGAATGGCCGATACCACGATCCCAAGCCACTCCTAACGCGATTTCAAGAATGAATTGGCGCTCAAGGTCACCCTGGGTTTCCCAGTCATCGGTGTGGAGTTCGCCCCATCTTTTTCTAAATCTAGTTTCGATGCTTTCCCATCGTTGCGTTACGCTCGCATCGTGATCAGTGCCATCATAGTCAGAATAGGGATTGATCAGCCAAAATGCGTTCTCTGCCCAATCGGGTAATTTCATCGCCACCCCTTCAGGTGCGACCTTCATCGGGAGCCAGCGCCGGACGGGTGAAGGATTCCCGCTTTTCGCCTTTGGGGATCAGCCTCGGGCTAGGCGTGGCTAAATCTGCTAAGCCAGCTCTAGCCGCCGCTCGATGCGGTCGATTCGATCAGCCAGCGTATCCATTGAAAGCTGTTGCCGAGCCTGGTCCCCGGACTGGTGCGCCAGGTCGCCCCGTACACTGGCGACACCGATTTCAAGCTGTGACAGCCTGCCCTTGATTTCTTTCAGTTCGCGTTCAATGCGATCCTGCCCCGCCTGAAAGCGCTTCAAGTGTTCGAGAATGAGGTTTGAAATTTCATCGGCCATGGTGGGTGTCCTTGGGTTGGTTCAATTATGCGCGGCCGCGAGGTCATGCCGCCGCCCGAATCAGTATCACGTCCGCGCCCTTGCGAATCTGGTCAAGGCGGTTTGCATACCATTGCAAGGCATCTTTGCACTGTGCTGCGTATTTGGCCTTGTTGTACGCGGCCCGTACTGCGTTGCGCTCATGGTGTGCTAAGCACACTTCAATCACATCGGGGGCAATGCCGTTTTCATTGGCCAGGGTGCTGAATGTGGACCTCAAGCCATGGGGCGCAAAGTCGGCAGGGCAACTGCCGGAAGCCTTTAGCCGTGAAAGAAGATGGTTGATTGTGCATTCCGCCATTGGTACCGACTGCCGCCCAATGGATGGAAATACAAACTCTGACCCCGACGACAACTGCTTTGCCGCTTCCAGCAACACCAAGGCCTGGTCCGACAAATAGACGGTGTGTGGCTCAGGCATTTTCATGTTGCCGTTTGCGCCTGTAGTGCGGCCCGGTATGGTCCAAGTGCGCCCTGCTAGGTCAAAGTGTGCCCATCGCGCCTTTGCCACATTGTCTTTTCTAACCGCCGTCAACATCAGCAGTTCCAGGGCAATGCGGGTGCCCAGGTGGGCATTGCAGGTGCGTACAGCCTCGACGAATGGCCCAATTTCAGCCACTGACAACGGTCGGTAACTGGTGGCTTTGGGCTTTTGAATCAGTCCGCGCATGGGTTCGGCAGGGTTGACCGTGACCAGCAGCTTTTGTGCCGCATACTGGTAAATGCGCTCGATGATCGACCGGATGTTGTTCGCCTTGGTGGGTGTGTTGCGCATGCCCTCCAGCAGCTTGAGCACGTCGCGCGCGTGGAGCTCGCCCAGTGGTATGGCACCAATTTTCGGAAACACGTCGTTGACCATCCATCCAAGGCTTTGCTTTTGGGTTCGCGCCGTGGCCGTGGCCATTTTTTCAGCAAACCAGACACGGGCGAAGGATTCAAAGGTTTCCGCCTGCGCCAATTTAGCAGATCGCTCGATACGCTCAATCTGCTTTTGGCGCGCCGGGTTGATCTGGTCAAGCAACTGCCGCCGCATTTTTTCATGTAGGTCGCGTGCCTCTTTGATGCCGATTAGCGGGTAAGCGCCAATGGTGGCCTTGGTGCGCTTGCCATCGACCCGGTAAGAGTAGCGCCAGACTTTGGACCCTCCGGGCATGATGTCCAGGTACAAACCGCCGCCGTCTGCCAATGGGTAGGGTTTGTCTTTTGGCTTCGCTGCGTTGACCTTCTTGTCAGTCAATGTGTAGTTCAGTGCGCGTGATGTTGGAGCCATGATGGAGCCATGAAAGCAGGCAATTGAGGAATTGGAGCCATATCATAGCCTTTCATGGCTCCAAAAGAAACGGCTATCCTTGTTTGTCCTTGGCTGTAGAAAACAAAAAACCCCTAAGGGAATCAAGCACTTAGGGGTTTATGCTGGCCGCTATTGGCGGCCCTTGTGTGCTATCACATATTGTCAATCATGACCTGACCGAAGCCTGAGCAGCTCACTTGCGTTGCACCTTCCATCAATCTCGCGAAGTCGTATGTCACCTTTTTGCTCTTGATCGATTTTTCCATCGAGCTGATGATCAGGTCTGCGGCATCAAACCAGCCTATGTGCCGCAGCATCATTTCGGCGGACAATATCTCAGACCCCGGATTGACATAGTCTTTGCCTGCATATTTGGGAGCTGTACCGTGGGTCGCCTCGAAACAGGCAACCGAGTCCGACAAATTGGCCCCGGGCGCAATACCGATGCCACCCACCTGAGCCGCCAGGGCGTCCGACACGTAATCACCGTTAAGGTTCAGGGTTGCAATCACACTGTACTCTGCCGGGCGCAACAAAATTTGTTGCAAAAAGGCGTCGGCGATAGAGTCCTTGACCACAATCTCCTTTCCGGATTTGGGGTTCTTGAACTTGCACCAGGGTCCGCCATCGATCAATTCAGCACCGAATTCCTTTTGCGCCAAACCATAGGCCCAGTCACGGAATCCGCCTTCTGTGTACTTCATGATGTTGCCCTTGTGAACGATGGTCACACTGGGCTTGTCATTGTCAATGGCGTACTGGAGTGCCTTGCGCACCAGACGCTCCGTGCCTTCGCGTGAGACCGGTTTGATTCCGATTCCGGAGGTATTGGGGAAGCGAATCTTCTTGACCCCCATTTCATCTTGCAGGAATTTGATGATCTTCTTGGCCTTGTCTGACTCAGCCTCAAACTCAATACCAGCATAAATGTCTTCTGAGTTCTCGCGGAAGATCACCATGTTGGTCTTGTGCGGCTCTTTCACTGGGCTGGGTACGCCATCAAAGTATTGAATGGGTCGCAGACATACGTAAAGGTCGAGTTCCTGGCGCAAGGCCACATTCAAAGATCGTATGCCACCACCGACTGGGGTCGTCAGCGGCCCTTTGACTGACACCACGTATTCGCGCAGTGCACTCAGGGTCTCTTCAGGCAACCAGACATCCGGGCCATACACTTTGGTGGATTTTTCACCAGCATATACCTCCATCCAGTGAATTTTTTTCTTGCCTCCATAGGCTTTCGCGACAGCGGCGTCAACCACTTTAAGCATCACCGGAGTGATATCAAAACCGGTTCCATCCCCTTCGATAAACGGAATAACGGGCTGGTCTGGGACATTCAACGACATGTCTGCATTGACGGTAATTTTTTGGCCTTCGGTGGGAACTTTGATGTGCTGGTACATGGGAATTGCGTCTCCGTGAAAGTTAGGGATCGTTTTTTGCCTGAAAAGGCCCGGTCACGGGCACTTTGCGGTAGCGACACAAATTCTAGTCCCAAAAAGTTACTAGAATCTGTCAGGACGCTGGTTTACGATTGCGGCCTTGAAAGCCTCCTTTCAACAAGATGAAAAGCCTTCGCTCAAGCACTTCAAAACGGTTACATGACATGAAATTTATTCTTGGAACAGCCATGGCATTGATCTTGCCACTTGCGGCCTATGCTCAGGCAGCGAGCTCGGTCACTGCGACTGCCCGTCCAGCGCTTACGCCCGTATTTGCCCCTGCGCTGGTGCCTTCGATCCCCCAGCTTGCGGCTCCGTCGGCCAAGAAAGTCAAGTCGGTCACCAGTAAGAAAACAAAAAGACTTCATCAGAAGCGGTCTCTTAAAAGACACGCCGTCAAAAAAAAATAGACCTTTCCTAGCGTGAAATTCAGTGGCTACCTGGCGGCGATTTGTCTGAGTTTGAGTTTTTGTGCGGTGAATGCGCAAATTCAAGCGCAGCCGCAATTGCATTTGCAGCGAACACCACTTTCGGTAGGCATTTACCAAATTGATGCCCAGGTTGCCACCACTGCGCAGGAGCACGCCACCGGCCTGATGTTTAGATCAGAGATGCCCCAGCACGAAGGTATGCTGTTTGCCTTTCCAACGGTGAGTACCCAGTGCTTCTGGATGAAAAACACCTTTCTTCCCCTGACGGCGGCCTTCGTCGCAGACGACGGAACCATTGTCAATATGGAGGATATGAAGCCTCAGTCGACCCAAAGCCATTGTTCCCGCAAACCCGTGCGCTTCGTGCTGGAAATGAATCAGGGTTGGTTTGCAAAAAAGGGCATCAAACCCGGTAGCAAAATCTCAGGCAGTCCCTTTGAGTCTGGAAAAAAATAGACCTCGCGCTGAAACCACCCGTGTATGAATCGGGTGGCCTAACTTACCCGGCCGGATCAAGCGTAATTTGCCTCTGCAAACCCCCAGTTGACTAATTTGTCCAGGAACGTCTCCACATATTTCTGCCGCAGATTGCGATAGTCAATGTAATAGGCGTGTTCCCAGACATCTACCGTCAACAAGGCCTTGTCGGCCGTGGTAAGTGGCGTTCCGGCGGCGCCCATATTCACAATGTCCACACTACCGTCGGCCTTCTTTACAAGCCAGGTCCAACCCGAGCCGAAGTTGCCGACGGCAGACTTGACGAACGTCTCCTTGAACGCTGTATAGCTGCCCCACTTGGCGTGGATCGCGGCTTGCAGCGCACCGGAAGGCTCGCCACCGCCACTCGGCTTCATGCAATTCCAGAAGAAGGTATGGTTCCAAATTTGGGCTGAGTTGTTGTAAATGCCACCGCTAGAGCGCTTGATGATCTCTTCGAGAGCCATGGACTCAAATTCCGTACCCTTCTGCAGATTGTTTAGATTGACAACATAGGCATTGTGGTGTTTGCCATGGTGAAACTCCAAGGTCTCTTTCGAATAGGCGGGTGATAATGCATCGATTGCATAGGGCAGTGCTGGCAAGGTGTGTTCCATGATTTCCTCTCGTGAATTGCGCAAAAACGTCCATTGTAGAAACTAAAACGTCCTGGCGTCTGCCGGCGCGTCTTCAACCACACCGTCCACAAGGCTGGGCCATAATCGCAACGCACATCTTTGGAGCGGAGTAAGCACTTGATTTCCATCATACAAGCCGCAGGCTGGCCCATCTGGCCACTTATCGCCTGCTCGGTACTGGCACTGGCGATCATCCTTGAGCGATTTGTCAGCCTTAAAACCAGCCGCGTCGCACCAGCCAGATTATTGGAAGAAGTGATTACAGTCACGCGCAATGGTGTGCCTACTCCTGACGTGGTGAGCCAACTCGAACAGAATTCTGCACTGGGGGAAGTTCTTGCAAGCGGCTTGCACGCACTCAATACCAATCCACGCTGCAGCGAAGACGATCTACGCGCCACCATGGAGGGAGTCGGACGCCAAGTGGCCCACCGTCTGGAAAACCATTTGGGTGCGCTTGCCACGATCGCCTCTGCGGCCCCTCTGATGGGGCTATTCGGAACCGTCGTGGGGATGATCGAAATTTTTGGATCCCAAGCGCCTGGTGTTGCCGCTAGCGCCAACCCAGCCCAGTTAGCGCATGGAATTTCCGTTGCGCTTTACAACACCGCTTTTGGCCTGATGGTGGCCATACCTTCGTTGATTTTTTGGCGTTACTTTCGTGCCTTGGTTGACGCCTATTTGTTGACGCTCGAGGTTTCCGCAGAAAGGCTTGTGCTACATATCAAGTCATTGCGCAAGTAGATCATGAACTTCCGTCCAAAGTCCAAAGATGAGCCGGAAATCAATTTGATCCCGTTTATCGACATTTTGCTGGTCATTCTCATCTTTTTGATGCTGTCCACCACCTACAGCAAGTTCACCGAGATGCAGCTTAAGCTGCCCATCGCTGACACAGACGCACAGCGGGACTATCCGAAGGAAGTCCTGGTGTCGATTAGCTCCGAGGGCGCCTACAGCGTGAACCGCGTTCAGGTGACAGGCCGCAGCCTGGACAGCTTGGCTAATGCGTTGCAGGAAAACGCCAAAGCAGGTAAAGATTCTGTCGTTATCATCAGCGCAGATGCCAATGCGAAGCACCAGGCAGTCATCACTGTCATGGAGGCTGCGAGACGCACCGGACTGAGTCAAATTACATTTGCCACCCAATCCAGTGCAGCATCGGGTGGTCAATAAGGCGAAATTCACCTTGGTGGGGCAAAAGCTGCATTCTGCACTAGTGCAATCATGGGCCCGCCGCGGCGCCCTGGCATGCATGCTCTGGCCGGTTTCACTGCTCTATGCCGGGCTGTCGGGCGCGCGCACGCTCCTCTACCGCAATGGCTGGCGGCCCAGTCGGCGTATACGGGCGGTGGTAGTGGTCGTTGGAAACGTGGTCGCTGGTGGTGCCGGCAAGACGCCCACAGTTGCTGCGATCGTGAACCACCTTAAGGATCAAAACCTTGAAGTGGGCATTGTTTCACGGGGTTATGGTCGAGCCGGGTCAGTCTGTCTGGAAGTAAGACCTGATTCGGACGTACGCGACGTAGGCGATGAGCCCCTGCTCTTGCGCAAGGCGACAGGGGTGCCGGTATTTGTCGGTAAAAGCCGGCTGGAGGCCGCACAGGCCTTGCTCGCAAAGCACTGCCAGACCCAGATCATCGTGTGCGATGACGGCTTGCAGCACTATGGTCTGTACCGGGATATCGAGCTGTGTGTCTTTGATGACCGTGGCTGTGGAAACGGCTGGTTGGTCCCGGCAGGTCCCCTTCGGGAACACTGGCCGCGACGGTCACCGGGATCAAACATCTGCGGCAGCGCGCCAATGCTGGTTCTGCACACCGGGGCGTATCCGGCGTTTGGCGGCTATCGTGCGCGGCGTTCACTCGCCACCGAGGCCTGCAGCAGTGACGGTTCAAGAGTCACTCTGGAATCGCTTCAACTTCCTGACTCGAAACCGATCGTTGCGATTGCAGGTATTGGTCAGCCAGAGAGTTTTTTTGCCATGCTGCGTGATCGCGGCTTGGACTTGGTACAGACTATCGCACTACCTGACCACTTCGCATACAACAGTCTTCCCGACTGCGACCATTCTGAGCGGACACTGCTATGCACTGAGAAAGATGCGATAAAACTTTGGCGTCTGGCGCCATCTGCATTGGCCGTGCCATTGGAAATGAACCTTGAATCTGGGTTCTTCACCGAGCTTGACAAGAACATTGCTGACGCCCTTGCGGCGAAGTTATCATCGGCCCATGGATACAAAACTTCTTGAACTGTTGGTTTGCCCTGTCACCAAGGGAGCCCTCGAATACAACCACGAAAAGCAGGAACTGACTTCCCGCGGCGCCAGACTCGCCTACCCCATTCGCGATGGAATTCCAATATTGCTCGAAAGCGAGGCCCGTCCCATGACGGACCTGGAACTAGGTCTCTAAGTCGTTAGTCCTTCAATGGCCATTACCGTACTGATACCCGCGCGGCTGGCGTCAACTCGCCTGCCCAATAAGCCATTGGCAGATATTTGCGGCGTTCCGATGGTAGTGCGGGTTGCACAAGCGGTGCGTGCCGGGGTTTCACCCGATGTCCGAATTGTGGTTGCAGGAGATCATCCGTCGATCATTCGCGCCTGCGAGATTCATGGCGTCGAAGCATTGCTCACCCGAAATGACCACACTTCAGGCAGCGACAGGCTGGCAGAAGCCAGTCGCATTTTGGCCTTGGCCGCCCATGACATCGTCGTCAATGTGCAGGGGGATGAGCCATTAATCAACCCTGACCTGGTGCCGGCAGTTGCCGAGTTATTGATACAGCACACAGAAGCGGTCATGGCAACGGCTGCGCATGCAATCGACACTGTGGCGGATTACACCAATCCCAATATCGTCAAAGTCGTACTGGACAGTCAAAAAAGGGCTTTGTACTTCAGCCGTGCTCCGATACCCTGGTGGAGAGACGGTCTGGCCCAGCAGTTGCCCGAACTTCCTCCATCGGCTCCCTTGAGACATGTCGGCATCTACGCCTATCGTGTCGAATTTCTTCAACTTTTCCCGCAGCTGAGTCCGGCTCCCATGGAAATAACAGAGGCTTTGGAGCAGCTGAGGGCGATGTGGCACGGTTACCGAATTGCTGTGCATGTGAGCCGCGATGCTCCCGGCGTAGGCGTCGATACACCCGACGACCTGGAACGGGTTCGAGCCCTGTTTTCAAAACGTGATCGCGGATGAATCAAACAAGGCGCTGTCCGTGCTATTCTCGCAGCAACGGATTTCGTCGAGCCCTGCCAGACGAAGACTGACTTCGACGCATTGCGTCCATTTTTTTTGAGGTTGACCATGAGACTGATTCTTTTGGGCGCACCGGGCGCCGGTAAAGGTACCCAAGCCACGTACATTTGCCAAAAATACGGCATCCCCCAAATTTCAACTGGCGACATGCTCCGGGCTGCTGTAAAGGCTGGAACATCCTTAGGGCTGGAAGCCAAGGCAGTGATGGCCTCAGGCGCCTTGGTGAGTGACGATTTGATTATCAACTTGGTCAAAGAGCGCCTGGCCCAAGCCGACTGTGCGAACGGCTTTTTATTCGACGGATTTCCAAGGACCATCCCACAAGCCGATGCCATGAAAGCGGCAGGCGTTGTACTGGATTTTGTTATTGAGATTGACGTGCCTTTTGAGGCGATTATTGAACGTATGAGTGGCCGTCGCTCGCATCCTGCCTCTGGACGCACTTACCACGTCAAATTTAATCCGCCCAAAGTCGAGGGTGTTGATGATTTGACCGGTGAGCCATTGATTCAGCGCGAAGACGACAAGGAAGAAACCGTCAAGAAACGGCTCGAAGTCTATAGCCAGCAAACACGCCCATTGGTCGCATATTACGCCGAGTGGGCTACCGCCGACAGCGCAAGCGCACCCAAATACCGCGCAGTCAGCGGCATGGGTGATGTCGATGCAATCACTGCACGTGTATTTGAAGCTTTAAGCCGATAAGCTGAGGGGCTCGGACCAGTTGACCGGTTTTGGCACGGTTCAACCGTGCTTTGCGCGACTAGCCAGAATATCCAAGGTCAGCGCAATGCGCGCCTTCACAGGCGAAAGGCCATTGGCGTGTGGTAGGGCGCTTAGCCCGCTAGGAATGACCTGACCGTAAGCACACCGGGTTGAAAGCACAACCCGAACGCCTTGCTTTTGTACTTCGAGCAGTGCCAATTCCAAAGCGTGGTGCAAGGTGCCGTTTCCAGTACCTGCAACGACGAGGCCAGACACTTCTGAGTCGCCCACAGTCGATCGTGCACACAGCGAGCGTACGATGGCACCCGAGGCACCCACATGATTCATCACGACCTCGACGCGGGGCCAGGCAGTCTCACGCAATAGGTCCATATCCCAATCCGCCGAACGTCTATTGACAAAAGCGCAATCATGCTGCCAGCGCACTTCACCCTCTTCAATACATCCTAATGGCCCTGCATCTCCGGAATCAAATGCATTGAGTCGGTAGGGATGGACCTTCTGTACATCACGCGCCGCATGAATATTTCCCGCGCAAACCACCAAAACACCACTGCCCGCCCCTGACACCGTAAGGGTCACTGCGTCCAGCAGGTTCTGTGGACCATCGGGAGTCATGGATGTAACAGGCCGCATGGCACAGGTCAAAATCACAGGTTTTATTGCCAGAAGGTCTGCCGGAAGCACTTGAGAGAGAAAAAACGCAGTCTCTTCCAAGGTGTCTGTACCGTGCGTGATGACCAGCCCCATCACATCTGGCCGTGCTAGACAGTCGTGCGCACGCACCGCAATGGCGGCCAAATCGGCCCAGTCCATATCCTTGCTGTCAAGTTGCCGTACCTGCTCCGTGCAAACACCCGTACCCCCGAGTCGTTCGGACAGACCAGGCAAGGACGCAATCAGCGACTCCACACCCACCTGCGCGGCAAGATAGCCCACATTGTCTGAAGCACTATTGGCGGCACCCGCAATCGTGCCACCTGTACCCAAAATCACCAGATTTTTTAAAATTTTTTTGTCCAACACTTGAAAAACCTCACGAATTAGTTAAAAATACGAATACTGTTTAAATTTACAGCTTGTATAGATAAACAGCCCAGCGACATTCAACTTAAGGAGCCAGCATGCTAGAACGACCCAAACTCACTGCCCGGCAACAACAAATACTGGACCTGATTCAAAGCGCCATTGCACGCACCGGTGCCCCACCCACGCGTGCTGAAATCGCCACCGAGCTAGGTTTCAAATCCGCTAACGCAGCAGAAGAGCACCTGCAGGCTTTGGCGCGCAAAGGGGTGCTCGAGCTAGTAAGTGGCACTTCCAGAGGGATACGGCTTAAGGGGGATGCGCTGCGCTCCATCAATGAATCCAGATCCAAGCGGTTTTCGCTTCCATTGCCTGGCTTCGCACAACTGGCACTCCCGCTGATCGGACGCGTCGCTGCCGGGTCGCCCATTCTCGCTCAAGAACATGTTGACCAGACTTATTATGTCGAAAACAGCCTTTTTCAGCGACAACCCGATTACCTGCTCAAAGTGCGCGGAATGTCGATGCGTGACGCCGGCATCATGGATGGTGACCTCCTGGCCATTCAAGCCACCAAGGACGCAAAAAACGGGCAAATCATTGTTGCTCGACTCGGCGACGAGGTCACAGTGAAACGTTTTCGTCGCAACAAAAACTTGATCGAATTGCATCCCGAGAATCCTGACTTTCAGACGATTGTGGTTAAGCCTGGCGAGCCGTTTGAAATTGAAGGCCTCGCGGTCGGACTCATACGCAACACGATGATGATGTAAGTCAAACTTGATCGCTACCCCATGAACTTAGCACTTATCTTTAATGTCGCGACCCGCACGCCCTTCAAGAATTTGGTTCACCGGTGGTTCACACCAACATCGACTGAACAAGTTATTCATCGATCGGAGGCATCACCTGCGCAAGTTACTCTCCCTGTGAACCGTGAGCTTGCCGTCCTCCCGAGTCGTTGCGCGGAAAGGGTACCCGTTCGACCCAAGATACTGCGTGTTGTAAGGGTAACACCTGAGAATCAACACCAAAAAAGTGTCGGGCGAATGGTCATTTCAGGAAGAATGGCTGATGTTTGTGCCGAGTTAGAGCGCCTGGCGGCCTGCGAAGCAGACTTTTCCCACTGACACGAGGTTCACTGCACGCTGCTGGAACAGCGGCCTCAATTTTCATTACAAGTGGTCTCCCCGCGCGACTGGCCATTTCGCAAGGCACAATTGGGTGCATGAACATTGTGATATTGGACGACTACCAAGACGCCGTTCGAAAACTGGAATGCGCGACAAAGCTGGAAAACTACCAGGCGAAGGTTTATACCAACACCGTCAAAGGCTTGGGGCAACTGTCTATTCGACTCAAGGACGCTGATGTCATTGTGCTCATCAGGGAGCGAAGCCACATCAACCGCGCCCTGATCGAAAAGTTGCCAAAACTTAAATTGATCTCCCAAACCGGCCGAGTTGGATCGCACGTGGACGTGCAAGCCTGTACTGACCGTGGCATCGCGGTATCTGAGGGTGTCGGGTCGCCACTGGCTCCAGCCGAGTTGACTTGGGCTCTGGTACTTGCCGCGATGCGCCGTATCCCACAATATGTGGGCAATCTCAAGCATGGGGCGTGGCAACAATCGGGCCTCAAAGTAGCGTCCATGCCCCCTAATTTTGGCCTAGGTAGTCTACTTCACGGCAAAATTCTGGGCCTATGGGGTTACGGCAGAATAGGCCAGATCGTTGCCGGATACGGGAAAGCTTTCGGAATGCAGGTGGTCGTCTGGGGTAGCGATGCGTCAAGGCAAAAAGCGCAGCTAGACGGGTTTGCGGCCGCAACCAGCAAGGAAGCATTTTTTGGTCAATGTGATGTATTGTCCCTGCACCTGCGATTGTCTGAGCGGACTCAGTCCATCGTGACAGCAAGCGATCTTGCCCGCATGAAACCATCGGCACTGCTGGTCAACACCTCTCGCGCAGAGCTTATCGAGTCAGACGCCTTGATCAGCGCCCTGAATCGCGGCCGTCCTGGCCTTGCAGCAGTCGATGTTTTTGAAACAGAACCTATTTTGCAAGGGCACGCATTGCTTCGCCTGGAAAATTGTGTCTGCACACCGCACATCGGCTACGTCGAGCAAAGCAACTATGAAACGTATTTTGGCGCGGCATTTGACAATGTAATCAACTTCATCAAAGGCACGCCAACCAACATCATCAACCCAGGTGCCTTGCAAGTGAGACGTTAATCTGAGCTGTACCTTCGGTGATGCGCTCCAAAAACAGGGGCCCGGAGGTCAAGGCCATGATTCAATTTCACTGAAAATTGCGCGAAAAAAAACTTCAGGTCTTAGTCGGACCCAAAGGTGAGACACCAGACAGTCCTTCTGCATCAAACTCAATCAAATTGCTGGGTTCATCCGACAGATCGAGGTCCACAGACATACCCAGGCTGGGATTGTCATTGTCTGCCTGACTGTCTGGCAAGCTGTCCGTTCCGACGCTGAACATCGGAAAATCTTCCAGCAGGGCAACATTTGGTGGAACCTCAATTTTGTCGGTACTGAACGGCGCCGGACTGGAGTCAGCGGCAAACAGAATGCGGCTGGCGACCCCGTGCAAAACCAGCAAGTCGCTAAATGCGTTCAGGTCGTAACCCGTCGCAATGTCATCGTAGGTCGACCGCACAAGGCAGCTTTCTATGAAATCCAAGGACTCATGCGACGGCCAAAGCGGAACAATACGTTCAACAATGTCGGTATAAGACTCCAGAAAGAGTCCCCAGTGGTGGAAGCTGGCAAACTCTGGAACCAGGCCAGAAAAACGGACATTGAAGTCATACCGATAGTGGTCAAAATCGGGCTTTCGACTCAGTGTGTGCAGCGCCCTGAGCAAATCAAGATAAATTTCAGGGTTGGACTCGCCACTGTCCTTGATACTTCCCTCCAACATGCCGATTGCTTCATCGTATTGACCCAAGGTCATAAAAAACTCGGCTTGCTGGCGCACATCAAGCAGCTCCCGCATATTCATGGAGCGTATGCCGTCTGTTGTGCTGTGTGAAAAATCCCTGCCTTGAAAGGTCCCGGCCGATTGGAGCTTTTGCGCTTGCGAACCCATTTGACCGTCTATTTGCACAGCATCTGCTGCTCCAGGGGTCTTCGAGGGCTCGGATAGGTCCAGCTGAATATCAACTTCAGAGACCGCAGAACCCGGATCAAATCCCGCAGCAACCAATTCGCCGGCAAATCCTTCCCGCTCTGGCGCGACCGCTAGCGCTGGATCGGCTTCATCAAACCTTGAGTCATCTTCCTCGAAATGACTCTCACCGACGGGTTTTTTTCCCTTCCACCAAGGCGACGCTCCTGCCTGCGACGATGCAAATTTGCGCCACATATACGCAAGCGCCAACCCTGAACACATGAGGGCAATCAGCAAGCCATAGACAAGCAAGTTGGAGTATTTTTGCCCATCAAGCTGTTCTGCACGCGCCGAGGCATCCTGTAACGCCAGTTCGAGCTTCGCATTGCGCTCGCGCTGGTATTTCAACTCACTTTCCAGGTTCAACAAACGCGCTTCTTCGCGCGCAAGGTCGGGCGCGGAAAGATTAAGCAAGCGCCAAAAAGCAATGGCGTCAGCACGTTTTTTCGGGTCATCGGTGGGTGCCAGCAGCAACTCTTTACTGAACTTCAGTAAAGGATCGCGAGCGACGGATAAATCCAGAGGGGCAAGCTTTAGCCTGGGTCGGGTATCCGACTCGAGCCGCGACCTGGATGAACTGAATCCCTCTTCAGGTGTGAGCTGCCCCTCATTCAACTTGGAACGTTTGGTACGCGGCCGGTCAAGGGCCTTATCCGCCATTGGACCAGAACTGGCTGGTCCACTTTGGACTACCGGATTTGCCAGTACAGGTACAGACACAACAGGCACAGACCTAACAGGCACATCAGGTTTTGGCTGCAATGGTTGCGACACCGGTGCGGCTGTGACACCAACTTCTGACGCAATATCTGCAAGTAAAACGTATTTACGCGTTGTTTTACCCACACAGCCGCCACGGAAATAGACGGTCACAATGGGTTCGTTGACAGGACTTTGCCCAAGGATTCGAACACTAGCCGAGTTCGTAGATCCGATTATTCGGCTCGTAACCACCACCTGATTGCTATCGAGCTTCACATCGCCGTAGAAAACGTCAGCGTCAAAGCACAGTACAGACGTAGCCTCTTCACCCTCAAGATGAACCGGAATCTCCAGTTCGAGGGATTGCCCGAGCAAGGCGACACTCCGCGCCCGGCCCACGGTTAGCGCAAAGGCATCCGATCCTGCGCAAAGCAATGCAGCTCCAAGGACCGAAGATGCGAATTTGTAAGCAAGCTTCATTTTGTTGTGCATTCTGACACACCCTTTAGTCGCCTTCAAATACGATCTTGCGATTCTTGCAAAGTCATTCCATTGGACGCAAACGTGACACCTCCCAACCCCAATCCGGGTCACGTGGGTGACAATGCAAGCTGCACAATCACCTATCTCAGTCACCCACAGGACAGTCCATGGACGAACCTATTCTTACCATTGACGAACGTACGGCGATCAATTCGGGTCGCTGGTTTTCAGCGCTCTCCCCTTCCCTTAAACACGACATTCTCCGATGTGCCTACGTAAAGCGTCACAAAGATGGCGACCTGATTGCTGCGCGAGGCGAGCCGCCGGAGGAATGGATCGCTTGTGCGAAAGGGGCAGTGCGAGTCAGTTCGACCTCGATTTCTGGAAAACAGATCACCTTAACCTATGTGGAGCCCGGCATCTGGTTTGGCGATGTTTCAATTTTCGATGGGGACCGTCGAACCCACGACGCCTATGCACACGGCGACAGCACCATTCTCTGCGTCGCCAAGGCAGATTTCAAGAAAATACTGGCAACTCACGTCGAACTTTACGAAGCGCTGCTAAGGTTGCACGCCCGACGCATTCGCCAGCTTTACGGATTGGTGGAAGACCTCAATACGCTGCCCTTGCGGGCGCGACTCGCCAAACAATTGCTGCACCTGGTCAGAAGCTATGGTGTGCCATCGCTCAGCGAAGCAAGCGAAGTTCGAATTGGTTTGCACCTGGCCCAAGAAGAGCTAGCCCAACTACTGGGCGCGTCGCGTCAGCGTGTGAACCAGGAACTCAAGGCCATGGAGCGAGACAACGTCATTCGAATCGAACCTGGAGGTCTGGTGGTTCGCGACCGCACATCGCTTATGCGTATCGTTGAGTCAGACAATTGAATCTATGTCCAACCCGGAAACAGCGCAAACCATGAGCGAATTTGACCACTTTGTAGGAACTCGTCCGATGTCAGGGCAGCAAGCTTTTGACCTGGACCACTTGGGTCATTGGCTAGAGGCCCACCTGGAAGGGTTTAGAGGGCCTTTGTCAGCCGAATTGTTCAAGGGCGGCCAATCCAATCCCACCTATAAACTCATCACACCCGAACGAAGCTACGTAATGCGTGCCAAGCCGGGACCAGTCGCCAAGCTTTTACCGTCGGCACACGCCGTAGAACGAGAGTTTGCTGTCATGAAGGCATTGGACCAGACAGGAGTACCGGTACCGCGCATGTATTGCCTTTGCGAAGATGAGTCGGTGATCGGCCGCGCGTTTTACGTAATGGAATACATGCAAGGGCGGGTACTGTGGGATCAGTCCCTGCCTGGCATGTCCCGCGCGCAACGAACAGGCATCTACCATGAAATGAATCGTGTCATTTCGGCGCTGCACAAGGTCAATTTTGCAGAGCGCGGCTTAAGTGGATTTGGTCGTCCGGGGAACTATTTTGAACGTCAAATCGCGCGCTGGAGCAAACAATACACCGCGTCGGTCACCCAACCCATTGCAGAGATGGATCACCTGATGGAATGGTTGCCGCGCAATATCCCTGCAATGGCGCGCGACGAATCTATGGTCAGCATCGTGCATGGAGATTTTCGCCTGGACAACTTGATGTTTGATCCCCAGCAACCTTCGGTTATCGCCGTGCTCGACTGGGAATTGTCCACGCTCGGACACCCACTTGCGGACTTCAGCTACCACTGCATGGCCTGGCATATCCCTCCTGGTGCGTTTCGTGGCATCGGTGGGCTCGATCTGGTCGAATTGGGCATTCCCAGAGAAGAAGAGTACATCCAACTGTATTGCGATGGTACTGGCATCGCAACGCCAGCCCAACTCAAAATGGATTGGAATTTCTACATGGCATACAACATGTTTCGAATTGCCGCAATTTTGCAGGGTATTGCAAAAAGGGTGGAGACCGGAACGGCTGCGAGTGCGCAGGCCGTTAGTTCTGGCGCCGGTGCGCGCCCATTGGCACAAATGGCCTGGAAATTCGCCCAGCAGGCTTGATTCACATCTTTTCATTCATTTCATCAATGCATCAATGGAGACCGCATGGACTTTGACTACTCGCCCAAAACCAAAGAACTTCAATCGCGCTTGCAGCAATTCATGGAGGACTACATCTATCCGGCAGAAGGCGCGTACCATGCGGAAATCGCCTCCAATACGGCGGCAGGTAAACGCTGGACCCCGCTCCAGGTCATTGAAAACCTCAAACCCAAGGCCCAGGCTGCGGGGCTCTGGAATCTGTTTCTGCCCGTCGACAGTGCGCAGGCCTCAGGCTACGACGGCGCTGGATTGACGAACCAGGAATATGCGCCGTTGGCCGAAATCATGGGACGGGTCATGTGGTCCAGCGAAGTATTCAATTGCTCTGCTCCTGACACCGGCAATATGGAAACCATCGCCCGCTACGGCTCAGACGAAAACAAGGCAAAGTGGCTCAAGCCTCTTCTGGAAGGAAAAATTCGCTCTGCATTTGCCATGACTGAGCCTCAGGTGGCCTCTAGCGATGCCACCAATATCGAGACCCGCATTGAGCGCCAGGGCGATAACTATGTCATCAATGGCCGCAAATGGTGGACCTCCGGCGCCGGCGATCCACGCTGTTCCGTGTTCATCACGATGGGCAAGACCGACCCGGAGGCCGCTCGCCATTCTCAGCAAAGCATGGTGCTGGTCGCAGCGAACACGCCAGGGCTGAAAGTGGTTCGCCCGCTCAACGTTTTTGGCTACGACGATGCGCCGCACGGACATATGGAAGTTTTGTTTGAAAACGTCACAGTCCCGGTTTCCAACATTTTGTTGGGAGAAGGCCGCGGCTTTGAAATCGCCCAAGGTCGTCTTGGCCCAGGGCGGATTCACCACTGCATGCGCTTGATCGGGCTGGCTGAGCGCGCGCTGGAGCTAATGTGCAAACGTGCCTCTTCGAGGATTGCATTTGGTAAAACGATCGCTGCACAGACCGTCACCCAGGAACGTATCGCTGAAGCGCGCTGCAAAATCGACATGGCCCGGCTTTTGACACTCAAGGCTGCCTGGATGATGGACATTGCTGGCAATAAATTCGCAAAAAATGAAATTGCGATGATCAAGGTGGTTGCACCCACAATGGCGTGTGACGTGATTGACTGGGCCATGCAGGTGCACGGCGGCGGCGGCGTTTGCGATGACTTTCCGCTCGCCTATGCCTACGCCAATGCGCGCACTCTGCGCTTTGCTGATGGCCCAGACGAAGTCCATCGCAATGCCATCGCCAAGATCGAACTAGGCAAATACGCGCCAAAGGCCCGGTAAGCAGGCGTTTATCTAGCGCACTCGAGAGGTCGCTGCTCGTCGACTTTCAATGGGTGCCTAACTGTCCTGACCATAGTTCGTTAAGGTCGGCGAAACGCCACTTGGCCGGATCCTCGCGGCTTACAATTTTTTCAGTAGACCCCGACAATGACAAATCGATCACTTCTGGCAATATTCGCATATTGGACTTGGTCGAAAAGAACACTTTAACGCGGGGCGTGGTGAGAGATTTGCCCGTTTGCTCCATCACGACCCCGAGCCGGCCTGACGTCAGCTTTACCAAGGATCCTGTCGGATAGATGCCCAAACTTTTGACAAATGCCTGAAAAATCTTGAAATCGAAATGGCCTTTGCACCACTCAGCCATTTTTCTGAGGGACTCTGCAGGATCCCAGCCGGCCTTGTAAGGGCGGTTGGATGTGATGGCATCATATACATCGCACACCGCACCCATTTTCGCGTACAAACTGATTTGCTCGGCTTTTAAGCCCTTTGGATAGCCCGAACCATCCGTTTTCTCATGGTGATGTAGACATACATCCAAAACCATAGCAGGCACATCTTGACCAGCACTCAGCAAGCGGTGTCCCTCTTCAGGGTGAGACTTGATGATGGAAAACTCCGCATCCGTCAATTTTCCAGGCTTATTCAACACCTCCATGGGCATCATCGCCTTACCTAGGTCATGCATCAAACCCGCCAGGCCAGCCAAACGGGTTTCTTCCTCACCGAGTCCCAACTGGTTCGCCAAAGCCACCATCATTGCACACACCGCAACCGAATGCATATAAGTGTAATCATCGGCGGTTTTCAAGCGCGCCAAACTAATCAATGCGCCAGGGTTACGAGCTACCGAATCGCTGATCTCTTGAACAAGTATTTGTGCACTGCCAGTATCAACCGCCTTGCCCATCCGGGCTTCCTGAAACATCGAGATGACAGCCTGCTTTGACTGCAGGCAAATTTGTGCGGCACGCTGAATCTCGACCTCAGTGGATACCGGTGCGATCTCTCGTCGCCCGATGGCCGCAGACTGCAGCTCCGCCTCGACCTGCGCATCTGACTCTGCCTCAGAAACCGCTGCCTGCCCCGCAGGCACATCGAGCCCTTTACCAGAGTCAATCCAGACTTCCTTGATGCTGCTAGCCAGGATACGGGCGATGTCATCTGGATCGGTCAAGACAAAGCCATTTCGCCAAAAAGGATGCTCCATCCAGGAGCCACAAAACTCCTTGATATGCATGCCAAGTGCAAGTTGATGGACACTAATCTTTTTAAGCATGCTTTACCGCGATTCCACCTATTTGGGCAGTCACAAGTACTCTGCCCTTTGCGCCACGACATCCCTGGCCGGATGAGCCTGCAAACAGAAGCTGGCTTCAGCAAAAAGCACAACGCGACTGTACATCCGAACTTACCAACTCAAGCAGGCAACCACTGCTCAACAGCATCTCAATGCAGATGCCTTGGCTTTCTACCGTTGCCGTGACCACCCATCGGGTTACCACCGAGGCCGCTAGGCGGCTTGCCCAAGGATAGGGAATTAGCCAAAGAGTCAAACCTTTGCGAGAACAACTTGTCAATTTCAGCAACAACGCCGCCCAATTCGGCACCATCAAAGTGGCGCTCCATCATGCTGACCACGTCCTGAACCAACAAATCGCGCTGCACTTGCATGATCGCCGCCGGATTGGGTCCAACGAACAGCATGACAAAATCGTCGCGCGACTCAGCGCCACTTTGACCATCTTCTTCATCGAAATCGGCATCATAGAAGGTGACCTCAAGGGCTGCACCCGTCTCTGCGATCTCATTAAGGTTCATGCACACCTCATCGAGGGTTTGCCTGAAATCAGTGTCGCCAGAAACAGTCCAGCACATTTGCAGGAGGTGCTCTTGGGCATCAAAATTGATTCCAGGTTCATCGTCGTAGGAACTTTTTGCACCGTCCGAGAGCGAACGCGCGCCTGCGTATTTCCACAGCGGCTTCAATGCATCGTGCAAATGTTCAAGTTTGACGTTCGCACGCAGCGGAACCTGCCCATGAACATGGATTTCAAACGGGGTGTTGTAGCGTGGCATAGGCTGAAGTTTAACTGGTGAGACCGGAACCGAGTCAGGGCTCTAAGTAATTGATTTGATTGAATAAATTTATAACGCCAAAATAGGATTAGCAAAAATACCACCAATTCTCAATCCGTCTTTTTTGCTACGCGGGGATGCCGCGAGAGTCTTTATGATGATACCCCATCAAACATCGCTACTTGCGGACTGATTGAGATCGCCAGCAAAGTCGAAGTTGGTAATCACCCTCCATGGCAGGGGTGGTGGCGGATAAGTCAGCAACAGCCAATCGTGATCCGGCAGGTCTAAAAGCTGCCCTCTCCAAAGCGGTCGAATGGGAGTTTTTGCCGCCACCAATCGGTCGCATACCTTGGAGGATGGATTAGCTCAACCAGACTCGCTCTAGCCCGGCTACGCACCCGTAATCTGTCTCAAGGGACGTCAATACACATGCTCGACGACATCAAAAAGACCCTCAGGGCCACCGACGACAAGCTGCGTGCCAACATGGACGCTGCAGAATACAAGCACCTGGTGCTCGGCGGGTGCGACTCAAAGTGATGTGGAATCTTATTCCCTCGCCCCAGCGGGGCATAAGCGCTAACTTAAAATATCCCATTGTGC
>JAIPCE010000048.1 GCA_021738345.1 Rhodoferax sp. | reverse complement strand
CCCGCCCTCGCGGGAATGGCGACACGATGCTTGAGGGACTTGCTCAGTTCAGGTAGGACTCGGCGTTGTCTTCAAAGTCTTCGGCATCAATGGCCGCGTCGTAGGCAGCGCGTGCGGCCAATGCTTCGCTGGTATAGGGAATCAGGGGCTTGTCCAGAGGACGCAGTTTGTGGCGGCGCAGGCGGCGCAGTTGCTGAGAACGCTCCATGGTCTGCAAAACCAATTCGGGTTCCATCATCAAGCTGAAGGGGTTCATTGCCAGGGCTGCGGTGCTCATGTGTTTCTCCGGTTACAGGTTAGCGCCAGAAAGTAGTGTGTTGCGCATGGAGTAACTGTAATCATGAAGCCCAAATTGTGGAGTCGGCAAAACGCTGGAAAGCATGTAGGAATTTGCCTTACAGCGACTAGCATTTCCCCGTCGCCCTGCGCTGCTCGCCAGCGGTGCAGATGTAGGGTTCTATAGAAAGTGCTCAGTTTTCTATATTTGTTGCTCTCAATTTCGGCGTGGTGTCGACGTTGATGACCGCCTCCGGTTGATCGATATCCGGGCCGCGCGTTGCGACATCCGTGGCCACCAGCACCGAGCAACTGCGGATGGCAAACTGCGCCAGCTCCAGATCGCGTTCGCGTTGTTCGAGCTCGCCATACAGTGCCAATGCGTAAAAGCCCTGGGCTTGCAATAGCGTGACCAGTTCCGTGCACTGCTGCTGTGTATTGCAGAATGCCAGGGCGCTGACCGGGCGAAAGTGGCGTAACAACTGGCCCACGGTGTCAAGTCGATTGGCGCGTGTGACCTCGTAGAAGCGCTGCTCAATCTGTCCCTCGGACTTCTGCGCCGCCACCTCGATCCGTTGCGGTTCACGCATGAACTGGCGTGCCAGCTTCTCGATGCCGTCAGGGTGGCGAGCAGAAAATAGCGGGGTCTGCCGGTCGGCGGGACATTTGCCTTTGCCGTGACGGGCCATATTAACCACTGCTTGACACCCACATCGACCTTTGAGCCATCGCTGACAGTCCGAGACTGTCGGCCACAGCGCGTGACCGGATTCAATCGCCCCTCACCACCGTTTGGGTCAGTGCCGCCAACGTCTGGGAAAATGTGCATCAAGTACGCGCTAGGGTGCGGCGATATGCCTATCTCCGGCGAGGACGCACTGCGCCTTGTTGCTGTGGCTGGCCATGGGTGGCTTGGGCTGAGAGGCGACTGGGTGGCTGATGGTGGTGATGGCACTTCGCGTTTAATAGATTCGATGCCTTGTTGACCGCGAGTTATCGAATGGCAAGTCCCACAAAACATTGATGCTTGCGATCGTTTCATGCCCATGCTATTGGCATAAACTACGCTTATCACTCACCATATCTACGCACTTTGTGATGCAAGCGCTGACCCAAGCCCAACCACCCGCAGGCCTCGACGGTGTGCGAACACGCTGGGCGACACGCCTTGACAAACCGGCGTATTGGATTGCGGCCTGGAGCGTTTATGCATTTTGTGCATTTGCCTATCTTGGATACCGCAATGCTTGGCTCGGCAGTGTCTGTAGGGTGACCCCATGATTCGGACCTGGCTGGCCAACGAGGCTGCATTTGATCCGCTGCTACGCCCGTACCGTGTGCATGCGGACCGCGTCATGGTTGGCATGAACATTTTCCTTTTGCTGGTGTGCCTGGGACTGGCGCCACTGCAGGGTACCTGGCTGGAGGTATTTTTTATCGGCTTGCCCACGCTGCTACTGGCCATCTGGCTACAGCGCAATCATGCGGGCGCATTGAGCACACGGCTGTTCATGGCGAGTGCCTTCATGGTGTTTACCGGACTGATCATCCACCAGAATGGCGGTGATATCGAGGGCCATTTTGCTGCCTTCGGTCTGATCGGTACCTTGCTGTATTACCGCGATTGGCGCACCATTGCGTTGGCAACGGTGGTGATCTACCTGCACCATTTGATTCTGGGCTATGCGCAAACCCTGGGTGCACCCATCTACGTGTTTGACAACCGCAACTTCTGGATGCTCTTTGGCGTGCACGTGGCCTATTTCTTGCCCTTTGTCGGCATGATGGGTTATTTGGCCATATGGCTGCGCCGGGAGGCCTACGAAAGTCAGCATGTGATTGCACTGGCACAGCGTATCGTGCAAGGCAACCTTCTGGATGACGAACAAGATGTTGTAGCAACCGCGCAGACGCCGCTGATCACTGCAGTGCGCATGATGAAGAGCCGGTTGCTCGATTTGCTGCGTGTCATGCCCGTGGCTGCAGCGGTCATCCGCATTGATACGGAAAGCATCGTCAGCGTCAATGAAGCCTGGGCCAAGGCCATTGGCCCACTTGAGGACAGCAATATCCGTTTTGGCCAATCACCCATTTGGGCTGACGCTAGCGCCTGGAATCGACTGATGGACAGTTTGCGCAACGCGAAGCAGAAAATGCTCACGAAGGTGGAAGTCACGCTGCGCAGGGCGGACGGAACGTCGATCCTGTGCGAGTTATCGCTGATTCTGCACGAGGACATCGTTCCTGTCATGGCGATATTGACCGTCGAAGATGTCACTTTGCGGCGCAAAACAGAGCAAACCATGCAACGTCTTGCGTTTCGCGACATGCTGACCGACCTGCCCAATCGCACCAGTCTGCAGGCCGGTCTGGAGTTGGCCCTGGACCACTGGCAGGTCCACGCCACGGCCTTCGCGGTGGTGATGATGGATCTCGATGGGTTCAAACCGATCAACGATGTGCATGGCCACGACGCGGGCGACGAAGTGCTTAAAGTGGTGGGTGCCCGCCTGCTTAAACTGAACCGTGAAAATGATCTGGCGGCACGCCTGGGTGGCGATGAATTCGTGATCGTGCTGCACAATTGCCCCACGTCTGAAGTGGCGGCAAACGTGGCCCAGCGCTTCATCGATGCAGTGTCGCAGCCCATCCACATCAACGCCTCAGGCATCAAGGTTCAGGTGGGCGCGAGTGCAGGTGTTGCACACGTGACCGAGGGCCCCGCTCTGGCCGAGGCGATTTTGAAAAATGCCGATACTGCACTGTATGCGGCTAAAGCTGGAGGAAAAAATCGGGTGAACCGGTATTCCCCGGCACCAGTGACAATCATCGCAGACTAATCCCTTGCATCGTCTTACATGGTTGCATCAAATACCACCTGACCCTTGCCCATCAAGGCTTTGCGCAGCAACTGGGCAACGATGACCGGAATCGCGGTGTACAGCCCCACCGAGATCAGCAGGGTGGCCCAAGGCACGGTGATCTTGCTTTCCTTAGTTGGACGCGACCGAGTGGGATGCTGGCGGAACGTCTGGGTAGGCGCGACAAAGCTGCAGGCTACTGCCTGCAAGGAGGGTCTTCGACCCCAGACGCGCTGCCAGCAACTCGATAGGCTACGTAGCGCGGTCGCCCAAAAGGTGATGCAGTTCAAAGCCAGAAAAGTGCGTGCTGATATGGAGTTACTGTCAAAAAAAGGGGGGCGGAAATAGCTGAGGTACCGTTTTTGGTGGTGCTGGCGGGATGCAGTGCGAGGCGCCCTGAGTGCAGTGTGGCTTGCTTCATGAACGAAGGGTAACGACGCAATGCGCCCGTCAGTACCGCCTGAAACGGACCATTGGCTGTTTCAGGCCCTAAGCGGTCAACTGAGGAATGTAGGTTCAAGCACACTTCGCCTTCAACCCAGGCGGTGCAGGCACGCAAAGACAGCATCACCCTGATGGTGGTGCGCTTTGTACAGGCCTAGATTGTCTGCTGCACGGTCTGCGGCTGGGGGCAGATAATTGCGCTGGTCGATTTGCACCACAAGGAGAAACAACGTGCCCAACTGGATCAAAAAGGCAATGGATAGGGGCGCGGAACTTAATGACCGGGCCGCCGCCACAGTGGTTAATGGGTTTGACTGGTTGTTTCGGCACGAACAGTTGGTCAAGTCCGGCCAGACCCCGTTCGAGCTGATTTACAGCAACGACCTGACCTCAGTGCGCTACTACGCGCTGGACGGCGAAGACAGCATTGCGCTGGCCGACGGCGCGACGCTGACCATAGAGCGAACCCAACATGCAACGCCGCTGGTGCTGGTACCTCCGCTAGGGGTAACCACCGAAACGTTTGATCTGATGCCCAACCGCAGCCTGGTGCGCTATATGGCGGCCCGGGGCTTCAAGACCTACCTGATTTGCTGGGGCATCCCGCAGCGCCGCCATGCCAGCCTGAGCATGAAAGACTATGCCGACCGCATGATGTTCGAGGCGCTTGACGCGGTGCGCGCGCACAGTGGCGAGAAAGCCGTGTCCTTGATGGGCTGGTGCATGGGTGGGTTGCTTGCGCTGCTGCATGCGGGTTTGCAACCAGCCGGACGCATTCGCAACCTGGTGACGGTGGCAAGCCCGATTGACATGCGCGGTGGTGGTCTGGTGGCCGGGGTGGCGCAAATCGTCAACACCCCGGCCAAACTGATTCGCAAGTACACCGACTTTCGCCTGAATTTCCTCAAGCCCGAGCTGTTTCATACGCCCGGCCTGGTCACCACCATCGTGTTCAAGTTGACCGACCCGATCGGCAGCATCACCACCTATTGGGATCTGGTCACCAACCTCTGGGACCGGGAGTTTGTAGAGTCGCACTCCACCACCTCAGACTATTTGAACAACATGCTGACCTACCCCGCCGGTGTGGTGGGTGACATGTTGGTCAAGGTGGTGGTGGACAACCGCCTGGCAGAGGGCGAAGTGGAGCTGGGACGTAAAGTGTCGCGCTTTGGCCGTATTCGGGCACCGATTTTTGTCTTTGCGGGCGCGAGCGACGCGCTGATCTCGGCCTCCACCGCCGAGGGCATCCTGGACCTGGTCGGGTCGACCGACAAGCGTTTTGAGGTGGCCCCGGGCGGACACATGGGAGTGATTTTGGGTGCTACGGCGCCCGCAGCGGTATGGAAAAAGTCCGCCGACTGGCTGGCCAAGCGCTCGGCACCGCCACGACCGGCTAGAAAACGGCGTACTGTTTTGCGCGCCACTGCGACTAGTTAAAGCTCCGAAATTCGCGATTGGGTTCCTGTCACGGCGACTGCTACTGGATGCAGGATTGCTGTCGCGATTCAGGGTCCCCGGGTCCCGGTCGAGCAAGTTTTATCCCTGCATTGTGTATCATCTTGGACATCCCCTTGGCCGTTTACCTCCATCAAACTGAAGCTCAACCCACCCTGGAGTCGCGTGCCATGTCACTTATGGATTTCATCATGAGACAGTTAATGCTGCCCCGCGATCGCGCCATCCATCCAGGGCGCGCACACGTAGTGCGGCCTAGCCGATGGGCGGGGACGGCGACAGGACGATGAATCCCCCGATGATTCGACGTTGGCTGCTGGTCGTGGCGACCCTCATGGGACTGTTCCTGTTGCCCTGCGCGCCTGCTCTGGCGACAGTGGACATCAACAGCACCCGGTTTTCGATCGACCGATTCACGCTGGAACAAAGGATCGACCCAACGAATTCCGCCTCCTCGGCGGCGGCGGTAGCTTCGCTGCCCCAAAAGACGGTGCCGAATGCCTATTCGCTGGGTTATTCGGATCCGCATGCGGTCTGGCACACCATTCGCCTGCATAACCGAACGGCAAATCCGGTTGAATACGTCTTGTATAACCGGATGTGGTACAACTTCCGGGAGATTCATGTTGAAATCACCACGGATGACGGAACCGTGGTTACGTCGTATGCGGCGGTGCACGGCCGCGGCCACTTGAATCAACATCGGGCCGGAGAGTTTCCTGATCTGTACGATGCCGTGCTCGGCCCTGGCGAACAGCAGAACCTACACATCAAGACAGTGCGCGAAGACGGGTTTTCTTCGGCGTATTACTACCGCGTGATGGACCGGCACTCGGCCATGGAGAGCATCGCACGAGAGCAAGCGATGATTGCCGCGATGCTGGCGGTTCTGGTGACACTGCTAATTTACAACGCGTTCTTCCTCGCCACCACGAAGGCGGTCATTTACCTGCACTACGTTAGCTATCTGCTATGTACCTCGATCATCAACGCCGTCTTCGTCACCGGGGTGGCTTTCAGATACACCGATGTGCCGGCCTCGATAGTGCCCTGGATCGGTGCCTTGATACCCCTCAGCGGGATCTTTCTGCTTCTTGCCTCGCGAGAGATTCTCGGCACGAGGGAACACTTCCCCCGGAGCGATCGGTTTCTGAAGATCGCCTGCTTCATTTCTGCATTCTTGATGCTGACCGTTGTTTTCCCGTCCATGTGGCAGGGGACCATGCTGATTCTGATGATCCTGTCCGCAGGCGTGGTCTGGGTGGGAGCCTACATCACGTTCAAAGGGCACCGATTCGGCATTTTCTTTCTGATCAGTACCGGCAGTTATCTGTTGCTTGCCAACTGGGGGATTGCTCTGCACATGGGCATGGTTTCACCGGGGTTTGTGGCATTCAACAGCCTGTTGATCGGCTCGGTCGTCGAGTGCTTCGGCCTTTCACTGATCGTGGCCTACAGGCTGAAAGAACAAATGACGGAGAACGCCCATCTGGAAGTGCTGTCGACGACCGACGAACTGACCCGCTTGCCCAACCGACGCAGCACGATGGCACGGTTCAAGAGCGCGTTCGACCAAGGACGGTCCGCCATCTTTCTGATCGACATCGACCACTTCAAACGCATCAACGACACTTTCGGCCACGACACGGGCGACGTCGCGCTGGTGCACGTGGCCCAGGTCCTGAAGGAAGCTGGCGACGTGATCGGGCGCGTGGGGGGCGAAGAGTTCCTGGCCGTCATGGAGGACGTTACCGCGCACGAGCTTGCGGCCCGGGCAGAAGCTCTCCGGGCGGCCATTGCGGCGCGGACGTTCCGGGACGGCATTGACATTACCGTCAGCATCGGTGGCACGCTCCAGCTGGAAGCCGATCACGAAATGGGCCAGATGATGAAACGCGCGGACCTGGCCCTGTACGCAGCCAAGGACAACGGAAGAAACCGCGTCGAAATGCGCTGACCCCCTGCAGGGTGACCTCGGCGGCGCGCTGCGGATGCGGGCCAGTTTTCTCCCGCGCGGCATCGGGCTTTGGGCTTTGACGGATAGATGTTCCAACCACATGGGGCCAAGTATCGCCTCTTGGAAGCGCCTACGATCCGCGTGAAGCAATCGATTCAGATATTTACGAAAGGTCTGACGGCCATAGGGCTTTGGTGCGTGGTGGTCGCCCGGCCCGTCAAACTGGCCTGCGCTGGCGAGTTCATGCCAGGTCTCGAAGTGTTCGGCAATCGTTTGGTAGAGCAGCGTGCTGCTGCGGGCGGCACTGGTTGTAGAGCTTGGGCTTTGCACATGCTGGAGCGCTCGCATGAGAATGCGCTTGCGTTGGGCGTGCGGTGGCGGACATTGGGCAGTGCCAGCAGGGGCTGGGTGCCTGATGTTGATCGTAAGTACACCAACTTTCGCCTGAATTTTCTCAAGCCCGAGTTATTTCACACGCCCGGCCTGGTGACCACCATCGTGTTCAAGTTGACCGACCCGATCGGCAGCATCACCACCTATTGGGATCTGGTCACCAACCTCTGGGACCGGGAGTTTGTCGAGTCGCACAGCACCACCTCGGATTATTTGAACAAATTGCTGACGTACGCAGCCGGTGTGGTGGGCGGGGGCGATTCAAAGTGATGTGGTCTCCTATTCCCTCGCCCCAGCGGGGAGAGGGTTAGGGTGCGGGGTGGATGTTTTGCATTATTGAAAGAAATCTTGAACCTGTGGCAGCCCCTCACCCCAGCCCTCTCCCCGCTGTGGCGAGGGGGCAAAAGCGAATCGACACATCACTTTGAATCGCACCCGTGGTAGGCGACATGCTGGTCAAGGTGGTGGTGGACAACCGCCTGGCCGAGGGAGAATTTGAGTTAGTGCGTAAAGTCTCGCGCTTTGGCCGTATTCGGGCACCGATTTTTGTCTTTGCGGGCGCGAGCGATGCGCTGATCTCGGCCTCCACCGCCGAGGGCATCCTGGACCTGGTCGGGTCGACCGACAAGCGTTTTGAGGTAGCTCCGGGCGGACATATGGGAGTGATTTTGGGTGCTACGGCGCCCGCAGCGGTATGGAAAAAGTCCGCCGACTGGCTGGTCAAGCGCTCGGCACCGCCACGACCGGCTAGAAAACGGCGTACGTTTTAGCCCTGCACTGTGTATCATCTTGAACATCGCCTCGGCAGCCCACCTATGTCAATCTGAGTCTACGGTGCGCTTAACGGCGGTTTGTAAGACCCCGGCTTTTTCAACCCACCTTGGAGTCGCGTGCCATGTCACTTATGGATTTCATCAAGAAACAGTTTATTGACGTCATTCAGTGGACCGAGGACGGCGACGGCACGCTGGCCTGGCGCTTTCCGATGTCGGGCATGGAAATTCAGAACGGCGGCCAACTGGTGGTGCGTGCGTCGCAGATGGCGTTGTTTGTCAACGAGGGCCAGGTGGCCGACGTATTTGGCCCCGGTACCCACCGGCTGACGACCCAGACGCTGCCGGTGCTCACTTACCTCAAAAACTGGGACAAGCTGTTTGAGTCTCCGTTCAAGAGCGACGTGTACTTTTTCAGCACACGCCAGCAGATGGACCAAAAGTGGGGCACGCCCCAGCCCATTACCATCCGTGACAAGGATTTTGGTGCGGTACGCCTGCGGGCCTTTGGCAACTACTCCTTTCGCATCGTAGACCCGAAGCTGTTTCACACCGAGATTTCAGGTACGCGTGAGAGCTATGGCGTGTCCGACATCGAGGGCCAGTTGCGCGGCCTGGTGTTGCAGAACATCAGCGACGCGGTGGCCAGCAGCGGCATTGCGTTTCTGGACCTGGCCGCCAACCAGATGGAGTTTGCGCAGGCCCTGAGCAAGCAACTCGAACCCGAAGTCGCCCGGCTCGGGTTGCAGCTAGAAGGCATGACGGTGCAGAGTGTGTCGCTGCCCGAAGAACTGCAAAAGATACTGGATCAGAAAATTGGCATGGGAATGGTCGGCAACGACATGGCCAAATTTATGCAGTACCAGACCGCACAGGCGATTCCGAAGTTTGCCGAGGGCTCGGGTGGCGGGGGCGGTGGTATTGCGGGCGATGCCATGGGCCTGGGCGCTGGTGTGGCCCTGGGCCAGGTGCTGGCGCAGAACCTGCAGGCTGGACTGCACGCGCCCGCTCCCGCCGCGGCCTCGGTGGCAGCGGCGGTACCTACGCTCAGGCCCGATGAGATCATTGCCACGCTGGAAAAACTCGGTGACCTCAAGGCCAAGGGCATTCTGACGGCTGAAGAGTTCGATGCCAAGAAGGCCGAATTGCTGAAAAAACTGGCCTGATTCTTTCTCTCCCACGCCCGTGGCGACCGCAACGCCCCAGCGCCGTTACTCTGCGCCGTGCCCCGGCTGCGGGGCGCCGGTCGAGTTTCGGGCGGCGCAGTCCACCCACGCAGTTTGTGGCTATTGCCAGAGTACGGTGGTGCGCCAGGGCGAGGTGCTGTCGCGCTTGGGCAAGATGGGCGAGCTGTTTGACGACCACAGCCCGCTGCAGCTGCTGACCACGGGCCGGCTAGAAAATCGCAGTTTCACCCTGATCGGGCGACTGCAGTTCAAGACCGACGAGGGCAGCTGGACGGAGTGGAACGCGCTGTTTGACGACGGCCAGGCGGGTTGGCTGGCCGAGGACAACGGTGCCTACGTTTTTGCGTTTGCCCTGGCAAACCAGCGCGAACTCCCGGCCGCTGAGCGCTTTGTGGTGGGGGCCAAAACCACCATCAATGGCAAGCCGTATACCGTCGCTAGCAACGTGCGCGCCATGCTGATCAGCGCACAGGGCGAATTACCCAAGCTGCCAGAGTTGGGCCAGCCATTTACCGTGGTCGAGTTGCGCGGTGACAGCGAAGTGCTGAGCCTGGACTACGGCAGCCAGCCGCCGAGCGTATCCAAAGGCGTTGCGGTTTTGCTCGAAGGGCTGCAACTCCAGGGGCTCAAGGCTGATTCGGCGAAGGATGAGAAAGGACGACAGTTCAACTGCCCGCACTGCGGTGCGTCGGTGACGGTGGCGCTTGACACCAGCAAGAGCATTAGCTGTGGCAGTTGCAACAGCCTGATTGACCTCAGTGCAGGCATTGGTGCCGAGCTCAAGTCTGCCATTCAGGACGAACCCATCAACCCACTGATAGCGCTGGGATCGGTCGGTACCCTGCAGGGCGTGCCGTGGCAGGTGGTGGGGTTCCAGCACCGCATGGGGGTCGAGCCCGGCGACGACGAGCACTTTGGTTGGAGCGAGTATTTGCTTTACCACCAGAAGCGAGGGTTTTGTTTTCTGGTCGACTCTGAAGAAGGCTGGAGCCTGGTGCGCCCCACCACGGGCGCGCCCACCCTGGCCAGCTCCAGCGCAAAAACTGCCACCTACCGGGGCACCACGTACCAGCTCAAGTACAGCTACAACGCCGAGACCAACTATGTGTGTGGTGAGTTCTATTGGGTGGTGCACCGGGACCAAAAAACATTTAACCGCGATTTTGTCAATGGCAAACGCCTGCTGTCGCTGGAACAAAGCGACTCCGAGCTAGTGTGGTCCAGTGGCGACCAGATCGGCAGCGACACGGTCGCCAGCGCGTTTGGGCTCAAAGACAAACTCGATCTGTTCAAGCGCGGCGATGCCAGCCCGTTCAGCGCTGCACCCAGCATCGGTGTGGGTGCCATCATCGTGCTGGTGCTCGTTTTGCTGATGGTGTCGGTGTTGCTGAGCCGCTGTTCGCAATGCGACCCCCGCGTGGAGAACTGCTCCGCGACCGGCACCCGCAGTTCGGGCGGTTCATTTGGTGGCTATTCGGGTGGTGGCGGGCACAAATGACGCGACTGGGTGTTTTACTTGAAGGAGATTTCTATGGGATTTGAACTGATCAAGCCGGGCGCAGTGCTCGCCTCTTTGTTGTTTGCGCTGATTGGCGTGGCAGTGTTTTGGCTGTGTTTTGTCATCATCGACAAGATCACCCCCTACGACCTGTGGAACGAGATCGTCGAAAAGCAAAATGTGGCGCTGGCGCTGGTGGTGGCGGCCATGAGCCTGGGCATCTGCATCATCGTGGCGGCTGCCATCCATTAGCTTGCCCGTTTTGAGTAAGGTTCTGCCGCCGCGCACCGCAGCGCCGCTTGAAGTCACGCTGCTGGCCAGCGTATTTGTCGTGGCGGCCTGTGGTCTGGTCTACGAACTCACCGCTGCAGCGCTGGCCTCGTACATTCTTGGCGACTCGGTTCTGCAGTTTTCCACCGTGATTGGTGCCTACCTGTTTTCCATGGGCATAGGGTCGTGGTTGTCGCGTTTTTTCGAGCGCCAGTTGCCGGCGCATTTTTTGCGTATCGAGCTGCTGGTGGCCTTGGCCGGCGGGGCCATGCCCGCTTTACTTTTCCTGGCCAACGCCTATGTGCCCGGAGCGTTTCGATTTCTGTTGTATGGCATGGTGGGCTTGGTGGGCATCCTGGTGGGGCTGGAGATTCCGCTGGTCATGCGAATTCTCAAGCGCGATGTGGCGCTCAAGGAGCTGGTGTCGCAGGTGCTGACCTTTGATTACCTGGGTGCGCTGGTGGTGTCGGTGGCTTTTCCGTTGCTGTTGGTGCCGCAGCTGGGCCTGATTCGCACCGGCCTGTTGTTTGGCCTGCTCAATGCTGCGGTGGCGGTGTGGGCACTGTGGGTGTTTCGGCATGAACTGCGCCGCGTGCCGGCCCATGCGCTGGCCTGCGCATGCACGCTGGCCAGCCTGCTGGCCGGCTTTGCGCTGGCCGATGGCATCACGACGCTGGCCGAAGACAAGTTGTACCACGAACCTGTGGTGGTCGCAGCCACCTCGCCCTACCAGCGCATTGTGGTGACCAACGGGCGTGCTGGGCACCGGCTTTTTCTGAACGGCAATTTGCAGTTTGCCGAGCGCGACGAATACCGCTACCACGAGGCCCTGGTCCACCCCGCCATGGCCGCCCATGGTGGCCCTAGACGTGTGGCGGTGCTGGGCGGTGGCGACGGCATGGCGGTGCGTGAGGTGTTGAAATACCCCAGCGTGGAGCAGATAGTGCTGGTGGAGCTCGACCCCCAGATGACCCGTATCTTTGCCACCGACCCCGCCATGCTGCGGCTCAATGCCGGTGCGCTGGCCTCACCCAAGCTCAGTATTGTCAACACCGATGCCTTTCAATGGCTGCAGAACAGCAGTGAGGTGTTCGACGTGATCGTGGTCGACTTCCCCGACCCGACCAATTTTTCGATTGGTAAGCTGTATACCAACAGTTTTTATGCCCTACTGGCGCAACGTCTGTCTGCCAGCGGTTATGCGGTCATCCAGACGACGTCACCGCTGGTCGCGCGCCAGAGTTTCTGGACGGTCGCCACCACCATCGAATCTGTGGGCCTGCGCGCAACGCCCTACCACGCCCATGTGCCGAGCTTTGGCGAGTGGGGCTTTATCATCGCCAGCCACCGGCCCTGGCACTGGCCCACCGCCCTGCCCGGGAACCTGCGATTTCTCAGCTTGCCGTCCTTGCCGACCCTGTTTGACTTTCCCCAGGACATGGCCCGGATCCCGGCACCGGTCAATCGCCTGTCCAACCAGGCGCTGGTGGGCATCTACGAGCAGGAATGGGGCCGGGTGGCGCATTGATAAGTGGGTGCGATACAAAGTGAGACCCGCGGTGGTGGTGGTGCGAGAAGGCATCTCTGGACGATTACGGCGCTTACGCTTCGCGTGATAATGCCTCCATGCACGATTCCCTTGTCACTCAGGCATCGGGTTCGCGCGCTAGACGTTGGACCGAGCTGGCGGATGCGCTGGCGCTATTGACTCGGCACGAAGCTTTGTTGCTGGCGTCACCCACTCTGATTACGCAAGCGACAAGATGATACGGCTCAACGCTTAACCTCTGCCACACAGCTTCTTTCAAAACACCAAGGAGTCCTCTATGTTTCTGCTTAACCCCCGTCATAACGATCGCCACTACCCAGACCCGCGCTCCAGCGAGATCATGGCCAAGACCATTGCGTTTTTCGAGAACAAGGGCCTCGACAAACTCAAGGAAGACTACAACGGCGCGGTCTGGTATGCCGACTTTCTGGAGTTCTGCAAGGCCGAAGGCATTCTGAGTTCGGTAATGACGCCAGCGCAACATGGCAAGTCCGGTGAGTGCGCGGTTTGGGACACCTGGCGCGTCTGCGGCTTTGCCGAAGTATTGGGGTTTTTTGGCCTGTGCTATTGGTACACCTACCAGGTCTCCGTCCTGGGCATCGGCCCGATCTGGATGAGCAAAAATAAGCCGCTGCAGGCCAAAGCGAAAGCTTTACTCGATCAGGGGGAGATTTTTGCCTTTGGTTTGTCAGAAAAGGAACACGGCGCGGACATCTACTCGTCCGACATGATTGTGACCAAATTGGCCGATGGAACCTACCAGGCCAGCGGCGGCAAGTACTACATCGGCAACGCCAACAAGGCGGCCATGGTTTCCACCTTTGGAAAGATGGCCGACAGCGGTGAATACATCTTCTTTGTCGCCAACTCGCAGCACCCCAACTACGAGCTGGTGAAGAACACCGTCTACAGCCAGAACTTCGTGGCCGAATACCGGCTCAATGCCTACCCGTTCACCGAGGCTGAAGTGCTGCATCACGGCGACGACGCTTGGAATGCCGCGCTCAACACCATCAACGTGGGCAAGTACAACCTGGGCTGGGCGTCAATTGGCATGTGCACCCATGCGTTTTACGAGGCCATCGACCATGCCTCGAACCGCCACCTGTATGGTAAGACCGTCACTGATTTCCCGCACGTCAAGCAGCTCTTTACCGATGCCTACACCCGCCTGGTAGCAATGAAGCTGTTTGCACTGCGCGCGGCCGATTACATGAAGACTGCCAGCGCAGAAGACCGCCGCTACCTGCTGTTCAACCCGATGGTCAAGATGAAGGTCACCACACAAGGTGAAGAAGTCATCAACCTGCTGTGGGACGTCATTGCCGCCAAGGGATTCGAGAAGGAACCCTTCTTTGCCATGGCCGCCGCCGACATCCGCTGCCTGCCCAAGTTGGAGGGCACGGTGCACGTCAACATGGCACTGATCATCAAGTTCATGGCCAACTATTTTTTCAACCCGAAAAGCTACCCCGAAGTGCCGCGCCGTGACGACGGTTCCAATGACGACTTCCTGTTCAACCAGGGACCCACAAAAGGCCTTGGCAGCATTCAGTTCCACGACTTCAGCGAAGCCTACAACAGCTACGACCTGCCCAACCTCGCAGTATTCAAGGAACAGATTGCACTGTTCAAGGACATGGCAATGAAAGCGCCACCCAGCAAAGAGCAGGCAGAAGACATCGACTTTTTGCTGACCGCCGGTGAAATGTTCACCCTGGTGGTCTACGGCCATCTGATTCTTGAGAATGCCAAGATTTACGGCATGGATGAAGCGCTGATTGACCAGATATTTGACTTCATGGTGCGCGACTTCTCCAAGTTTGCCCTGCAGCTTTACTCCAAGCCCAGTAGCTCTGAAGCGCAAATGGCTCAGTGCTTGAAGATGATCAAGAAACCGGTGGTGGACGCCACACGCTATGAATCGGTGTGGTCTCAGCATGTGCAGTCCATGAAAGGGCAGTACACGATGCCACGCTGATTTTTCGCGGGGGTTTCAAGGAGGAAGGCGGTACGCCATCCAATGCTATTACAGCTTCTTTACCCTCCGGATGGCCGTTCTGGGCGCCCTGTTCGCGTTCGCGACCGACGGCTGTCCCGATCCGAATTGAGATGCCGCAAAGCTGGCACTCGTTCCCTCACATAGCCCGGTGGCTACGTGGTCCTGAACTGCGGGTCGGCTGCATCCGCCGTTGACCAGTTGCGGGTATTGGCTATCGCGGCTTGAAAGCGGTCGTTTGGCGTTGCGAAGTTGAAGTGCAAGCCCGTGGGTGTAGCCTGGGAGCTAACCAGTGATAGGTCGCATGGCGCCACATCTCCTGCAAAGAAGCGCAGACCTCGGCCCAGCAAGATCGGGTAGACGATCAGTACCAGTTCGTCCACCATGCCTTGCCGCATCAGCTCGGCTGCCAGCGTGGCAAGCCCCTGCCGGGCTTCGGTACGGTGCCGTCCATCCGCCATGTGCGAATTCGGCGCTGTACTCTCCTCGGTCGCCGGGCGAGATCATACCGTCCAGCGAAACGTTTTCAAAGATTCTGATCCTTCTCATGGCGCACTCACCCTGCAGGAATGGTCGGTTCTACCAGTAAGGCCAATAGGCTCAGCGACTCCTGCCAACCCAGATAACACATCTCGGGAGGAATGACATCCGGCACACCTTCCTGCAGTATGTGAAGCTCTGTGCCGCACATCACAGGTTTGAATGTGAGGGTGACCGTCAACTCTCCAGGGAGATTGGGGTCATCAAACACGTCGGTGTGGCGGATGCGTTCGTTGGGCAGCAGCTCCAGGTAGGTGCCTCCGAAGGAATGGCTTTGCCCCGCTGAAAAGTTGGTGAACGACATGCGATACCTGCCGCCCACGCGAGCGTCCAGCTCCAGCACTTTGGCGGTAAAGCCATGCGGAGGTATCCACTTGACCAAAGCATCGGCGTCAAGAAATGCACGGTAAACGCGCTCAGGAGGGGCGCGCAGAACGCGGTGTAATTGAATAGTGTTGGGCATCTTGATATTCCAGATGTGCGGTTTGCAGTTGAGGGTTTACATTTCCAAAACTGTCTGAAATCCACCATAGATCAGGCGCTTGCCGTCATAGGGTGGGGTGGCTCGAGATGTCATGCGCGGATCAGCCATCAGTTGCTTCCATCCCTCGTCGCGCACTTCGCGTGAAGGCCACATGACCCAGGAAAAAACAACGATTTCGTGCTCTTCCTTTTTGACTGCCATGGGGAAGGAGGTGAGCTTTCCATCCGGAACGTCGTCGCCCCAGCACTCCACGACCTTCAGTGCCCCGAATTCTTTAAAAAGTGGTGCGACCGTCGCAGCATGTGCGATGTATTTTTCCTTGTTTTCAGTGGGCACGGCGGCCACGAATCCGTCAACGTAAGGCATGGGTGTCTCCTGGAGGGGTTGGTGTGAAAGGTTGAAATCCCGCGACATCGAGTTCCCGCACGGGTCGCACCTCAACGCTGCCGTGCTGTACCGGTGGAATCTTGGCAGCGAGTCGTATGGCCTCGTTGAGGTCGTTGGCTTCCAGCAAGTAAAAGCCTGCGAGTTGCTCCTTGGTTTCTGCAAAGGGGCCATCCACCATGGATAACTGGCCATTGCGTATGCGCAAGGTGGTGGCAGTTTCGACCGGATGCAGGGGCTCTGCAGCCAGCAGATGCCCGCCCATTTGCAGGCCCTTCGCGGCCTCAAAACACACCTCGTCCGCACAGGCGTTCCACTTTTCTTTGGACAGATAGACTAGGCACAGGTACTTCATGGCGATTTACTTTCAGTAGATTGGTATTGGGCATACTGGGATGCGACTGCTTCTGCCTGAATGCGTAAACCGACAGCCATGTTGAAACCATAGTCTTTGCCCGAGGACAGTCCGAAGTCAATGGAGGATGGTGCAGCTAACTGGCGAGGCCATCGCAAAGCCGGAAGCCAGGGCCAGTGCGGTCACCACGGCTTTGAGGGAGTACCTCGTCACAGGGACGCCTCCACATGGTTGGCAAATTTATTGAGAATGGATTGCCACCCAAAACGCTGCTGCTCGATAGGATGTTGCGTTTCTGCGTCGAAGGTGGAGCGTATTGTGACGCCATCGTCAAGCATTTCAAATTCCACCACACCGCTGCGCTCGCCAAAGGTGTATTCAATTCGTTGATGCGGCACGACTACGGTGTAGGTGCCGGCGAAATCAAACCCAAAGCTACCGTCTTTGGCCTCCATGCGGGAAAAAAAACTCCCTCCAGGGCGCAGATCCACAGTGGCTTTCGTGGTGTGCCAATCGTCAGAGGCAGCATTCCACTGAACGATGTCTTCCGGCGTGGTGTAGGCGTTCCAGACTTTGGCAATTGGAGCCTTGATTAGTGTTTCAACCGTGATTTTCATAGGGTCCTTTGCGTTTGATTGCCTGTGGGCAGAAGATTCATAGAAGCTAGTCGATCCAGCCAACGATTTTTCGACAACCATGGAAAAAATGTTTTCAGATGCCGATTTCTGACAGACGCCTCTCCAGATGTCGGCGCTCAGGCTCCAGTTGCACCAGTGACAGCGCGGTTTGGTAGCCTGCGCGCGCCTCCTCCCAGCGGTGCAAGCGGCGGCACATGTCGGCGCGCGCCGCATGCGCCAAGTGGTAGTCCTGCATGGCGGCATGCTTTAGGATGTCATCGACAAGCGCTATACCCTGCTCACACCCCGCATGCATGGCCACGGCGACTGCCCTATTGAGTGCCACCACCGGGGTCGGCTGTATGCGCAGGAGTTCATCGTAGAGGCCGACTATCTGCCCCCAATCGGTCTGATCGGCGTGGGGTGCCTCGGCATGCACTGCAGAAATTGCGGCTTGCAAGGCATAGGGACCAATGCCCGGCATGCGCAGCGCCTGTTCGACCCTGGTACAACCCTCCGAAATCAGGCTGGCATCCCAGAGCGTGCGGTCTTGTTCTTCAAGGGGTACCAGACGGCCGGCAGCGTCCGTTCGGGCAGTGCGGCGCGACTCGTGCAGCAACATAAGTGCCAGCAGCGCATGGACTTCTGAAAGCGGCGGGAGTGGTAGCACGTCAGCGATCAGCCGGGTCAAGCGAATGGCCTCAAGCGACAAGTCTGCGCGCGTCACCAGCGCACCAGACGAAGGTGAGTATCCTTCATTGAAGACCAAGTAGAGCACTCGCAATACACTGGCCAGGCGCTGGGTCATTTCGTCGGCCTCGGGCACGCGATATGGGATTTTGGCATCGCGGATCTTGGCTTTGGCACGCACGATGCGTTGCGCCAAAGTGGGTGCTGGTGTCAAGTAGGCACGGGCAATTTCCTCAGTGGTTAGCCCGCATACCTCACGCAAAGTGAGCGCTACTTGTGCATCGGGCGCCAGCGCGGGGTGGCAACAGGTAAAGATGAGGCGCAGGGTGTCATCTTCCAGCGCAAGGGAATCGTCCAGATAGACTGCCTCATCGACAAGGGACTCGACATGCTCGATCACGGTCTCGGTAGAGATAAAGCGCGCGTGCTTGCGAATGCTATCAATCGCCTTGAAGCGACCGGTAGAAACTAGCCATGCAGACGGGTTTTCTGGTACCCCTTGCTGTGGCCACTGCTCCAGAGCCGCACGAAAGGCATCATGCAAAGCTTCTTCTGCCAAGTCAAAGTCGCCCAGCAAACGCACCAGCGTCGCGAAGACCCGCCGCGCATCGCGGCGGTAAACCAGGTCAATCGCTTGCAGGGCCGGGGGCGCACTCATTCCCCGAGAATAGTGCAACCAATTGCCCAGTGTTGCACAACAGTACAACGGCGGCACCAAGAAAAGAATACTTACTGGTACCGCAAACTGACCGCGCAACGGTCCATTTGGCTACCTTCCTTTGAAGTCACCTCTGGCACTAGCCCGATCCTTTTGAATGACAGCTTTGCCCTCCTGCGAACGTCTGTTTTGGGCAAACTGTGCGCGTTCACGACCGACGGCTGTCCTGATCCGAAGTGAGATGCCGCAAAGCTGGCACTCGTTCCCTCACATAGCCCGGAGGCCATGTGGTCCCGAACTGCGGGTCGGCTGCGTCCGCCATTGACCACCAGCGGGCGCTGTCCAATGCCCGCTTACAGGCGCGATAGCTGCTCTATCGAGACCATTGTGGTGCAAGTGATTGATTGGCGATGGATCAGTGCCTACGGTGACTGCAACGACATACTCTGTCGCCCCTGTGCTGACAATTGTCTCCACATCATCAACGGAGATTCACATGCCACCACGCCGCCGCACCCGCCCCTCGGTCGCCCAGGTTTACCAGGAGGACAACCACGAGATTTGCACACTCTGGTTATTGCGTTTGCTGGTGCCATTGGGTGCGCAGCGTAAATTCGTCAATCGCAATGACTTTGAGAGCGGAGAACTTGCCCAAGTTCTTGGTTTGGGTCGCTGGATTGATAACGAGTCTGAGTATTGGGATTTGACCGAGGATCAAGAAGAAGACATCGATCAGGATGAAGACACGGGCAATTCATCCCGACGAACTTTCAAAGTGTCGCGGGTGCGCAGTGAATTGCGCGGTTTGCATCGGGCAGCCGAGCGTGAATCGCAGTCTTTGAATTTGCCGCCTGCGCTGCGCACTAACCTTGACAGGGTCGCCGCTCTCGTTGGCCTGAGTGCCGTGGATGTGCGCATCCTCGAACTTGCAGTGATGCTGCACAGCGACAGCCTCCTGACCGAAACAGCCCAATGGCTTGGAGAGCTCTCCACAGTGAAACTGTTCCGTACGCTGTCGGTGCTGCTTGACTTGAGCGAAGGCCAGATTCGAGAAGCACTGGCAACACAGGCGGTGCTAGCCCGCACCGGTCTAGTGACGTGCGAGCGCATGGGGGCCAACACCCTAGACTGCAAGCTTGAGCTACTTTCGACCCAGTTTGCTGACACCATTTTGTCCGGCGAGATGGATCCGGTCGACTTGCTGCGCCAAAACGTCGCCCCTTGCCCGCCAGCGCAACTCACCCTGGGCGACTATGCGCATATTGAGCCATCGCTGAGCGTGCTGCAGCCTTACCTGACGCAGGCGTTGGAGCAGCGTCGCAAAGGTGTGAATATTTTTGTCTATGGCTCGCCCGGCACCGGCAAGACACAGCTATCGCGAGCATTGGCAGCGGCCTTAGGTTGCGAGTTGTTTCAGGTAGCTAGTGAGGATGAAGATGGCGATGCCGTTAAAGCCGACCAACGCTGGCGTGCCTACCGTGCAGCGCAGAGCATTTTGGCGAAACGCCAGGTGATGATCGCCTTTGACGAAGCTGCCGACGTATTTGATGACGGCAATTCATTCATTCGTCGTCTCTTCGGTGGCAAAGATAGCGCTCAGACCAGTAAAGCCTGGATCAGCCGCACTTTGGAGGAAAACCTGATCCCCACGCTCTGGCTGTCCAACGACATCCGTTGCCTGGACCCGGCCTTTGTGCGACGCTTTGACATGGTGATTGAGCTGCCGATTCCACCCCGCCAACAACGCCAGCACATCCTCAATGAGGCGTGCGGTGACTTGCTCGATACCAAGGCGCTGGCGCGCATCGCTGAATCAGAAGAACTGGCCCCTGCCGTAGCGGCACGGGCAGCCTCTGTGGTGCGCTCCATCCGCACCCAATTGGGCACTGAGGCATCCCGTAACGCGGTCGAACTGCTGATTGGCAACACCTTGCAGGCCCAGGGACACCCGACCATCTTGCGCAATGACCCCAATCGCCTACCCGAGACCTACGATCCGGCATTCTTGCAAACCGACATTGATCTGGCCTCGCTGGTCGCTGGCCTGGCGCGCAGTGGTCAGGGGCGGCTGTGCCTGTATGGCCCGCCTGGCACCGGAAAAACGGCGTATGCCCGCTGGATGGCAGAAAAGCTGGGAATGCCCTTGCATGTTCAACGCGGCTCGGATTTGATCTCCAAATGGGTGGGTGACAGTGAAAAGCAGATTTGCCGCGCCTTTCGCCAGGCCGAGCAAGACAACGCGCTACTGTTGATTGACGAGGTGGACGGCTTCCTGCAAGACCGGCGCGGTGCCAAGCAGTCTTGGGAGGTGACCATGGTCAACGAAATGCTGACCCAGATGGAGAGCTACAGCGGAATATTTATGGCATCCACCAATTTGATGGAGGGTCTAGAGCCCGCTGCTTTGCGTCGCTTCGACCTGAAAGTGAAGTTTGACTACTTGAGGCCAGATCAAGCATGGGAACTGTTGACGCGTCATTGTTCCTCTTTGGGCCTGGAAGCACCGCAACTAAACCAACGCTACCAGTTAGACCGACTGTGCAAGCTCACCCCTGGCGACTTTGCCGCCGTCGCACGCCAACATCGCTTTCGCCCGATTGGCTCGGCTACCATGCTGGTAAGTGCATTGGACGGCGAATGCGCCTTGAAGCAAGGTGGGCGCGGCGGGATCGGTTTTGTTTAACTACTGTGTGAGAACATCATGGCTACCAAAAAATTTGCAGTTGGCGAATGGGTTGAATACGAAGACATCAAGGACCCACTTGGGGAAAAGCGCTTAGGTATGGTCACCAAGGTGCCCAGAGGAGACATACGCTCTGTCACGGTGCGCTGGGTCAGAAATTGCCACCAAGGCGGCAAGTATGCTGCCAGTATATTGACCCACCGTTTGCCGATTCCGATGGTGCTTGAAGGCAATCTGGCCGCAGACTTACACGAACCTCGCACCGAATATGCTTTGCTGCGAAATTGGTTTGACTCGATTACCTGTGATTTTGTTTTCAAGTCCGTACACCAACTCAGCGATATTGAACTGCTGGCCAAAAAAGTGAACCACGCAATTTTGCCGCCATTTATCCATATTTCCTGCCATGGTGATTTTGAAGATTCTGATGATCTGGGCAAACGCCCGTTCATTCAGTTGCTCGATGACAAGCTTTATCTGGACGACCCTTACACCATCGAAGTGTTCTCAAAGTTTGAAGGTTATCCCGTGTTTTTCTCTGCCTGCTTCCTAGGAAGATTTAAAGACCCCATTTTGGCCTTTCAAAAAGCTGCGAAGCTCGGCCCCATCTTGGCCTCGGTGCGCAAGATTTACGACAACGAAGCGATGCTGTTTGGTTTGATGCTGTACCAAAGCGTCATCATGGCCGGCATACCCTTTGGCAAGGCCGCGCATAACTGCATTGCAGCCTTGCACAAGATCGGCATCAAGGGCGAGCAAGGGCATGCGCTAACTTACGCCAGATGTTGGCCCTGAGTCACAATGACTGGCCGCCACCTCGAAGAAAGTCCGCCCCATGCGCAGACGCCCCGACACCCTGGAAACCTTGAGCATCGCGTTGGAACTGTTGCGCCGCATTCCGCGTGGTCGAAAAATCTCGGCTGCTGAGCTGCACACTCAGCTCAGCGATGCAGGATTGGCACGAGACATACGCACCATTCAACGCCAGCTTGAAATGCTGACCCGGAAATTTGACATAGAGCGCGACGAGCGCACCAGCCCCTATGGCTACCGCTGGAAAGAACTCGCCAAAGGCATGACTCTGCCCAGCCTCACCGAGCAGGAGTCTTTACTGCTCACATTGGCCGAGCAGCACCTGAACAACCTGTTGCCCGCCAACCTGATGAAGTCCATGAGCAGCTTCTTTGCCCAGGCGCGTAGCAACATCGGTCCCCATACCAATGCCAAGCGCGAGCGCGAATGGCTGGCAAAAGTCCGCGTGGTCAGCGAGACGCAGCCCTTGCTCCCGCCAAAAATTAGGCCGGGTGTTTTTGACGAAGTGAGCAACGCCTTGTATGCCAACCGATGGTTGGCGCTGGACTATAGAAACGCCAGTGGCAAAGACACACAAACCGAAGTAATGCCATTGGGTCTGGCCCAGCAAGGTCCACGCCTCTATCTTGTTTGTCGCTTCCCCGGCTATGACAACGAGCGCAGCTTGGCGCTACACCGCATCACCAGTGCGCGGGGTACATCGCGCAGCTTTGATCGCCCCAAAGAATTCGATCTACGCAAGTACGACGACGATGGTCGCTTCGGGTTTGGTGAAGGTGAACGCATTCGCCTGACTTTTCGGATCACCAAAGCGGCAGGGCGGCATCTGCTGGAGTCGCCGCTATCGACAGATCAGCAGGTGGTGGAACTCGAAGACCAGTTTGAAATTAGCGCGACGGTGGTGGATACGGAACGTTTGCAATGGTGGCTACGGGGGTTTGGGGAACACGTGACGCAGGTAAGCGCAGTGCGTAAGGTGCTGTGCGGTAAATCCTGAGTTTCTGCGCTCCACTGCAGAATTTGTTTGCGCGACAACTATGCTATTTATCTAATTGACTTAGAACCAGATTCCCCTTTGGATCAAATGAATGCGTAAATGACTTACGAAATTCAGCATGAGCAACAAAGTTAACTATTTCGATCTCAAGGCGGCTTACCATTTCTTGATTATTCGATGTTTTACTTTTTTCGTTTGCCTTAATTGCATGTCCAAGCGCAGTATATCCATGCTTGTCTTTCATGGTTGGATCGGCACCAAATGATAATAACTGCTCCAAAATGCGAATGTTTCCACGTCTTGAACCAAATACTCCTGCGCCCACAGAGGCAAACATCAACGCTGTTTGACCACCACAATCTTGCTCGTTTACGGATCCGGAAAATAATGCAGCTAGTTCGGGTGACCATTTGGCACTTCTGCAGCGTATCATTTCCATTAACGCAGTTCTTCCATACTTATTACGGGCTGACGCTCCAATGGAAATTAAATATTCGCATATTTTAAACTCATTGCATATGGCCGAATAAATAATTGGCGTATCTCCTTTGTCATTTATTTCATTACTAATATCGCCATGTTCCGTACAACAGATTTGGTGAACTCTTTCAATATCGCCTTCCTTTATAGCATTGAATAATACAGTAGGATACGTATTATTTTTTTCTCTCAATGAGGTTCCGCAAATTTCGCAGATATCTGTAGCACATGTTTTACACAATATCTTGCTTGTCTTGCTTGTCTTGCTTGTCTTGCATGTAGTGCAATAAAGCGTTGGCGATATATTGCTCAAGGTATCAGTAAAAAGTTTACCGCAGCTAGAACAATTCTGTTCAATAAGAAATTGTGGGGACATGATTTCTTTCGTCGAATTGATTAATATATTATAAAGAAGAAGGGGGGCAAGCTCAAAATGTTTGTGACAGGCCGTGCTCTAACGCAATTCTGTGGGGCGGGTTGTGGTGGTTGAAGAAGAATCCGTGGTTGTAGGTCAATGCAGTCTGTAGGGCTAGTCTGGCTTGAGTGAGCTGCTATTGAAAGTGATTCGATTTAATTCGAGCTTTGCCTCTCTTATTCAAGGGAACTAATGTAACGTGTGTTTTGCAGAGTAAACACCCAATTCCTTTGAATCACGCCCGATGACGGGCGTTTGTCCAGCACATCTGGCGGTCTGAGGCTAAGTTGCTTGTGGGCATTGGAAGCGAGCGCCTGAAGTACACACTCAGTCGACCTGTCGGGGATCGCTATTTGCAGGAGATACCCGGCATGGAGACTCAGGGCGCTTGCTGACATTGGTGAAATGGCTTGAGCTGGAAGGGTCAGGAACATCTCGTGCTCATGCGTTGCAAGCGCGACAGCGCGAGACAAGTCGGGCGCGGCGTGGAGTGTCATGTACATCGGTGCCCCGTTGCCGACAACAGCCCTAGTGGCTGTGGCGGAAAGTTGAATAGGGAAGCCAAAATCGAGTCCGTGTGCCGCTTCTGCGTTGCCCAATTGAAAGGCCGATTCATATTCAAGACACTGCAATCTTGGGAAGCACAGAAAATACGTCTTCCACTCGCTAAGCACCTTGGCAATTTCTGGAGAAATGGCTTCGAATCCGATAGTGGCTGCAAGGCCATTCAATGGTGCCAAGCATTCCAGCGCTTCCAGGGATGCGCTGGAATAGGCTGAAAGATCCAAGTCTTCACCCAGCACGTCGAAATTGGGGTGGTGTTGTTCGCTGGCTAGAAACTGTTCCC